>CBFDBC010000258.1:0-4485 GCA_965602945.1 uncultured bacterium | reverse complement strand
CCGGCTCTCTTTCAAGGCGGTCGCGACCAGAAACAGCGCAAAAATCAGGCTGCCGGCCAGGGTCAGCCGCTGGAAGCGTCGGTTGAGGCGTTCTTCCTTTTCTCTCATCCTATTGAACCGGCCACTGCGATCTCAGCCCGAAGAATTCCCAGTCGGGCCCGCGGAACCACACTCCGACAATGGTGAGGATGATAAGTCCGACCAGGGCGCAGGTGAACAGGGCCGTGGCTGCTTCGTGGACAGACCCGGTCCTCCTGCGGATGATAAACGACCATCCCACGAAAAAGACAGTCAACACGGAGCCGGGATTGATGAGGAGCTGGGGAACCCCGGCGAACCAATCTCCCAGCCAGCCTAGATTGACCTGGACGAATAGGGTGCCGATCGTTGCCGCCGCGGAGAAGACCAGCGACTCGAGAACCGTTCGTTTCACGGAGCTGCCGGCAAACCAGACGCCGGCATGTAAATCATCTCGATCCCTGAATGGGACGGAAACCAGAAAAACGATAAAGAGCAGCGGAATGATGATGCCCCCCGTGAACGCGGAGAAGGAGACCAGCTCCTGGATCCCGAGGAAATACCAGGGGGATTTGGCCGGGTTTTCAGGCAGCAGGGGATTGGCAAGCTCCTTGAGCGGGGCATCGAAGAAAAAGGCGACCGCCATCAATACGGCGCATGTGAGCGCCAGCACGGACAGTTCGGCCCACAGCGCGGTGGGCCAGGTGTGTATGTCCCGTGAGGTGTCGCCCTCGGGTCTGATGAGCCCCCCGTCCTTCCGGATGCGCCAGAAGTGGACCCCCATCAGGATCAGCAGCGTCAAGGGCAGGAGAATGATGTGTAGCATGTAGAAGCGGGTGAGCGCCTCCTGGCCCACCACTTCGTCACCGATCAGGACCTTCTTGACGAATCCTCCCGGGTCGAAGATTTGGGTCATGCCCAGGGCATCCGTGAGTTCGCGCGCCGAGGCGGCTATGTTCGATCCGATGGTGACCGCCCAGTAGGCCAGCTGGTCCCAGGGGAGCAGATACCCGCTGAAGCTCAGGAAGAGCGTTACCAGCAGCATGGCCACGCCGATGATCCAGTTGAGCTTCCTTCCCCTGAGGTAGGCTCCCGTGAAGAAAGTCCGGATCAGATGCAGGAAAGCCAGGATGACCATGCCATGCGCTGCCCAGCGGTGTAAATTCCTGATATAGCGTCCGCCTTTGACCACGTACATGATGTCCTTGACGGAATTGTAGGCCTGCCCCACGGAAGGGGTGTAGTAGAGCATCAGCAAAATTCCGGTGAGGATGAGGATCAGGAAAAGAAAGGCGAGCGCCACTCCTAGGCCGAAAGTGGTGGTCAATTTCAGGCTGCGTAGATTGACACGCGGTGCATGGATGTGCAGGAAAAAATTGCGTGAAACCTTCTGGATGTGGGATTTCCGGCTGCCTGATGGGATGTCGGTCATGGTCAATAAATCTTGAACGTATCCGAGGACCGGGTCCTCCGGTTGGTGTGCACACGAAGCTGACCGTCCGGCGCCAGGTCCACCCTGAACCAGGGAAGCGCACTGGGGGCCGGGCCTGACAGGACCCGCCCGCTGTTTTCGAATCGGGAGCCGTGACAGGGACATCGGAACTCATCCTCGACCCGCTTGAGCACGCAGCCCAGGTGTGTGCACACTGCGGAGACGGCCCGGACTCCCTCGTGGTCCCTAAGGATAAAGACCTTGTGTTCCGGGAGCAGGGTGAACGTGTTGATTGGGAAATCGGGGAGGTAGCCAACCGGGAAAACCTTACGGGTACGGGTCAGTGGAGGGACAACACTGCGGAGGCCGGCTCCCGCGGCCAGTGCCCCGGCTCCCACGGCACAGCCCAGCGCCGCTTTGCCCAGGAAACGGCGGCGGGTTAAGCGGTCTTCGGGATTTTCCATGAGGTTCGCAGGTATCATACTCAAAAAAAAGGATAGAAAAAAGGGGACAGGCCCCTTTTTTACATCAAAAAGGGGCCTGTCCCCTTTTTTCCCTTAAATTGCACCTGTCCCCTTTTTTCCCTAGTTCTCTTTGGCTTGCATTTTTCGGGGGGAGCAAGTACCGTGTACTCATCCTAAAAACCATCGTGGGATAGGGACAACATGAAGCAACTCTTTCGCATTTGGATCCCGCTGCTGCTCTCCGCGATGCTCATTTCTCTCTGCTGCAAGAAATCCGCGGATCCGGCCGTTTCAGACCACTCCGATGCTCTGGCTTCGGCAGGTCAGCCGGAGTATATCGGCCGCCAGACCTGCATCGAGTGCCATAAAAACCAGTATGATCTTTTCGTCGGATCCGATCATGACCTGGCTATGGACGAAGCCACGGAGGCGACGGTGCTCGGCGATTTCGACGACGCGACCTTCACCCAGCATGCGATAACATCACGCTTCTTCACACGCCAGGGCCGATTCTTTGTGAACACCGAAGGTCCAGGGGGCGAATTCAGGGATTTCGAGGTCAAATATGTCTTCGGCGTCCGCCCTCTCCAGCAGTACCTGATCGAGTTCCCCGGGGGTGCGTTTCAGTGTCTGCCTCTCTGCTGGGACACACGTCCCACGGAGGAGGGCGGCCAGCGCTGGTTCCACATCTATGATCAGGAGCGCATCGCCTCTGATGACATCCTCTTCTGGACCCGCGTCACTCAGCGCTGGAACTACATGTGTGCCGAATGCCATTCCACCAGGCTGCGCAAGAACTACGACCGTTTTCAAGAGCTGTACGACACGACCTGGTCGGAGATCGACGTGTCCTGTGAAGCCTGCCATGGCCCCGGGTCCGAACACGTGCGCTGGGCCGAAGCGGCGGACAAAGGCCAGCGCATCGAGACGTCGGGCTATCTCGGCCTTGCGCTGCGATTGAAGGAAGCCGACGGTGGTGCCTGGGTGTTCAGGGACACCGAGAAGGGGACGGCGGAGCGCAGCGTGCCGCGTCAGGCCCAGACCGTGGTCGAGACCTGCGCCCGCTGCCATGCCCGCAGGACCAACATCCATCAGGAATATGTGCACGGCCGCTCTTTCATGGAAACACACTGGCCCAGCCTGCTGGACGAGCAGCTCTACTATCCCGACGGCCAGATCTACGAAGAAGTCTATGTGTACGGATCCTTCCTGCAGAGCAAGATGTACATGGCCGGCGTGTCCTGTCGAGACTGCCACGAGCCCCACAGCGGCCGGGTTTTCGCGCAGGGCAATGCCCTGTGCTTCCGCTGCCACATGCCGGAAAAATACGGAGGTCCTACCCACCACTTCCACAAGGACGAGTCCACGGGAGCCCTATGTGTCGAGTGCCACATGAGGGAGCGCACCTTCATGGTGGTCGACCCGCGCCGCGATCACAGCATGCGCGTCCCGCGCCCCGACCTGGCCGACCAGCTCGAGACACCCAATGCCTGCATCCTGTGCCACGACCACAGGGACAAGACCAACCAATGGGCCGCGGAATTCACGCAGAAGTGGTACGGAGACCTTCAGGATGGACAGACCCACTACGGCGAGGTATTTTTTGCCGGCCGCCGAGGTTACCCGGAAGCCCGGGACGGCCTGCTTGCCCTGGCGGACGACTCCCAGTCCCCGCCCATGGTCCGGGCCACGGCCCTAAGCCTGCTGGCCCGGTATCCTTTCAATGAGACCCTGGAGGCGCTCAAAAAAGGTGTCTATGATAACGATCCGCTCATCCGCATGACCGCGGTCCAGGGATTCGAGATGGTGGGCGCAGAAGAGCGGGTCCCCCACATCAAACACCTGCTGCGCGATCCCGTTCGCCTGGTCCGGATCCGGACCGCCTTCCTGCTCGCGGGCGCTTCCCCGGGCTCTCTGACGTCCCAGGAACAGCAGTGGCTCGCAAACGCGGCGGAAGAGTACCGTCGGGCGCAGTTCTTTAATGCGGATCATCCCACGGCTCACCTCAACCTGGGCGTGCTCGCCACCTTCGAAGGGAACCAGGATGCGGCCGAAGCCTCCTATCGCAAGGCCCTGGAAATGGAGCCCATGCTCCCCGTCACCTACATCAACCTGGCCGACCTGTACCGCACCCAGAACCGGGATGCCGATGGCGAAAAGGTCCTGCGAAAGGGCATCGAGTTGATCCCGGATGCCGGAGACCTCCACCATTCCCTGGGCCTGCTGTTTGCACGGCGGAAGAACATGCGGCTTGCTTTGCCTTCCCTGAAAAAAGCCGCCGAGCTGGATCCTGATAACAGCCGCTTCGGTTATGTCTACGGTGTCGCCCTTAACTCCCAGGGGCGTTCCCAGGAGGCCCTGGCGGTTCTCGATGAGGCCCTGGAGCGGCATCCCTTTGACCGTGACCTCCTCTATGCCCTGGCCACCATGAACCGCGACCTGGGCCGGTTCGCAGAGGCCTTGAAATACGCGTCCCGCCTGGTCGAGATCTTCCCGGATATCCCATCCTTCAGCCAGCTCGAGCAGCTCCTCCGCCAGCGCCTGAATATGAAGTGACCTCACGTCCACTCT
>CBFDBC010000257.1:0-4486 GCA_965602945.1 uncultured bacterium | reverse complement strand
CAGGGTTTGAGAGTTGTGAGGGGAGATGATGACCGGAGCGTTCCAGTCGAAACGGAACCGTTCGCGCGGCTCGCCTTCCTGGGGCCGGGGGGGTTGCGGCCTCAGGAACCAGGTCTGACCGGTCCTGAGGTCGAGACGCTGCAGCATCCCTCCCTGGGTCTCGAAATAGACCGTGTTGAAGTCGGTGGGATCGACCAGGTTCACGAATCCGTCGGCATTGCTCAGGGGGAACCAGTCCGCGTTCACGATGCCGGAATTGCGGCGGGAGCGGCTGGGCCCTCCCCAGTTGCCGTTGTCCTGCAGCCCGCCGTACACGTAGTAGGGTTTGCGTATGTCGGCCGTTATGGCATAGAACTGGGCCAGGCAGATCGAGGTGATCACCTCCCAGTTGTCCCCGCGGTCGAACGTGATGTTGATCCCGCCGTCTCCTCCCACAATGACGTGGGGTCGATCCAGATGGCATGGTAGTCGATGTGGGTCCGGCCCTGGACCACCGGCCCGCTCTTGACCGTGGTTCCCCCGTCCTTGGAGTATCCCAGGGGGGATCCACAGGTCCAGATCACGTCCGCGTCGTTGGGGTCCACACGGATTTGGCTGTAGTAGGAGGGCCGGTTGTTGAAGGTGTTCATGTGCTGCCATGTCGCACCGTAATCCGTGGACCTGAATATGCCTCCCAGGTTGGGATCGGGTTTTCCCTCTTTGTTCTTGGGAGGGCCGGGCCTTCCCTGCGTCTTCTGTGTGCTGACCTGAGCATAGACCGTACCGGGCTGACTGCGCGAGGTGCTCACGGCGCTGCGGCCCCACTCTTCAGTGGGAAGACCCTGGCCGGCTTTGGTCCAGGTAGCGCCCGCATCCTTGGTGACGTAGATCCCCGCCTTGGGTCCCCACTGGTCGACCGGGTCTCCGGCGTCGAACCGGTCCCTGAGCCTCTCGTGGGCCACGGCATAGAGGATGCCGCTGTCTTCCGGGTCCATGGCGACATCGGTCACTCCCGTCTTTTCATCCAGATAGAGAGCCTTTTTCCAGGTCTTGCCCCCGTCCTCGGTCTTGAACAGCCCGCGTTCCTCGTTCACCGCCCAGAGGCGTCCCAGGGCCGCCACATACACGATATCCGGGTTCCGGGGATCGATGAGTATGCGGCCGATGTGATGGGTGTCCTTCAGGCCCACGAATTCCCAGGTTTCTCCGGCATCCGTGGATTTGAAGACGCCCGAGCCCCAGGGGGAGGAGTTGCGGTTGTTGGGCTCCCCGGTCCCCACGAACAGGATGTCCGGGTTGGAAAGCGACACGGCGATGTCGCCGATGGAGCCGTTGGGCTGGTCATCGAAGATCGGCTCCCAGGTTATCCCGGCATTGACGGTCTTCCACAGGCCTCCGGTGGCCGCGCCCACGTAGACGATGCTGGGATTGCTCTCGACGCCTTCCACATCGGTGATGCGCCCTCCGGGATTAGCGGGGCCGATCTGCCGCCATTTAAGGCCATGGGTAGGATCGGATGTCTCCGTCGCTGCTGTTTGTGAGTACATCGGGCATGCCATCGCCAGTAAGAGGGCGATTGCGGCCGGGAAAATGACCTTCGTTTTCACACGTCTCATGGAACCTCCTCGTTGAGCCGAGCGGCTTGAACCGTTGGATACGGCACCAACCGGGTTTGGGATCGTTATGTCTCAGGGAAAAAAATATGCTTTTTGGGCGGAGAATGCAACCGATTTCTGTTAATCCGTGCTCCGACCATTTTAACCTGTTGAAAAAGAATCAATTAACACCTTAGAGTGGCACAAATATTCGCTTAGATGCTAAGTTTAGGGCCCCAAACTGTGATTCTAAGAGAACTATATCCTCAGAACAATCTGCGTTATGATAGATGTCGAGGCATTGAGTAATCCCCGCGTATTGGGTTATACTGAAGCGAAGGTCAGACGTGAAGTACCAAAACAGGAAGGAGGATCTCATGTTTAAGGTATCCCTGAGGCTTATGCTAATTCTTTTACTGGCGATTCCCTGCTTTTCTATCGCCCAGGAATCCGCCGAACCCGTTCTCGAAAAGGGGGATGTGGAGCGGTTCATCAAGACCTTTCCACTGGTCAAAGAGGAGATGGAGAAACTGGGAATGAAGTATGAGGCCAAAGAGGGGGATTACACCGTCCCCGAAGCTGTCCAGGCTAGCGCAGAATTCAACGCGCTCCTGAAAAAGCACGGCTGGGACGAGACCTTCTTCATGAAGATGGGGACCATTTTTATGGGTTATGTCTCGCTGGCGCACAAGAAGGAAATGGCACAGATGGATCCCGAGATCGAAAAGGCGATCAAGGATATCGAGTCCACCGCCGGGGTGTCGGAAGCCATGAAGAAACAGATGGTCGAACGCCTCAGAGCCACCCAGAAGATGATGGGGGGCCAGCAGGGCGCCATGCAGCAGAGCGTGCATAAGCTCGACCTGGCGCTGATCCAACCTATGATCCCGGAGCTTAAAAAACTCTTCGAAGACGAGGATTGACCGGCCCATTCCTTAATTTCCTACACTGTAGTAAAAAAGTTCTTGACACGGGGGGTTTAATATACTACGTTGTAGGAGATATGAGGCGAACATGACCAAAAAATTTATCTCCCGCTCCGAGGAATACATCCTGCTGGCCGTCATGCGGCTCCGTAAGGAGGCCTACGGCGTGGCCATCCGCAACCAGCTCACGAAAGACACCGGCGCGACCTGGGCGTTCGGAGCAGTACACGTGATGTTGACCCGACTCGAGAAGAAGGGACTGCTGGAATCCTATCTGGCGGAGCCCACCCCCCAGCGCGGCGGACGCAGCAAACGGATCTACAGCATGACTTCCCTGGGTGCCCAAACCCTCGAGCATATTAAGAAGGTCCAGGACAAGATCTGGTCCGACATCTCGGAGTTTTCGACGGCGGATTGAAGATGGTATCCGAAGAGACCTACATCCGGCCGCCCCGGTTCTCCGAATGGCTGCTCACACGGATGTTTCCGGAAAAGGGCGCCTGCTCACTGGTCGGTGACGTGGCGGAGACGTTTCAGCTCATTTATAGTGAAAAGGGGCGCCGCCCCGCCTGGATATGGTACAGGGTACAGCTCGTCAAGGCCCTTCCCGCCTATGTACAGGATTTTTTCTACTGGAGAATCACCATGTTCAGAAACTACGCCAAACTGGCTTACAGGCATATGATCAGGCAAAAGGGCTATTCGTTTATCAATATCGCCGGCCTGGCCATCGGCATGGCCTGTACCATACTGATCCTGCTCTGGGTTCGGGACGAGCTGAGCTTCGATCGGTTCCATGCACACAAGCAGGACCTCTACCGTGTGACGTGCATCGGCACAGAGACCAGCTTCTTCGGTTCGCCTGCCCCCTTCGCGCCGGCCATCATCGCCGAGATCCCGGAGGTCGAGGATGCTGTGCGTGTCCTGAAGGCGCCGCGTTTCGTGTTCAAGCGCGGGGAAAAGGCGTTCTATGAGGAAAATGGTATCTCCGCGGACCCCTCTTTCTTTGATATGTTCTCCTTCGAGATCCTGAAGGGAGATCCCCGGGCCGCGTTTGCCTATCCGCTCAACATGGTCCTGACCGAGAGCCTGGCCCGAAAGTATTTTGGTGATGAGGATCCCCTGGGGAAATCCATTCAGATGGAGGGCCGGGCCGATATCCGGATCGCGGCGGTGATGGCGGATGTCCCCGCCAACTCCCACCTGCAGTTCGACTTTGTGCTCCCCCACAAGCTCGTCCGCTGGGCCGGATTGGCATGGGGGGATTTTAATTTCATGACCTACCTCAAGGCCTCTCCTACCAGGAACGAGGAGGAGCTGACCCGGAAACTGAACGAGGTCTCCGAAAGGCATGGCTGCCCGCAGGTCGTGGAGAAGCAGCTGACATTCGCCCTCCAGGCCCTGCCGGACATCTACCTGAATCCGCTCGGAAATTATGACATACCGCTCGGCAACAAGAGATATGTGTATCTATTTTCCCTGATCGCACTGTTCATCCTGTTCATCGCCTGCGTGAACTACATCAACCTGTCCACGGCCCGGGCGGAGAAACGGGCCCGTGAGGTCGGTCTGCGCAAAGTAGTGGGTGCGGCCCGAATCCAGGTGATCAAACAGTTCTTCGGCGAATCCCTAATTATGGCATTACTCTCTCTTTTCCTTGCGGTGATATCCGCCTGGCTGCTCATGCCGGTTTTCAACGGGCTGACTGGCAAGAGCCTGTCGTTTGATATCTTCGATCCTATGGTTCTCCTGGGGCTCCTCGGCATCACCTGCCTGGCCGGTCTCCTCGCAGGGCTCTATCCGGCCCTGTATCTCTCTTCCTTCGAGCCCATCAATGTGCTGAGGAATAACCTCATGGCACGGTCCTGGCTCAAGAGGCCGTCGAATCGGCAGGCCCGCACAGGCTCGCTTCGACGCATCCTGGTGGTCACCCAGTTCTCCCTTTCCATCATCCTGATCCTGGCGACCATGGTGGTCTACAATCAG
>CBFDBC010000256.1:0-4486 GCA_965602945.1 uncultured bacterium | reverse complement strand
GAGGTAATGGGCGATCGCGAAGCGCTGTGTGGACCCGGGGAAGTATTGGATGACATTTTCCCAGCCAAAGCTGAAGATCAGACCGAACATGATGGAGCGTTTCATGAACGTCCCCACAAAGGTGAAAAAGGCGGTGTAGCACATCACGCCCAGGGTCAGGACCGCCAGATCCTTGAACAGCAGTTTATAGAGCGAGAAATCCAGGAGATCCTTCACGTTCAGGACCAGGAACGCGATCACGACACTGCCCGCGGTCATCAGGACGGCCAGCAGTGTGTAGGCTGCGTATTTCCCCAGGATAAGGGCTGATTTGGGCAGCGGTCGTGTGGTGAGATACGTCAGGGTTTTCCCCTCCAGTTCCTCGGAAACCACCGAGGTCCCGAAAAACAGCGCCAGGACCAAGATCAGGAACTGCAGGTAGAAAACCATTATGATGTTAGTGAAGATGTAGATTCCCTCAAAGCGGTTCTCTCCGGAAAATATCTGATAAAATTTGATGACGAACGCGATCACCACGGGCAGGAAGCTGATCAGATAGAATACCTTGGTCTTGCGGGCACGTTTTCCCAGGGAAAAGAAAAAACCGAACACGTCCTTGAAGGAGCGGAAAAAATAGGCCCGTTCATCCATGCTGGTTTGTGTCTCCTTCATTGTCTATTTCCCGATCAGGTAGTCGAACACGGCCTGCAGGTTGTCGTCCGGGGATGTGATCTCGTCCACCTCGATCCCGTTCTGGACGAAGATCTCGGGAAGGCGGCTGAAAAACTTGTCGCGGTTGCGGGTTTCCACCAGCAGCTCGTCCTCCCCGGCCCCGAAATCGACCTTGATCACATACTCCTCACCGATGATGTGTGAGGCCAGGCCGCGGCGGTCGCTGCACTTCACGGAGATGATGTGGGGGTGGGCTTCGATGAGGTCCCGGATGTAGTGGATGTCGCCCTGGGCAAAGATCTTGCCCTGATGGATGAGGATGATGGAATTGGTCATGGCCTCGATCTCCGGCAGCACATGGCTGGAGACAACGACCGTTTTCCCCTCACTGCCGTAGCCCTTTATCAGGCGTATTATCTTGCGGCGGCCCAGAGGATCCAGCCCGTTAAGGGGCTCGTCCAGGAACACGATTTCCGGCTCGTGAGCGATGGCCTGAGCGACCTTCAAGCGCTGACGCATACCCCGGCTGTAGGAACGGACCGAACGGTCCTTGTCGCCGAACAGTTCCACGATCTCAAGCGCCTTTACGGCCTTGTCTTCGGCCTCGTTCGGTGAAAAATGATGGAGGCGCAGGAGCCCGGTGAGAAACTGCCATCCCGTCATCTCCTCGAAAAACGCGTCCTGCTCCGGACAGAAACCCACGCGTGAGAACAGCTTGAAATCCCGGCCGGGCCGGCGGCCGGCTACCGTCACGCTGCCGATGTTGGGTTTGAGCTGCCCCGTGATCAATTTCATGAAGGTGGATTTGCCCGCCCCGTTGGGCCCCAGCAGGCCCGTGATGCCTGCCTCGACAGATATGGTCACATCGTTCAGGCCCAACACGTTTCCGTACCATTTGGACAGGCTGCGGGTTTCGATGACGGGGCTCATTTCACCACCTCGACGCCTCTGATCTTTTTGTTCAGGACGAAGGCCGAAAACACGCAGAACCCGGCCAGGATGATGAGTGACAGTACCCAGGGGATGTCGTACTGAGGGTCCAGACCGAACAGCACGCTCCCGACCTGTTTCAGGTTGTTCTTGATGGACAGCAGGGCGAAATAGGGATTGCGGAAGATGCCGTGGAAGATCCCGAACAGGATGTCGGTGAACACATAGAGCCCGAAGATCAGCACGGCCACATAGCGCCGGTTCTTGTTGAGCGATGACAGGAGCAGCGTGTAGAAGGTGAAAAACAGGATGATGAAGGCCGAGTACACCACCACAGAAAATGGAAGCCAGGGATACTGACGGAGGAACTGGAGATTGCCGGCAAACAGCAGCTTCATGACCACGAACACCAAACCCGGGACCATGGTGATCAGGGCAAGGAAAAACACGATGACCGACGCCTTGCCCAGGAAATAGTCTTTCTTGGTAAGGGGCCGGGAGAAGTAGAGCTGCAGGGAGTTGTACTTCAGATCGTCGGCGATCAGCCCCGCGCCGCAGAAGACCAGCAGGAGGACGATCATGAACAGCAGCCATTCGCTGAAATAGCGCATGAAGAATACGGGATTGACCTCGAAAAAAGAGAGGGCGTCCGTGTCGTTCGTCAGGAACGCGAAGTCCTCCAACCGTTCGGAGACGTAGATCATGGTCAGGGTGAACAGGGCCGGTACCAGGGTCGAGAAGAACAAAAATTTGAAGAATCTCCTGCGAAAGGACAGCTTGATGGCGTAGCGGGAGATCGGTCCCCAACGAAAGCGGGTGTCCTTGAACTCACCGTCCCAGTGCGCGTAACCCTTTTCTTTGATGGTCATCAGTCCACTCCCACCACTCGGGCGAAGAGGTCTTCCAGAGAGGTCTGGCTCTTGACGAAATGCCGGATCTGAACCTTTTCCTCCGCTGCGATCCGGAAGATATCCTGAGGGCTTCTCCCGGGAGGCATGTACAGCTTGATCAACCGGTCCTCCATCTCTTCGACACGGCATTCGAGGGCTTCGAGCCGGCCGATGAACTCGGGGGTCTCCCCGTACAGCTTGAGCTCGAACAGGCTGTAATCGATCTGCTTGAGGTCGCTGATCTTGCCTTCCGATGCCACCTTTCCCTTGTTCAGGATCAGGACATAGGAGCAGGTGCTCTCGATGTCGGACAGGATGTGGGAGGAGATCATCACCTGGATGTCCTTTTTGGAGGATATGTCCGTGATGAGCTCCAGGATATCGGTCCTTCCCTGGGGATCGAGGCCGCTGGTGGGCTCGTCCAGAAACATCAACTTGGGATCATGCACGATGGCCTGGGCCAGCTTCAGCCGCTGCTTCATGCCGCTCGAATAGGTCTCAAGGAGGCGGTAGCGGCTCTCCTCCAATCCCACATAATACAGTACCTCATGGGCACGCTTCATGGCTTCCTGTCTGGGCATACCCGAAAGTTCACCCAGATACGCCGTGAAAGACACGGCGTCGATCCCGGGGATCAGGCAGTCGTCCTCGGGCATATAGCCCACGTACCGCCGGATCAGTGCCTGCTGCGTACGGATATCGTAGCCCAGCACCCGGCCCTGGCCCTGCTGAGGGACCAGGAATCCCAGCAGGATCCGGATGAGGGTGCTCTTCCCCGCCCCATTGGGGCCCAGCAGGCCGATGGCTCCCCGGGGCAGTTTAAGATCCACACCGTCCAGGGCTTTGATCCGGCCGTAGCTGAAATGCAGTTTCTTGACTTCAACGCTCATGATCTATACCTATTTTACGCACAGGCCGTGCAAAAGTTCCCTGGCAACCTGCCCGCCGGACAGGAGGCTCACAAACGGAGGGGTACGTGTGTCCCCTCTCCCCTGACCAAAGCCCGGTAGGTTTTCTCGATACGGTCCCAGTTCTCCTCTCGGTCAAGGGCCCAGAAACGGCCCATGACCGTGACGACCCGACCCACGGAGAGCGATCGGCACATATCCGCCACTTTGGACACGTACACGGCCCCGCTTTCCGGCCTCTCCCCTCTTCTCCCGATAAGCGAATGCACAAAGACTTGCTCCAGTCCCATATCACGGGCCATCCGGAGCAGAGCGAACAGGTGCCGGATGGTGCCGTGGGAGCTGTAATGGGAGACGATCCCCAGGAGATGCAGGGCCCTGCCTTCCCGCTTGGCTTCCCCCATGGCCCAGCGGAACGCCGGATTCTGTTGAAAACTTCCATCTTCGACGGACTTATCGATACGCACGCGGTCCAGCAGTATTCTCCTGCCCGCTCCCAGGTGCAGGTGCCCGGATTCCGAGTTTCCTACGGTGTCCGGAGGCATGCCCACCGCCTCTCCCGCCGCCTGCAGCCGGGCATGCGGGAAGGCTTCCCAGACAGAGTCGAAATTGGGAGTCCGTGCCTCCCGGATGAGGTTACCGCGCTCCTCTTCTCTCAGCCCCCACCCGTCCAGGATGAGCAGCAGGACCTTGTCCCGGGCAGCGGGCACGGATTCCCGGCCATCCAGGAGGCTCCGCCCCGTCATCTCTCCGGGCACGGGAATCCCCAAGAGCTCCAGAACGGTCGGCGCCACGTCGCCGAGCTCACCCTCGGCCCTAACCTGGAGATCCTCGGGGATCTCCCGGGAAAAATCCAGGAGCACGAACGGGACCTCGCTACGTGTGTGTCCCGTGTTGACCTGGCCGTCCGGATAGAGCCAGTCCTCCACGGTCCCGTGATCGGCGGTTATGGCCAGGGTCACACCCCGGGTCCGGCAGGCATCCACGATCCGGCCCAGCTCACGATCCACGGACTCTACGGCAGCCACTACGGCTTTTGGGTCCTCGATATGACCCACCACGTCCACGTTGCAAAAGTTGACCACGATCGCGTCCGCTTCTGGATTG
>CBFDBC010000255.1:0-4499 GCA_965602945.1 uncultured bacterium | reverse complement strand
TGCCAGGCCGTCCGGTTTTTCTACATGTATATTACAATCCGCCTTTTTTTGAAAGCTCTGGTGAGGAATTCCAAACCCGTGCAAATCATTATGAGGTTGTAAAAAACCCCTGTCTCTTTTAATATTGGAAAACGAAAGGAGTTGTTTTGTCCCTAAAAGCCTTGGTATTCCTAGCAGCGTTCAGCCTGGTTGCCCCCGGTCTCGTCCCTGCCCAGGACACTTTCTGTCCCCAGATCGCCAATTATTTTATGGATGTGACCCTGGATCCGGAACAGAATTCCATCAGCGGCAAGGAGTGGGTGACCTGGACCAACGCCTCGGAAAGCCCGGCCACTGAGATCTGGTTCCACCTCTACTGGAATGCCTTCCAGAACAACCGGAGCACATTCCTCAGGGAACGCGCGCAACGAGGGGGAGGCATCACCGGATACGGGCCGGGTGATTGGGGGTACTGCCGTGTGAGCGCGATCCGGATCATCGAGAGCCCGGACTTCGAAGCCTATGACCTCACATCGCGAGTCCGCTATCGCCAGCCGGACGATGGGAATCCCTTCGACCAAACGGTCTTCTCGGTCCGCCTTCCTCAACCCGTGGCACCGGGCCAGTCCCTCGACCTGGTAATCTCCTTCGCCTCCCAGGTGCCCAAGCCCATCTCCCGGACCGGGGTCACAAGGGACTACTACTTCATCGCCCAGTGGTTCCCCAAGCTGGGTGTCTTTCAGGATGGGACCTGGAACTGCCATCAGTACCACAGTTCCTCAGAATTTTTCGCAGACTATGGCACTTATAACGTCAAGATCACGCTCCCCTCAGCCTTCATTATCGAAGCGACCGGGGATCACCGTGAGGAACAGGACAACGGAGACGGGACGCCCACGCATCACTTCCACCCGCACCGCGTCCACGATTTTGCCTGGGTGGCCTCGCCCGATCTGCTGCGCTTCACAGATTAATATGAATTTGCTCCAGGAAAAGCGACCGGGATCACCCTGCTGCTGCAGCCCCACCACCGCAGCCTGAAGGCCCGCTACATGGCAGCGGTCAAGAACGCGATAAAATACGCCAGCCTCTGGTTCGGGGACTATCCATACTCGACTGCCACGTGCGTGGACCCGGCCTACAACAGCCGCTCGGGGGGGATGGAATACCCCACTTTCTTTACCGGCGGCGCCTATTTCCTGAGCCCAGAGGGAGTCCCGAGCCCGGAAGGCGTGACCATCCACGAATTCGGGCACGGCTATTTCTACGGGCTGCTGGGAACCAACGAGTTCGAAAACGCCTGGATGGACGAGGGCATGACCTCTTACCTGGATGCGGCTATCACCCATGCCGCCTACGGGGAACCGGTCTATTCCCGCCGCTTTTTCGGCATTCCGGTCACATACTCCCAGGTGCGTATCCCCATCGAATCCGAGGGGATCTCCAGACACCGCATGACCTCCGACCGGGACGACATGCAGCGCCTCTCCTGGCAGTATATGGACGGAGGATCCTATGGAGCCAACGCCTACGCCAAAGGCCAGCTCCTGATGCTCACCCTCCGGCGTTTCCTGGGGGAAGAGGTGTTCGATCCCATGATGAAGGCCTATTCCTCCCGCTGGTGGTGGAAACACCCCCGCCCCCAGGACTTCTTTGACGTGGTGTCGGAATTCGCAGGAGAGGACATGGGCTGGTTCCTGGACCAGATCGTTCACGGTTCCGGAAAACTGGACTATGCTCTGGGAGGGATCACCAACCGCGCCGTTTTGCCCCAGCAGGGCCTGTTTAGGATGGCATACCGGAGCGGGCAGGAGGCCGGGGCCCGGAACTCCCCGGAATATGAATCCGAGGTCCTGGTGAGAAGGCTGGGAGAGGTCAAGGTGCCGGTCCGGATCCAAGTCTGGTTCGAAGACGGCCGCATGATAACAGAGGACTGGGACGGGCAGTATCGCTGGAAGAAGCTGAAATACCTCACGCAGTCCAGGGTCACCCGGGCGGTGGTGGATCCGGATTTCATCTACGCCCTGGACACAGACCGTACCAACAACGGTCTGACGCTCAAACCGGATCGTCTGGCGCCCTGGAAATGGACTGCCATATGGCTGCACTGGCTGCAGCATGCCCTGGAGTTCTTCACTGTGATGGGCGGCTGAGGCTTCGGATAACACACATGAAAATTATCCTCAACGTCGCGAAAGGATTCAGGCAGTCGGCTTCCCTCCCCAGGATGATCCTCGCCATTTATGTCTTGAATCTGCTGCTGTCCCTGCTCCTGGCCGTCCCACTTTTCCACTCCCTGGACGATTCTTTCGGCTCGAGCCTCGTGGGAGAGCGCATGGCACAGGGATTCGACTACCTGTGGTGGGAAGAGTTCCGGGACCGGAGCTGGGGCCTGGCCGGCACCTTCACCCCCGCCCTTATCGGAAAAGGAGGGCCGTTGCTAAACCTGGAGGGCCTCCTGCGGGGCGGATTCCTCGGCTTTCCGCCTCTGCTGCTGGCTGTGGGACTCCTTTACCTGATCCTGCGCTCGCTCCTTTCCGGAGGGATCCTGGCCACCTACAATGCCCAAAAGGAACGCTTCTTCCTGAAGGACCTGCTGAATGATACGGTGGCCTACGCTGTTCGATTCCTGGGGATCCTGCTCCTGGGATGGGTGTTTCTCATCGGGTGCGTGGGCCCGCTGTCCGGCTGGTTGGGCTCCCTGGTGGAGGGGGCCGCAGAGCAGGCTGCTTCGGAGATCACGCCCTTCATACTCAATCTGCTGGTCAGCATCGCCCTCCTGTTCGTGTTCCTATTTTTTCAGATGGTCTTCGATTACGCCCGGATCACGACGGTGGTCCGGGACCGGCACAATGTCCTCAGGGCGGCCCTTGACGGATTCCGCTTCGTTTTCAGGCATCCGGGTGCCACACTCGGCCTCTTCGGGCTACTGATTTTCGTCCAGGCCGGTGTGACGGTTTTGTATGTCCTGCTCCGGTCCCTGATACCGCAGACGGGTTTGTTCGGCGTGTTTTCGGCCTTCCTGCTGCTCCAGCTGTTCGTTTTTTCCCTGGTCTGGATCCGCTGTTGGCTTTATTCCAGCCAGATGTACCTGTTCCGTTTTCTACAGTAGTCCCAAGCAGGAAACGAAGCTTTTCCTAAACTGCCCGTCCGGATCGCTTTCCACCTGGCATTCCTCATCAACTCCCTAGACTGATCAGACAATCTACGGATACAGACAGTTAGGGCAATCCTGCAGCAGTAAAAAAACATTGCCTACCTGCAAAGGTTTTTGTTATAGTCGGTGGGAACAAAATCAGGGAGAATCCGTAAGAATCAACAGGAGGTACGATCAATGAAAAGAACAACTATACTCGTTTTGGTACTGGGGCTCATGTTTATCGGGGCCACAGCTTGCAGCACCGGGGAAACGGCGAAGGCAGGCTCCGCCAAGCCGGAAGACGTCCTCAAGTACTTGCCGGTAGAGGCACAGGGCGTGTTTTTCGTCGACATCCACCGCGCCATGCAGACAGATCTGGCGAACAAGCTGATCCAGGAAGACGAAAACTACGAAGAATATCTGAAATTCGTGGAAGGATCAGGCATCGACCCCACGAAAGACATCTTCTATGTCGCTGTGGGCATACTTTCCGGCGGGCTGGGCAGCAATCAGGAGGGGGCGGCCGTGCTCAACCTGCGCTACGATAAGGACAAGGCATTGGCCATGATCAAGGAGAAAGTCGAGGCCGAGATCACGACCGAGGATTACAACGGTGTCACCGTCTACTCGCCGGAGATGGACGAGGACGGTGTCTTCGCTTTCCTGGATGCGTCCAACGTGGTGATCGGAAACGGCGGCAGCGTCCGGAGCTGCATCGACGTCATGCAGAAGACGAAGGACAACGTGTTCAAGAACGCGGCCCTGGCCGGTGTCCTGGACCGCGCCGAAAAGGACACCATATTCTGGGGTGCCATGCTGGTTCCCAAGGAGGACATGGCCAAGGCAGCTGAGGGGAACCCCCAACTCAAATCGCTCCAGAACATGAATGCTCTGGTCCTGAATTTCGATCACAAAAACGCCATGGTGACCGTGAAGATCAAGGCGGAAAGCGATGATCCGGATGCCAACAAACAGATCGCCGACATGCTGAACGGCCTCAAGGCGATGGGCGCAATGATGATCCCCGAGGACAAACCCGAGCTGGGCGATCTCCTGAATTCCGTCACCGTCAGCCACGCTGCCGACCACGTCATGATCGACGCCAGCATTCCGGATGAGGTGCTGGCACAACTCAAGGAAGAGCTGCCGACCAAGGAGAAGGAAGAGAAGTAACTTTACCAGAAGGCCGGGGCGGTATCGGTCAGTAAGATTCAGTAAGAGACGGTCACTCGTCCAGTATATACTCTTTGAAGGAGAAGACGAGGCAGGCGAGGGTCAGGAAGACGGCGGTAAGGAGCAGCAGCATGAAGACCGCCATGGCCGGCGACGTCGGTTCCAGCCTGAACAGCAGGAAGGAGAAACGGCCTGAGTTCGAGGTGGG
>CBFDBC010000254.1:0-4597 GCA_965602945.1 uncultured bacterium | reverse complement strand
CCCTCGTTCGAGCGGATGCTCACATCCGCCTTGCGGTCGAGCAGGAGCTTCACCGCCTCCAGGTGGCACCACCCTGCGGCATAGTGGAGGGGGATTTCGCTGGCGATGTTTTTGGCGTTTACGGCCGCCCCCTTGTCGAGCAGGAAGCGGATGAGCTCCACGCTGCCGCTTTCGGCCGCGAAATGCATCGGGGTCTTCCCGTTCTCGTTCTTGAGCTCGAGCAGATCCGGATCGGCCTCGAGCAGGGAGCGGACCTTGGCCAGATCGCCGGCCTGGGCCGCGTCGTGGATCTCGTGGGCCGTCAGCGGAGTTGCGGATAGGATGACGACACATATGAACAGTGAAACGAAATAGAGTTTTTTCATGGCGTTCACCTCGTTTGTTGATGGGGTATATCTATATACGAAAATGGCGCTTCAGGTTTCAGAATCGATTGTTTTGAGCCTTTGGTTGGAGAAATCTGAGGTGTGATCAGCGGCGGGCAGAGGATTTTTTCCTTTTAAAGCCGGGTTCTTCCGGATCTTGATCTATATCGATCTGCCAGACGTGGACGAGTGGTTTTTCCCCATCCACGAAAGGCTCGAAGAGGTAGAAAAAGCCGAGTTGGGAATTGAAACAGGCCGCACCCACATGATGTTTCTGCTGGTTGGATGAGATATGAAACAGAAACTCGTCGATCTCCAGCACGGCATAGGGCTGGGGCTCCCAGGACTGTCGGATGCCTGCGGCCACATCCGCCAGGTCTTTGGTGTCGTAGAATAGGATCTGGCCGCTGAATTCGTCGCTCCACCATCCGCGGTTTTCACAGTCCAGGCAGGAACCCTGCTCGTTTCCATACCAGCAGTTCCCTTTGCCTTTGGTGCCCACGAACACCACCGCCGACTTCTCTCCTGTGCTCAACCAGGCCGCGCCGGACCATTCATCCGAATGATGGTAATCGTTCATGGTGTGGTTCTCCGCACTGTAGGCATAGGTCGAGGTGTAGAGGATCAGGGGCACATTGGACAGTGCCGCTCCTGAGGGTGGGGGATTCCCGTGGTTCCAGGGGCCGATGGCGAAGAGTGCCGGCCCCTGTCCCGACCAGCCGCCGTCCCTGAAGCGGCCTGAGGCCAGAAGCATCCCGGGGGTGTTCAGCTCGGCCCAGTGTGCAGGTATCTCACACATGTAATCGTTGGTGCTCATGTTCCTGATGTGGACAGGCCACCCTCCCAGATACCATCCTCTACGGACTTGAGGGAAGGACAGATCGGTCTCGCACCATCCGTGGGTGAGGTCTGCCGCACCTTCCTGCATGTGGTAGCCCCAGCAGAAATACAGCTTGTCGGAGGCCTGGGCCCCCTGGGGTGGCAGCCAGGCCAGGCCTGTCCGGGGGATCTCCAGGTTCGACACATTCAGGATATCTGTGAAGGCCTGAAGCTGTGCGGCGGTGTTCAGGTCGTTTAAATTCTTAGAGGGCGAGATCACGGGGACCGGGATGCTGATCTCGGCGACCAAATGGGCCCAGGCATGACCGGTGGCAAAGATCGATCCGGGGAAGCCGTCCTCCGGCCCGTAGGAGTCTCCATCCGGGAAGTACGCCATGGCATGCCCGCCCCACGCCCAGGCATCCACAACGGACTGCCCAACCACATCCGGAAGCCTGAATGCGCCTCGGTAGGTCAGGTCCTCCGGCTGGAGCCTCTCACTCTCCTGAGCCTGAACCGGAACTCCGGTCAGTACGATCATCAGTAAAAACGAAAAAATGACTCTCATATCCCACCATTGCTTTAGTCGGCTATCCGATGTTCGCATCGGTTTTTGCATAGATATCCTTCCGATGGCCGATCCGGATGATGAGGATGACAAGCTCGACCCGTTCTTTCTGGAATATAACCCGGTAAGACCCGACCCGCAGCCGAAAAATAGCTCCATCCGTGCCCGAGAGCCTGCGGATATTGTTCTTCAAAGCCAGGGGATTCGCGGCCAGGATCCCGAGCTTGGCCTTGATGATCTTCTGGTGGGCCCGGTCGATCCTTTTCAGGTCGTCGACCGCCTGTCCCAGGAATTTCAGCGTATACAATGGGCGCTCTCGATCCATGGATGATCTTGGCTAGATGTCGAGCTCTTTCCAGACATCCTCGGCCGTTCTGATGTGGTCACGCCCCTCGTCAAGGTCTTTGAGGCGTTTCCGGGCCAGATTTAGGTCCAGGAGGTCGAAATACACGGTGAGCGCCTTCTCGATGATGCGGCTCTTTTTCTCCCCCAGTTCCCGGGAGATGTTCTCCAGTTCGTCGGACACGTCTTTATCCATCGTGATGTTGTATCTGACCTGCATGCCGGCCTCCACTTGATTATACACATATTATACACAAAAACAGTGTATAATCAAATGGTATATTGTCTCAGGTTGACATTCTTTCCTGCTTGTTTTTCAATAGCAGGGATGAAAATGAGGGGTGCACCATGAAGCATATGGCAGCTGTAGGTCTAGTGACTGCGTTTATTCTGTTGGGCATCGCCTGTTCGGCGGAAGATGCCATACAAGAGGAGGAGGAGAGCATGGAACAGCTCGGGATCCAGGCCAACCTGGTGTTCTTTTACTACCCGGATCTGGAAGCGGCGGAGCGGTTCTACACCGGTCTGCTGGGTCTCGAGAAGGTGCTGGACTACGGCTTCGCCCGGATATGCCGGATCTCCGAGTCGACTTACATCGGGCTGGTGGACGAGACCAAAGGTATGCACGACCCGAGCGAGCCCAAGACCGTGACCCTCGCATTCGTGACCGAGGAGATCGATGGGTGGTACGACTACCTGGCCGAACAGGGGGTCGAGATGCGGGGGCCGCTGGGTGACGCCTCCCGCCACCCGACGCGCGGTTTCGTGGCCTATGATCCGGCCGGTTACTTCCTGGAGTTCGAGCGTTTCCTGGACCATCCCCAGAACGTGAAGTTCCATGCGCACCTAGAGGGAGTGGAATCCGTGTATCCGCCCGCGGGCCAGGACACCACACGCCCGGCCGAGCTGGGTGTGCGTGCCAGCGTTTTCTGGCTCTACTATAAGGATATCCCGGCCGCCCAGGAGTTCTATGAATACGTGTTCGGGGCCTCCCAACTCGTGGATCAGGGATTCGCCAAGGTGTTTTCGTCATCACGGTCCGGGTTCATCGGCCTGGTGGACGAGGCCCAGGGCCTGCACCACTTCTCCGACCAAAAGGCCGTGAACGTCTCCTTTTTCACCGATCAGATCGACGAGTGGTATGCGCGCTTCCGGGTGAAGGGAGTCACCATCAAGGACCCGCTGGAGGATGCGTCCGGCATACCGGTCCGGGCCTTTGTCGGCTATGACCCGGCCGGCTATTTCATCGAGTTCGACACTTTTCTGGAGGACCCCCGGAACACGAGGATCCTCGAATATCTGTCGCGCTAGGAAACTTCACACAGCGTCCGGCTGGGCTTTTCAGCCGTTGCCGCTACATTTCTGTTGATTTGAAAGGCCCTGTCGTATTATTGTAGCAGGCATGAAATCCGCATTTAAGGAGGGGGAAATGAAAAATCGAAAGCTGTTTATCTGGGTCCTGGCACTTGCGATGGTCCTGGGCTATGCGGGCCGGGCTGCGGCCGAGGGAACCTTCACGCTGGAGCAGGTGTTGAGCCCGCCCTATCCCTGGGGCTTGGTCTCGGCCAAGCAGGCCGACCGCATCGCCTGGGTCTTCTATGAGAAGGGCGAACGGAACGTGTGGACCGCGGCCGCCCCGGATTTTATGCCCGTGAACCTCACGGGGTATACCAGGGACGAGGTGTTCGAGCTGCCCGATGTCTACATCACGGATGACGGCAGGACCATCGTCTATATCAAGAACGGGCGCCCCAACAGCGAGGGCTGGGTGACCAACTCCGACAGCGGTGCGGACGGAAGAGAACAGGAGATCTGGGCGGTGCGGACCGACGGAGGCAGACCCTGGAAGCTCGCCACCGGGGCCAACCCGGTCCTGTCCCCGGATGGACACTGGGCCTTGATCGTCAGGGCTGGGTTGATCTACCGCTTGCCCCTGAAACCTCCTGCCGACGCCGCGGAGGTTCCTGAGCCCGAGCTCCTGTTCCGGGCGGCCGGCAGCAACGGCTCGCCCCGCTGGTCTCCGGACAGTTCCCGGGTCGCCTTCGTGACGATGCGGAACGACCACAGCTTCATCGGAGTGTTCGACCTTGCGAAGCGGAAGATCATCTGGATCGCTCCCAACGTGGACCGGGACGGCGACCCTCACTGGTCGGCAGACGGGTCCAAGATCCTGTTCATCCGGCGCCCCGGCCTGCAGTTTGGGGCCGTCGCGCAGGCTGGTTACCGCTACCGCGGCGCCCCGATCCAGGCGTTCTGGGTGGGTGACCCGAAAACCGGGACCGCCAAGGAGATCCAGAGTTTGCCGCGGGAGAAGCCCCGGTTCTACTCTTTCCGCAATTTCCAGCTCACGGCCAACGACCGGATCCTTTTTACGGCCGAGCAGGAAAACTGGAACCATGTGTTCTCCCTGCCACTCGGGGGAGGGGAGCCTGTGGACCTCACCCCTGGTGAGGCGTTCGTGGAACACATCGGGCTCTCTAGCGACGGGAAGACGCTGTTTTTT
>CBFDBC010000253.1:0-4610 GCA_965602945.1 uncultured bacterium | reverse complement strand
GGACGCCTTGAGCCGGCTCTCCCGGGAGGACGTCATCCGGCAGCTGAACTCCAAACTCAGGGCGGACATCATCACCGCCAACACCGAGTACAAGACCCTGATCAAAGACATCGAAGATCTGTACACAAACACCGGGATCTTTTACTGGGATACCAGCGACTGGAAAACAGTCATCCGAGAGCTGCTGGACCAGCTGGAGCAGCTGCGTGCGGTGAACGAAAAGAAGATGGTAGAATTCTCGGATTTTTTGAGGAGTAAGAGCGGGCAGAAGAACGTGTTTATGTTCTACCAGGCTGAGATGATCCCCAAATACGACTCCGTCATTGAAAACGAGATCACCAGCGGCGTCTCCGTCACTCAAGCGGCTGAAAATCCCGTCCTCGCCTTCGGGTTCATGGATCTGGGCAGCTTCTACCACAGGGAGATCACCTTCGATGTCGACAGGATCAAGCGGATCTTTTCCGACTCATCGATCCAGATACACTTCCTGTTCGTGACCAGAGATCCGATACATCAGCTGAGCATTGAAAGGATGGAGAGCCTGAACGAGCAGCACGTCACGTACCAGGAGCAGTCGGAAGACATCTTCAGTGCCTTTACTCAGGTGGCCGAGGCGACCGGAGGCTTCACGGCCAGCTCCTATGATGCGAACGCAGTATTTCAGGATGCCGTGGCGGCGATGAACAACTATTATCTCCTGTATTATTCCCCCAAGGATTACACGGAAGATGGGAAATTCCATTCCCTGAAGGTCAAGGTGAAGCGGGGAGGCTGTCGCATCACTCACCGCGCCGGATACCTGGCCGACTGAGATCAGGTTTTTTCCGCCGCCGAGATATTCTCCGCTGCCTGAGATATTCTCCTTCGGCAGCGCTCCTTATTCCTACCTATTTACTGGGGAATCCGCTATAATACGGGATCAAAGGAAACCAACCACCATGAATCCATTAAAAAACGTTGCGCGATCCGGTTTGAGTGTATTTTTGTTCGCATGTGGGATCGTCTATGCCTTTCCCCAGCAAAAAACCACGTACACGCTCGCTGAGCTGGTGGAGCTGGGCCTGCAGCACAATCCGACACTGGCGGCCAGCGCGCTGGAGGTCTCTGCCCAGGAAGCCGCCTATGAAGCATCAAAGCGCCTGTTCAATCCGGAGCTCGAGTTCTGGCTGGGCAGGGCCGATTCCTACGACAAACTCGAGGAACGGAACACGAGCGGCTTCACCGTCACCCAGCCGCTGGAGAATCCCTTCAAGAGAAGCCGCCGCATCCAGATGCGGAAATACGTCTGGGAGGAGGTCGCCGCCTACCGCGACCTGAGAGCCCTGGAGGTCGCGCACGACATCAAGAACCAGTACTATTCACTCCTGCTCCTGCAGAAGAAGCTGGATCTCCTCACGCGGATCGAACAGGCCATTCAGGAGACCCACGGGCTCATCCAGAAACGGGCGGAACTGGGGGAGGTCAAGGAGCTGGAGGCCATCAAACTCTATGTGGAGACCCTCAAAGCCCGGAAGGCGCTGGTCGAGCTGCGCACGGAGTCTGACCTGGCCAGGGAGGGCCTCAACAAGCTCCTGGCTAACACCCTGCCGCCCGATTTCCAGGTATCCGGGGAACTGGGCTTTCGGCCCATCGCGGCGGATGAGGAGGGCCTGCTCGCGCGAGCCTTGTCCGGCCACCCCCTGATCGTGGCCAAGCAGCTGCAGCTGGAGCAGTCCCGCAGCAACATCAGCTATGTTAAATGGCAGCGGCTGCCGGACCTGGCCCTGAAGGGTTTTCGGGAAGCGGAGCTGGACGGGATCAACCGCGGGCTGGGGATATCCGTGGACATCCCGCTCTGGAACTTCAAGGGGAAGGAGCTGGCCGAGGCGGAAAGCCTGTCCTACAAGAGCGAACATGAGCTCAACGCCCTGCGCCTGGACCTGGCCCAGGAGGTCCGTTCGCGCCTGCGGCGCACACGCCTGGCAGAGGAGACGCTCGCGATCTTTTCGACCGGCCTCATGAGCCAGGCTGAGCAGAGCCTCAAGATCTCAGAAATCAGCTACCGGGAGGGAGAGATCTCTCTGCTCGAATTCCTCGACTCTCAGAGGACCTATATCAGCATCTTGAGAGACTACGTTGATGCGCTATTTTCCTGGAATGCCGAGAATGCAGCCCTGGAAAAAGCCGTGGGAGAAGACATCCGATGAAACTCCATCAAATCGTCCTGTTATCCATTCTGTGTTGCGGAGTCCTGGTATTCTGCGGCGGCGGGAAACCGGCCGCGGAAGGGGAGCATACCAACGAAACAGAGGAAGCCGGCCAGGCCGCACAGGAGACCGAAACCGCCGGCCACACACATGAAGGCGAGGAAGCGGACCACACGCAGCAGGAAGGTGAGACACCTCCGGAGGAAGCTGAGACCGAGGAAGAGCACCAGGACGTCACCGTCCCGGCGGACAAACAGAAAGCCTGGGGGATCAGCGTGGGCCACGTGCACAAGGAATCCCTGACAGCGCGGGTTGTCCTGCCCGGGATCATGGCCCTGAACGAAAACCGCACCGCACACGTATCCGCCTTTGTACACGGCCAGATCGACGGCCTCAACGCAGACCTGGGCCACCAGGTCCGCCGCGGCCAGGCTCTGCTCACTCTGAATTCACCGGAATTCGCTCAGATCCAGGCGGACTTCCTTCAGGCCAGGGCCAGATACAACCTGAGCCGTAGCGAATACAAGCGGGCCCAGGCCCTGTGGGAAGCGAAAGCCATCGAGGAGAAGGAGTACCTGCGCCGTCAGGCCGAGAACGAAAAACTGGCCACGGAATACGGTGTTCTGGGATCGAAGCTGCACTCGCTGGGCCTGACGCATGACCAGATCGAGGCTCTTATCGAGAAATGCAGCCTGGTCGAAGAACAGGAATACAAGTGTGAGGTGGCCGATCCCCTCCTGCCCATCCTGTCCCCCATTTCGGGGACCGTGATCTTCCGGGATGTGCTGAAGGGCGCCCACATCGAGCCCGAGAAGATCCTGCTCACCGTCTCGGACCTGGGCCGGCTCTGGGCCCTTCTCGATGTCTATGAGAAGGACATCCCCCTCGTCAAGCAAGAGAGCCTGGTGTCCATCCAGGCTTCTCTCTACCCGGGACGCAGCTTCCCGGCCCGCATCACCTACGTCTCCAACCTCATCGACGAAAAGCTCCGGACCATGAAGGTCCGTGTCGAGGTGGAAAATCCCGACGGCCTGCTCAAGCCCAACATGTATGTCCAGGGGGTCCTGGAGAGCCTGATCAACGACGGGGAGAAGGTCCTGGCCGTGCCGGAAGAAGCGGTCCAGAGCCTGGACGGAGAGAAGGTCGTCTTTGTCCGGGAAAGCGAAGATGTGTTCACGGTCCGGCATGTCCGGATCGGAGACAAAGTCGGTGACCACCGCATCATCTTGGCAGGCTTGACAGAACACGAGGACGTGGTCCTGAAGGGAGCATTCACCCTTAAAACCGAGATCAGCAAGGGCACGTTCGGGCATTCCCACATCCACTGATCCCAGCGAAACAAGATCATGATCGAAAAAATCATCCAATTTTCCCTGAAGCAGCGGCTGTTCATCGTGCTGGCGACGGTCATCACCGCGGTGCTGGGCTACATGGCCTACCAGAGCCTGGCCATCGACGTGTTCCCCGATCCATCCCCGCCCCTGGTCCAGATCTACACGGAGGCTCACGGGATGGCCCCGGAAGAGGTCGAGCGGCTCATCTCCTACCCGCTCGAATCCAGCATGTTCGGCCTGCCCAAAGTCCGGAACATCCGCTCCACCTCCTCCTATGCCCTGTCTCTCGTCAACGTCTATTTCGAGGACAAGACGGATATCTACTGGGCCCGGCAGCTGGTGGCGCAGCGTGTGCTGGAGGCCAAGGATCAGCTTCCCGAACACGCCCACAATCCGGTCTTGGGCCCGATCGCCACAGGTCTGGGCATGGTCTACCTCTACTACCTCGAAAGCGAAGGGCAGTCCGCCCTGGAACTCCGCACCCTGCAGGACTGGCTGATCAAGTACGAGCTCAAGTCCGTTCCTGAGGTCTCCCAGGTCCTGAGCATCGGGGGCGAGGTCAAACAGTTCCAGATTTTGGTGGACCCCCGGTCCCTCCTCAAGTACGACCTTTCCCTGGCTGAGCTCATGGATAAGGTCCGCAGGAACAACCAGAACGTGGGTGCGAGCTTCATCACCAAGGGACAGGAGGAGTTCATCGTCCGGTCCGTGGGCCTGGCCAGGACCATCGAGGACCTGAGCGAGATCGTGCTCGCCAACTTTCAGGGGACTCCCATCAAGCTCCGGGATGTGGCAGAGGTCAAGATCCTGCCGGAGGTGCGCCGCGGAGCCGCCCTGGTCAACGGAGAGGGCGAAAAAGTGGTGGGCATGGTGCTCAAGCTCTTCGGCTCCAACACCGCCAAGGTCATCACGGACCTGGAGGCCCGGATCGCGGAGATCAACGCCTCGCTCCCGGCCGGCGTTGAGATCGTTCCCTTCTACAACCAGGCTTCCCTGGTGCGGCAGTGTTTCTCCACCGTCTCCACCAACCTGATCCTGGGCATCATCCTGATCATCCTCGTCCTGTTCCTGTTCATGGGCGACTTCCCCT
>CBFDBC010000252.1:0-4618 GCA_965602945.1 uncultured bacterium | reverse complement strand
AAAGGCTCCCGCGCCATCGACAATGTCGATGCCCGGGTGGAGGCTCTCTCCTCCAGCCTGGAAGAGCTGGCCGTGTTGCTGCGCGACGTCGTGGCGGAAAACCGCGACAACGTGAGTCAAAACCTGCAAAACATCCGGGTCCTGCTGGAAAAAGCGGACAAATCTTTGACCACGCTGGATGAAACCCTCAATAGGATCAACCAGGGAGAAGGCACCCTGGGCCGGCTTATCCAGGAAGAGGGGCTGTACGAAGACGCCCAGAAGGCCGTGGGCGATGTCCAGAAGGCGGTGCAGCCGGTCTCGAGCTTCCGGGCCGGGGGTGCACTGCATTTCAACTACTATGATGACCCGGAAGAGATCAAGAGCTACCTGACCCTGACTTTCTGGCCGGCGGCCGATAAATTCCTCCTGGGTCAGGTGATCCAGGATCCCTTTCTGGATGATTTCACCTATTCCCTGCAGGGGGGCATGCGCTGGGCCAACATCCAGGCCCGGGCCGGCATCATGGAATCGAAGATCGGCGGGGCCATGGATTTTTTCGCCTTCCAGGACCGGGTGCGGATCAGTGTCGAGCTTTTTGACATCAACCGGAATGTGTGGCCGCATTTCCGCATTCAGGGCAGCTATTCCCCGGTTCGATACGTGTCCCTCCTGTTCGGCCTGGATGATTTCGGACTCAAAGAGAAACGGGAGCTCTTTTTCGGACTGGGGCTTATTATATGACGAAAACAGCGTCCACCTTCGTCTGCCAGAGCTGCGGGTTCCAGTCCCCCAAATGGCTGGGCCGCTGTCCGAGCTGCGGCGAATGGAACTCCCTTATCGAAGAGGCGGCCGGAGAGGCAGCCGCGGAATTCACCTTCCCCCCTTCGGAACCGGTCCTCTATGAGGATGTTGAGGAGGCCGCCAAACAGAAGATCCAGACCGGGATCGCCGAGCTCAACCGGGTTCTGGGGGGAGGCGTGGTCCTGGGCTCTCTGGTGCTCATCGGCGGAGAGCCCGGAATCGGCAAGTCCACCCTGCTCCTCCAGGTGAGCCGGGATTTTGCCGCCGGAGGCAGCAGGGTCCTGTATGTCTCGGGCGAGGAATCCCTGGAGCAGATCAAGCTCCGCGGTTCCCGCCTGGGAATCGACGGGGGCGACCTCTATCTGCTGGCGGAAACCAACCTGGAGAGGATCATCGCCCATGCGGAGAAGCTCGCTCCACGTATTCTCATCCTGGATTCCGTACAGACGGTGCATTCGTCCCGGTTAACTTCGAGTCCCGGGAGCATAAGCCAGGTGCGCGAGGTCACCAACCAGGTCTTCCGGTTCGCGAAGACGAACCAGGTCTCCTCGTTTCTGGTAGGCCATATCACCAAGGAAGGTTCCCTGGCCGGGCCCAAGACACTCGAACACATGGTTGACGTGGTGCTGTACTTCGAAGGCGAGCGGGATCACAGCCACCGCGTGCTGAGGGCCCTGAAGAACCGATTCGGCCCGGTCTCGGAGCTGGCGGTCTTTGAGATGGGGAGCCGCGGCCTGGAAGCTATCGCCAATCCCTCGGCCTTTTTCCTCAAGGAACGGCCGGCCGATGCGGCAGGGAGCGTCGTGGTCTGCACGCTGAAGGGATCCCGCCCCCTGCTGGCCGAGATCCAGGCCCTGGTATCCTCGACCCTGTTCTCTGGGAATCCGCGGCGGATGTCTATCGGTCTCGACCACTTCCGCACAGGTATGCTCCTGGCGGTGATCGAGAAGAAGATGGGCTTCGGCTTCGGAGGGGAGGACATCCACCTCAATGTGGCCGGCGGCCTGAATATCGACGAGCCTGCTGTGGACCTGGGCGTGGTGACGGCCGTCGTGTCCTGTATCAAGAACCGCCCCATCCCGGCGGGGATGACGGTTCTGGGCGAGATCGGCCTCAGCGGTGAGATCCGCTCCGTGAGCCGGCCCGTGGCCCGTGTAAAGGAGGCCGCCCTGCTGGGATTCGAGACGGTCGTGCTTCCGAAGGGCAATCTGGAATCGCTGGAGAAGGAAGACCTCCCGGGCATCGAGCTCCATGGGGCAAGCCATATCCAGGAAGCGTTGGGATTCATATTTTAATATTTCATATATAACGAGGTTTAATCATGAGCATTTTTATCTTTCGTCTTGTGGTCGTGGCCTTTATCGCCTTGTCAGGGTATTTCTTCCCACCGTTCAACCTGCAGCCCCACTACGGTGCGCTGGCAGGATTCCTGCTCTGCGTCCTGATCATCTATTTGGAGACGGTGATCCGCAGGAGTCAGTTCAAGACCATCTGGAGCTCCACTCTGGGGACCTTTGCCGGAGTGGTTTTGGGCTGGGCACTGGGGTCCGTGTACCAGACCATCTCCAAGGATGAAACCACGGCCAACTTCATCCGGGTGTTCTTTCTTGTCATCATGCCGTATATCGGGTTCCTGGTGGGATCGAAGAAATCGGAATGGCTGATCCCGGCCCATCTGATGCGCTTCTTCAAAGAGAAGACCGAGGGCCGGACCCACAAGATCCTGGACACCAGCGTCATCATCGACGGCCGGATCGCGGACATCTGTGACACATCGTTCATAGAAGGATCCCTGATCGTGCCCCAGTTCATACTCAAGGAGCTGCAGCTGGTGGCGGATTCCTCCGACAGCGTCAAGCGACAGCGGGGCCGGCGCGGCCTGGATGTCCTGGACAATCTCCAGAAATCCAAGGAGGTCAATATCATCTTCACCGAACTGGATTTTCCCGATGTGGTCGATGTGGATTCGAAGCTGATCGAGCTGGCCAAACACATGGATGCCAAGATCGTCACCAACGACTTCAACCTGCACAAGGTTGCCAAACTACAGGGCATCTCCGTACAGAATATCAACGAGCTGGCCAACGCCCTCAAGCCCGTGGTGCTGCCCGGAGAATCGATCCGTGCGTTCATCCTCAAGGAAGGGAAAGAAAAGGACCAGGGCGTAGCCTACCTGGATGACGGCACCATGGTCGTCGTCGACAACTCACGCAAGATGATGGGTCAGACCATCGATGTCACCGTGACATCGGTGCTGCAGACCACGGTGGGGAAGATGATCTTCGGCCGCTACAACGGAGAGGAATGAGGCGGGTAACATGACACAGAAAAGCCAGGCGAAAAAATACGAATTCCAGTCCGAGATCAGGCAGCTTCTGAACATCCTGGTCTATTCCCTGTACAAACACAAGGATGTCTTCGTGCGGGAACTGATCTCCAATGCCGTTGACGCTCTCAACAAGGTCCGCTTCGAGAGCCTGACGCGGGAGGATGTGGACGACAAGGATGCCGAATTACGCATCGACATCGGGTTCAACGAGAGCCGTAACACACTGATCATCGAGGACAACGGCGTGGGCATGACCAGGGAGGAACTGATAGAGAACATCGGGACCATTGCCCATTCCGGGACCGTGGATTTCCTCAAGCGGCTGGCCGAGACCGAGGAAAAGGACCGGGTCGATCTGATCGGCAAGTTCGGCGTCGGGTTTTATTCCAGCTTCATGGCCGCCAAAGAGATCCACCTCTACACCCGTTCCTTCCTGAAAGGAGGCAAGGCCTGGCTGTGGAAATCCAAGGGCGACGCCGATTATACCATCGAGGAGACGGTCAAAAAGACACGGGGCACCCGGATCGAGCTTTTCCTCAAGAAAGAGGACAAGGAATTTTTAGAGAAGGCCCGTATCCAGGACATCCTGGCCCGCTATTCCAAGTTCGTCCCCTTCCCCGTCTACGTGGAGCACGAGAGGCTGGAGGTCATGGAGGCCATCTGGACCCAACCTAAGTCCAGCCTCAAAGCTCAGGACTACATCGACTTCTACAAGTTCCTGGAGAACACCCAGGAGGAGCCCGAGACCTGGCTCCACCTCTCTTCGGATGCCCCCGTCCAGTTCAGTGCGATCCTGTATGTGCCCAAGATATCGTTCGAGCAGCTGGGTCTCTTCAAGGCCGAACCCGGAGTGGACCTGTACTCACGCAAGGTGCTGATCGAGAAGGGCTCCAAGGACATCATGCCCGAGTACCTGAGGTTCATGCAGGGGGTCGTCGATTCCGAGGACATCCCGCTCAACATCTCCCGGGAGACCATCCAGAGCCACGCCAAGATCGACAGGATCCGCAAGCACATGCTGAAGCAGATCCTGTCGCACCTGAAAAAGATCAAGGACAAGGACCGCGAGCAGTACCTGCGTATCTGGGGGCATTTCAGCCGAAACCTCAAGGAAGGCGTCGCCACAGACCCGGACAACCGGGATAAGCTCGCCCCCCTGCTGCTCTTCCACTCCTCCAAGAAACCCAAAGACGACCTGATGGATCTCAAAGAATATGCCGGAGGCATGGCCGATGACCAGAAGGAGATCTACTACCTGACCGGATTGGAACTGGAGAGCTTGGAGAAGGATCCCGCAATGGAGGCGTTCCGGGATAAGGACCTGGAGGTCCTGTTCCTGGATGACCCGCTGGATGAGTTCGTGGTGGAGCACCTGCGTGAGTACGAGGGCAAGCCGTTCCGGCGGGCGGAGAGCGCGGACATAAAGGTCAGGGACGAGAAGGCCAGGGACCAGGGCCTTCAGAAGAAGGCGGAGGCGTTTGTCGAGTATCTGAAGGCCGCGTATGG
>CBFDBC010000251.1:0-4672 GCA_965602945.1 uncultured bacterium | reverse complement strand
CAACACCACGTTGCGCGCCGGCACCCAGACCGCCGCCGCGCTCTCCTCGTCACCCTGCAGCTGGCGGTGTCCGTGGCGCTGATCGCAGGCACCCTGATCGTCTACCGGCAGGTCACGTTTCTGATCAACAAAGACCAGGGATTCGATATCACCCATTCCCTGGTTGTGCATGCCCCGGGCACCAATGAGCCTCCCCCGGCGGTCTTTGCCGACAATTTCGAGGCCTTCCGCCAGGACGTGAACACCAACTCGCATATTCCCGGCTTTGCCACCACGACCGCTGTCCCCGGTGAGGAGGTCCTCTGGGGAAGCCGTTTCCGCAGGCTGGAGGACGATCCCAATGTGAGTCACGACATGAAACTGGTTGGGATCGACCAGGGATTCATCCCGGCTTTCGGCATCCGGCTCCTGTCCGGGCGGAATTTCTCAACCGAATTTCCCAGCGACGATAAGGCCGTTATCCTCAATGAGGCGGCGGCCCGGGAGCTCGAGTACAGGAATCCAGAGGAAGCGATCGGCAGGAAGATCTCCTGGCGCGGCCGGGAGATGCCGGTCGTGGGAGTCATAGAAAATTATAATCAGCTTTCCCCCAAGATGTACCCCATCCCCCTCGTCTTCCTCCTCTCGCCCGACCGGGGTTTCGTGGCCTTTAAGATCAATCCCGACAACCTATTCCAGACCATCGCATGGGTGAAGGAGCGCTGGCAGCACCACTTCCCGGGGATCCCTTTCGACTACTTTTTCCTGGACGAGTTCTTCAGCCGGCACTATGCCGCCGACCGTGTTTTCGTGCGCGTGTTCGCCCTTTTTTCGGTGTTGACCATCGTTATCGCCTGCCTGGGGCTTTCTGCCCTGGCCTCGCACAACGCGGTTCAGAGGACCAAGGAGATCGGCATCCGCAAGGCTGTGGGAGCCTCTGTCCGCGACATCTACCTGCTGCTGTCAAAGGAATTCCTCAGATTGTCCGTGGTGGCAGGGATATTCGCCATCCCCCTGGCCTATTTTCAGATGCGGCAATGGCTGGAGAATTATGCATTCCGTATCACACTGGAGTGGTGGATCTTTGCCGCGGCCTGGCTGCTGGTGGCGTGTGTGGTCATCGCCACCATCAGCTATCAGACCCTCAGAGCGGCCGTCGCCGACCCGGTCGAGGCCCTGCGCAACGAATAGGAAGGATGAATGGCAGTGAGTGTGAACCGATGGCGGATGAAGCGCCTGATGATGGTTCCCTTTGCCCATGCAAGGGCAGGTGAGAACCTCTATGAATGGCTGACCGCGGTCCTTCTGGGAACCCAGAAGGGGATGAGCCGGAAATGGTGCTACTGGTTTCGGGAGCATGTCGTACTCTCCCGCCGCTACGGCCGCCTTGACTTCGCTGAAAAACGCCTCTGGCTCTTCGAGCCGGGCTGGTCCCTGGCGCCGGTCATCCTCGGCCGGCTGATCACACGCGGAGATATCCTGGCCACGGAGGATCATGCCCGGCTGGCCGACCGTTATGTACCGTACGCTGTGGATGAAGTCGGAAAGGTCGAGGCGGTACTTCGCCGGTCCACCGGAGCCGGGAGTGGAGACCTTTCTCTGCTGGAGGAATTGTGTGAAGAGACCTCGGCCCGTCAGGTCCTCTCCGCCTGCAGGGCGCGCTATCACGTCGGCGATCTCGGATCCCTCGCCCGCATAGAACCCGGCTCGACAGACGTGTGTTTTTCCATGGGACGGCTCGAGCATTTCACTCCCGAAGATCTGACCTTTCTGATGAGTCAGATGTTCAGGATCCTCTCTCCGGGCGGCATCTCGTCCCACATCGTTGATCACAGGGACCACTTCTGGCACTACGACAAATCGATCCACTGCTTCCATCACTTGATATATTCGGACGCGGAATGGGCTTCCATTGCCAGGGGCCGGCACATGTTCCGCAACCGACTCCTGGAGGGCGACTATGCCCGCATGTTCGAGGAACAGGGATTCGAGGTCCTGGCCGCTGTCCATCATCTGCACCGGGAGGACGCCCAGGGCGTGGATCCCGGCTCGTTGTGGGGCCGCTATTCCGAGCTGAGACCGGCTGACCTGGAAGCCGCCGTGACGCACTTCGTAGTGAGACGGCCATGAGACAGGTCGTGCGGAGTGTTGTCCCCCATGCCGTGCGGGCGGAAGTGCGCAGGACACTGCGCCGCTTCCAGGACCTGCCCGCACGGCCCCGGCCTTCCCGTCGGTTCGCCACGGCTCCCGATGCCTATCCCGTCCCTGTGTTTCAACATTCTTCAAAACTATTAAAAGCCGTTCCCGATCATCTGATGCCTCTTCAGCACAACAAGGTGCGGAACCTGGAGCTCGGGTGTTCACTTATGGACGGCATCCTGCTCGAACCTGGGGACATCTTCTCGTTCTGCAGCCTGGTGGGCCGTACGTCTTACCGCCGGGGATTTGTCGACGGGCTCGAGATGCACGACGGCAGGATGCTGGGGGCCCCCGGAGGCGGTTTGTGCCAGCTGGCCAACCTCCTGTTCTGGATGGCGGTCCACCTGGACCTGGACATCCTCGAGCGCCACCGCCACGGCCTCGACCTCTTCCCTGATGACGGGCGCACCGTCCCCTTCGGCATGGGGGCCACGGTCTTCTTCAATTACCGGGACCTGCGCTTCCAAAATTCCCTGCCTCAACCGCTGGTTCTGTGGGTCAAGGTCGAACCACCCCTACTCCGGGGCGCGTTCTATTCCGACCGGGAACTGCCCTTCCAGGTGGAGGTGGTCGAGCAGATGCACCGGTTCTTTCGGGATGACCGGGGCGCGGTCTGGAGGGAAAACCGGGTGGCCAAACGTATCACCCATTTGGACGGGGGGAACCCGGAGATCGTGCCGGTCGCTCACAACCGGGGCCGTGTGTGCTACGAGGTCGATGAGGCGCGTATCGGCGATGGGATCGTGAAAGAGGTGAAATGAAAGTGAAAACGAAAACTAAAGCTCAGATGATCTTCGCCTGCCTGTTGGCCTTCGTGTGCTGCAGGTCTGCCCAGACCTCATCTGCGAATACATCTGCGGCAACACCGCCTCTTCTCGATCATGTGCTGAATACCTACTTAGAGGCATCGGGAGGCCGCGAAACACTGCTTTCCGTAAACGACCGCCTGTGTACCGGCAGGCTGACCTGGCAGTTTCCCGGGCAGGATCCTCCCGAGGTGGTCATTCCCGCTCTGGTCTTTGCCTCCGGCCCGGAAAGGTGGCGCCTCTCGCTGGAAACTTCGGTGGGACCCCAGGGGATGGGTAATGACGGCAGCGAAGGATGGGTGCAGAACTCCGACCGGATCTATGGTGATGACAAGCAGCGCAGATCCAAACTGGCCTTCCTGTTCAGCGCCCGTGGTCCCCTGTATCTGGCCGACTACTTCCCGGATCTCAACCAGGTTTCCAGAGAGAAAGTAGGGCAGCAGACCGTTTATCGTGTGGCGTCTCTTGGTTCGGGCAGAGAACAGGAGTACCTTTGCTTCGATGCTCGGACCGGGCGGCTGGTTCAGATCGGCGACGACCTGAAACTTGGTGATTATCGTGAGGTCCAGGGCGTCACGCTGCCTTTCCGGATCGAGGTGAGCAGGGGGGAAAACACCGCCACCTATACATTCGACCGCATTCAACACAATGTCTCTCTATCACCGGAAAAAACCAGCCGGCCGTCACAGGATCATGTGTTCCCGGACGCCTTTGCGGGTTTGACAGAAACCCGCGTGCTGCCTCTCCTTTTAGATTTTCCCTCCGGGCACGAAGACATGAACATCCCCTGCCGGGACGGCCGCTATCTGTATGACCTAATCCGCAGCCGCAGTTATAAGCGGGGCCTGGAGATCGGGACCTTCACCGGCTATTCCGCACTGTGGTTCGGGATGGCGTTCCAGGAAACCGGGGGGAAGCTAGTAACCATCGAGATCGATCAGCAGCCGGGAGAAGAAGCCCAAAGGAATATCCGGAGGGCCGGCCTCGAGGCCGTGATCGATGCCCGGATCGTCGATGCCTTCAGTGAGATCCCCAAGATACCAGGGGATTTCGATTTTGTGTTCATCGATGCCTGGAAACCTGATTACATGCGATTCTTGAAGCTTCTCCGCGAGCGGGTGGCACCTGGCGGAGCCCTCGTGGCCCACAATGTCACCAACCATGCCCGGGATATGCAGGATTTCCTGAAGGCCATCAGGGAAGATCCGGGGCTTGAGACCACCTTGCATGAGATCAGTGCCGAGGGCATGTCTGTCAGCATCGTGCGCGGCCAGAATCCTGAGGCGCCAAAACACATCCAGGGGCTCATCCAGATGCTGATATCGTTGGATTCAGAACGAGCCATGAAAGAACTGGCCCAAGCCGGGGATGCCGCCGTGCCTCATTTGATCGAAGCTCTAGCCGACTATTCCGGACACCGGTATCTGCCCTACAGGGCTGCCCTGACGTTGGGTAGGATCGGATCTGAGCTGGCGCTTCAGGGACTGGTGGACACTCTCGAAGACCCATCGGTTCGGGATTATGTCCAAAGAGGGATCATCCAGGCGCTGGGCGAGGCCGGCACAGATACGGCTGCCCAAGCCCTCATCCGTATAGCGGGGGAGGAGTCCTCCGCAGTTCACACCCGCCAGACGGCCCTCACGGCCCTCGGGAACTACCCAACGGACGAGGTGGTGGACCTCCTGTAT
>CBFDBC010000250.1:0-4684 GCA_965602945.1 uncultured bacterium | reverse complement strand
ATCTGGAGGGCCACATAGCCGGCGGTCGCCTTTCTGGTATCCGGCGGGCTCGAATTGGGGTTCATGGGTTTTGTTAAAGCCTAGTGGATTGGCCCTGATTTGTCAACGGCCCGCAGCCCGGTGGAGGCATTTCCAGAACCGTGTTATAGACACAGTAGGGCAAACTGAAAGTCAGCCCGGTGATCTTCCCCAGCGAGGAATCTCACCTTATTCCTCGGCTCGCTCTCCTCTTCGAGGAGCCGTGCCCGCTCGCCTCCGGACGGCTTCCTCTTCAGTCTGCCCTCCCTGATTTAGATATGATCCCGGTTTTGGAGGTTCTAGCAGCTCGGTTCCGGCAGCAGCAGGGCTTCGACGTCGGTAAGCACCCGGTCCACGGTCAGGGCCTGCAGGCAGCGGTTGTCCGAACAGGGGGATCTCCGGTGATTGAAGGCGGAGACGCAGGGGCTGCAGGCGTAGCCGGCATACGCGACGCGGCAGTTTTTCCCCAGGGGGCCGTACAGGTCCGGCGTTTCCGGCCCGAACAGGGCGAGTGTCCGCGTCCCGGTCAGGGATGAAAAGTGGACCGGGCCGCTGTCGTTGGTGACCAGCACATCGGCGATGGAATACAGCGCCAGGAGCTCCGTGAAGGTCGTCTGTCCCGCGAAGTTGATGCAGCGGGGCGAGCCCACCGACTCTTTTATGCGCTCGGCCTGGTCGTGTTCCGATGGAGTTCCGGTGATCAGGACGAGGTTGTCGTCGGTTCCGAGAAGCCGCTCGGCCAGGGTTATGTAGTTGTCAACGGGCCAGCGGCGCAGGGGGATCAAGTCGCTGGCATTGGGATTGAGCAGGATGATGCGCTTCTCTGCCGCATCGCCCGGGGCCAGGGTCTCGATCTTCGCCCTCACGGTGTTCTGTTCTTCTTCGGGCGCTGAGTAGGCCGGGATCGGCAGCTCTTCAGAAGGGAGGGGAAGCTTCGTGTGCGGACGCTCTTCCGGGGGCGAGACGAACGCATGGATCAGGTTGAGGAGGTTGTACGCCGTGTGGATATGGGGGTTGTACAAGACCCGGTGTGTGAGCAGATCCCCGCGGTAGAGCCCCTCATTGTGAAACCGGTGGTAACCGATCCGGGCCCTGGCACCGCTCAGCCAGCTCAGGGCGGCCGTGAACCGTGCGAAGAGCTCCATGTCGAGGACGATATCCATCCTTTTTTTCCGCAGGGCGCGCAGCACACCCCAGGTCGAAGCCAAGAACTGCAGGGGGCGCTCCCCGTCGAGAGTGAGGACGTTCTCCTCAGGGACGACACCCAGGATATCGATGGCATGCCGGTTCTGACTGAAGGTGAGGAAATACAGCTCGGCCTCGGGGAAAAGCTCCCTGACCCTGCGGAAAAGCGGGTATGCCAGCACCATGCTCCCCATCTCCGAGATCTCCATGAACAGGATCCTCCGGGGATTTTTCGGGGCGGGGGAGGGGCGGAACCACCCGCCGAGGCGGCGGGCACAGGTCAGCATGAAACAGAGAGGAACCCCGATCCATCTGTCCACGAACTGCATCGACGTCACATTCATTTTCGTCCCTATAGTACACACAATCCCGATTTGTTTGTCAAAGCCTTGTGGCTTGAAAAACGCAGGACTAGAAAGTATAGTTGAGAGTCCGCCATGACCAAGAAGAATTCCGTGACTCCCATGATGGAGCAGTACCTGCGCATAAAAAAGCAGAACCTGGACTCCCTGCTGTTTTATCGGATGGGGGATTTCTATGAGATGTTCTATGACGACGCCAAACGCGCAGCTCCCGTGCTGGAGATCGCGCTGACATCCCGGCAGAAGATCCCCATGTGTGGGGTTCCCTATCATGCGGCCGAGGTGTACCTGACCAAGCTTCTGAAGCACGGCCTCAAGGTGGCCATCTGCGAACAGGTGGAAGATCCGGCCAAGGCCAAGGGCGTGGTCAAGCGGGAGGTCGTAAAGGTCCTGACCCCCGGGACCGCAGTGGAGCTGAACCTGGGGGAGGAACGGGAGACCACGTTCTTAGTAAGCCTGTATTTCGAAAACGGGGAAGCGGATTGGGGGATGGCCGTTGTGGATGTGGCTGCAGGGAGGATCCTGACCTCCCAAAATGAGAAGGGGCGGTCCCGGAACCTGGCCGACGAGCTCTTCCGGTATGCGCCCCGTGAGGTTGCCTTCCCGGAGAGCCAGGCAGAGGCTGTCGAGACCGTTCTGTCACGGAACGGGATGTCGGATGTGCTGCTCAGTCCCCAGGAGGACTGGATCTTCGACCTGGTCCAGGCCCAGGAAATCCTCCGGGAGCATTTCCAGGTCGGTTCGCTGGCGGGGTTCGACCTGGAAGACAAGCCCCGGGCCGCCGCCGCCGCCGGGGCTCTGTTGTATTACCTGAAGGCGCTCCGGAAAGACTCCCTCCCGGGGATACGGAGCATCACCTATGTCCAGGCCGCGAGCCACATGATCCTGGATTCCACCAGCATAAAGAACCTGGAGCTGGTCAGAAACCTCAGAGACAACCGGCGTGACGGCTCCCTGCTGGACATCGTGGACCTCACGGTCAACGCCATGGGCAGCCGCCTGCTGCAGGGTTGGCTCCTGCAGCCGCTCATGGAGGCCGGAAAGATCCTCGCGCGTCAGGAGGCGGTCGCCGAGCTGCTCGACGCCACCATCGAACGCCACGAGATCTCAGACCTCGAACGCCTGACCGGGAGGATCTCCCTGGCCGTGGCCCTTCCCCGGGACCTGGTCGCATTGAAAAAATCGCTCCAGACTCTGCCGCGCCTCCATTCCCTGCTGGGAACCTTTGCTGCGAAACGGCTGAAGGCCGTTCACTCGGAGTGGGACAGCGCAGAGGACATCGCCGAACTGGTCGAACGCTCCATAAAGGAAGAGCCGGCGCATCATCTGACAGACGGGGGGATCATCCGGGAAGGATATCACGAGGAGCTGGACGAACTGCGGAGTATCAGCCGGTCCGGGAAGGAATTCGTCGCCGGCCTGGAGAAAGAGGAGAAGGAAAAGACCGGGATCACGTCTTTGAAGATCCGGTACAACAGGGTGTTCGGTTATTACATCGATGTCACCAAGCCTAACCTGCATCTGGTTCCGGAGGGGTACATACGCAAGCAGACCCTGGTGAATTCGGAACGTTTCATTACCGGGGAGCTCAAGGAGTATGAGGAGAAGATCCTGCACGCGGAGGAGCGGTCCAACGAACTGGAGCATCAGCTCTTCCTGGAGGTGCGGGACCGGATCGCCTCCGACATCGTCCGCCTCCAGAAGATCGCGGGCTTCATCGCCCTGCTGGATGTGCTGGCGGCTCTGGCCGAGCTGGCGGTCCTTCACCGTTTTGTGCGCCCTCAGGTCCTCGACGGCGACCACATCCGGATAAAAGGCGGCCGCCATCCTGTCATCGAGAGGACCCATGCGGAGCCCTTTATCCCCAACGACACCTATCTGGACCGGGAGGAGGATCAGGTTCTGATCATCACCGGCCCGAACATGGGGGGGAAGTCCACCTTCCTGCGCCAGGTGGCGCTCATTTGTATCCTGGCCCAGATGGGATCTTATGTCCCGGCCGAGGAGGCGGAGATCGGAGTGGTGGACCGGATCTTCACGCGCATCGGGGCCATGGATTTCTTGAGCATGGGCCAGTCCACCTTCATGGTGGAGATGCTGGAAACCGCCAGCATCCTCAACAACGCGACCGCCCGCAGCCTGATCCTGCTGGACGAGGTGGGCCGCGGCACCAGCACATTCGACGGCCTCAGCCTGGCCTGGGCCATCGCCGAGCACCTGCACGAGACCGCCGAGGTTCGGGCCAAGACCCTGTTCGCCACGCATTATCATGAGCTCACCGAGCTGGCCCTGACCATGGACCGGATCAAGAATTACCACGTGACCGTCAAGGAACACAGGGACGACATCATCTTTTTGCGCAAGATCGTGCCCGGCCCCTCCGACCAGAGCTACGGCATCCATGTGGCCAAACTGGCCGGCATCCCGCGGCCGCTGGTCGAGCGCGCCCGGGAGATCCTGTTCAACCTGGAGAAAAAAGAGCTGGACGCCGCCGGTGTTCCCCGCATCGCCTACCACACATCGGCCCCCCGGGCTGAGGGCCAGTTCCTGCTGTTCCAGGAGGACCGGGAGCTGGAGCGCCTGTCCCGTGTGCGGGAGGAGATCCGGGATCTGGATCTCGAGCGGATCACTCCCCTCGAGGCCTTTGACCTCCTCAAGAAACTGAGGGAGAAGCTTTTGAAATGAATCTCGACAAGTCCACGGTCCGCATGGATCTGGACGAATCGGGAGAGCGCCGCTTCGGGATGGGGCCATAACCTCCGGCTCTCCCCTGTACCGGCCCTGAAAAAACCCTGAAAAAACCGGGCAATCCTGGTTGCAAAAGAGAATATTTTTCTATATATTCTTACTTAATTGAGCAAGCCTTGATGGATTTAAACATTTTATTCAGGTTTTAAGGGAGGAATCATGAAGAAATTCGCGGTTTTGGCTGCCCTGCTTCTGCTCGCCGTCCCCTTGACGCATGCGAGCATTATTACGAACACGAACCAGAGCGCGATTTACTACCGTTTGCTTTCCCGCAACGCTTCCATGCAGATCGATGCTGTCTACTACAACCCGGCCGGATTGACCCAACTCAAGGATGGATGGCACCTCGCGTTCCACAACCAGACGATCTA
>CBFDBC010000249.1:0-4698 GCA_965602945.1 uncultured bacterium | reverse complement strand
CCGCCGCGGTAAACCGGTCGGTGTGGCCCACGATCCAGGCCGTGAGGACACCACCACCGCTCCCCCCGCACACGAAGAGGTTGCGCGTGTCGATGAAACCCCTGGCGATAGCCCTGTCCACGCCGGCCATCAGATCGTCCAGGTCCTTTCCGGGATAGGAGTATTGGATACCGTTGACGAAGTCCTGGCCGTAACCGGTGCTCCCGCGCGGATTCATGTAAAGGACCGCATATCCCTTGGCCGCGAAATTCTGCCAGGCCCAGTTGAACCGCACCGAGTACATGGACCAGGGGCCGCCGTGGATGTAGAGCAGCATGGGATATTTCCGGCCGGCCTCGAATTCCGCCGGTTTGATCAGCCACCCTTGCAGGTCCAGACCGTCGGGCGACTTGAACCGGAGCTCTTCCACCTCACCCAGCTTGACATCGGACAGGACATCGGCGTTGACATCCACCAGGGACTTCATATCCCCGGGATCCGTCAGATTGAAGGTCACGAGGTCACCCGGCTTATGGAAAGAAGCGACCGTGGTGGCCACCTGCCCGCTGCCCGCCAGGGAGAAACCCGAGAGGTAATGGACGCCGTTGGTAATCTTCTGGATCTTTCCGGCGGTGGTCACGATGTACAGGTTGGATTCTCCCTCCTCGGCCATGGTGTAGTAGACACCGGAATTATCGGCTGCCCAGGTCAAACCGGAAGGAGAATTGGGCAGGCTGCCGGCCAGGAGCTTCTTCCCGCCCCCCATGCCGTCCATGAGGTAGAGACTGGAGAGGTGGCTGGTGTGGTTCTTGTCGTCATACCCCGTGTAGGCGATCCACTTCCCGTCCGGAGAGACACGGGCACCGCGGTCCGGGCCCTTGCGGTCGGTGAGCGCGGCGATCTCCAGCGTCTCCAGGTCCACGGAATAGATCTCCGAATCGCCCCGCTGGTATTCGGCCTCCGGTTTGCGGATGGCGCTGAAGAAGATCTTTTTCCCGTCGGCCGACCACTGAGGATCACTGTGGGAATACTCACCTGATGTCAACTGGCGGGGAGTGCCTCCCAGCTCGGCATCGAGCACGTAAATGTGGGTGTAGCCCTTGGGCACGGCCCCCCGGCCGTCCCGGGCCCAGGTCAGGCGGTCCACAATGGTCGGTCCGGCGGCCCATTGGGCGCCGCGGGGTTTTTTGATCATCTTCACGGGGAGGATGGGCTTTGTGTCACGCTCGAAGGACGAGAAAGCCAGCATTCCGCCGTCCGGCGACCAGCGCAGCCCGCTGGGAGCACGGTCCACGTGGGTGAGCTGTGCCACCTCGCGCGTGTCCAGCCACATCACATGGATCTGGGTGGTGCCGTCCCGGTCGGAGAGAAAGGCGATCCTTTTCCCGTCCGGCGACCACACGGGCGAGGAGTCGCTCCAGTCGCCGTGGGTCAGCTCGCGCACGCGTGTGCCCTCCACGTCCACGATCCAAAGGTTGGAGCGGGACCGGTCCCCCATCTTGTCCACCCATCCCCGGCTGAACAGGATGTGCTTTCCATCGGGAGAGATCATGGGGCTGCGTACGGATTCCATCTCCATAAAGGTCTCATCGGTCAGCAGCTTGTCCCCCTGAGCGGACGCCCGGGGAACCAACGGGCCCAGGAAGAGGGCCCACACACAGAATAAAATAATACAGGCTAGTGTCTTTTTCATGGTTGATACCTCCTCTTCACTTCTATCCGGTAATGTATAGAATCCTTCCGGGAAATACAAACGCTTTTCTCTCTGGGGATCCTCAACTCCGTGAGGGAAGGGAATTTGTTGGTTTATGATTCTGTCCAAGAAAGACTAATGTCCATTGTCATGATTCTGGATGATTCACGAGTCGAGATTGTGGCAGATGCAAGGCATGGCGGGCGAAGCTGTGGTTTACCACCGCGAGACCCGACATAACGCAGCGACCTCCCACCCGCCCGTATTTGTAAGGATGGCTCGCCTGAAGGGTAAAAAATGCCGCTGTTTTTTTCTTGAACAGGTTATTGAGGCCCCTATCGGCATTTTTTATGAATCTTTCAGAGAGGTAGACACGTGTGCTAAGATTGAAGGAGGAGGTCGGCAGATGAGCAAAAAGAACATGAGCCGCAGGGAATTCATGGGGACGGCAACGGCCGGAGTGGTCTCTGCCGGGCTGGGGATGACGGCGTCCTGCACATCCCGGGAAGGGAGCACTGAGGTCGGCGAAACCGGAGCGGAAAGCCCGAGGATCGTCGACCGGGTCCTGGGAAGGACCGGGCTGCGCATCCCCGTCATCAGCTTCGGCGTGATGAACTCCCATGCTCCGGAGCTTTTGCACAAGGCCCTGGATATGGGGATCAAGCACATGGATACCGCTCACCTGTATCTGCAGGGCAACAGCGAACGCTTCATCGGGCAGGTCCTGGAGGAGAGCGGCAAGCGGGACCAGGTCTACCTGGCCACCAAGATGCGGTTCAACCGGGACCGGGAAAAGGCGGTGTTCCTTCTGGAAGGCGTTGAGAGGCAGCCGGCAGCCACCGAAGAGAACCTGCGCTCTCAGCTGGAGGAAAGCCTGCGCCGGCTGCGGACCGATTATGTGGACATCCTCTACCTCCACAGCTGTTACAGCGCGGAAATGGCCACCTTCGAGCCCCTGATGAAAGGGCTGGTGAAGGCCAAGGAAGCCGGCAAGGTCCGCTTCATAGGGATTTCGACCCACCGCGACGAGCCCAATGTCTTACGGGCCGCCGTGGACACCGGGATCTATGACGTTGTCCTGACCGCCTACAACTACCTCCAGAAACACAGGGATGAAGTCCGGAAGGCCATCGCTCATGCAGCGGACAAGGGAGTGGGCGTGGTCGCCATGAAGACCCAGGGCGGTGTCCAGCTGAACCGGGAAGACCCCGCCCAGGTCAACCATGCCGCCGCGCTCAAGTGGGTGCTCCAGGATGAGAATGTGTGCACGACCATCCCGGGAATCACCACCTTCGAGCAGATGGACCTGGACTTCGGATTGATGGCCGATCTACGGCTGACCCCGGATGATAAGCGGGATTTGCAGGTCACAGCCCTGCTGAGTGGCCTCCTCTACTGCCAGAACTGCCGTACGTGCATCCCCGGCTGCCCGCAGCGTGTTGAGATCCCGGTCCTGATGCGGGCCTTCATGTATGCCCGGGCCTACGGGAACCAACAGCAGGCACGAAGCACGGCCGCTGAACTGGTATCGAACCGGGGGCTCGAGGCATGTACCGGGTGCCGGGACTGTACGGCGTCCTGTCCCAACGGGATCGATATCGGACCCAGGATCAGGGAACTCGGCCGGCTGATCACCGTGTGAACGCCGATCAGCAGGATCATTCCGCCATGGTCTGGCGAAGGGCCTTGGCCCACCCCGCAAGCAGCGATTCCCGCGTATCCGCATCCATATCCGGCGTGAACAGCCGCTCCAGGCTGCGTGTGCGGCGGAGTTCCTCTGCGTCCCGCCAGAAACCGCAGTTCAATCCCGCCAGAAAGGCGGCTCCCAGAGAAGTGGATTCGATCACGGCCGGTCGGGCAACCGGAAGGTCGAGGATGTCGGCCTGAAACTGCATAAGAAAATCATTGGCAGCCGCCCCTCCGTCCACCGACAGCTGCAATACGCCGACACCTGCCTCCTCGACCATGACCTCGAACACATCCCGTGTCTGAAAGGCCATCGACTCCAGAGCCGCACGTATGATGTGGTCGCGGCCGGCCCCGCGAGTCAGGCCGGTGATGATGCCGCGGGCCTGCATGTCCCAGTGGGGAGCGCCCAGGCCCACGAAAGCCGGGACCATGTACACGCCGGCATTGTCCGCAACGCTGCGAGCGGCGGTCTCGCTGGCCCGGGAAGCGGCCAGGATCCCGATCTCGTCCCGAAGCCACTGGAGGGCGGCCCCTCCGATAAAGACCGAGCCTTCCAGGGCGTAACAGGCCTCCCCGCCCCCATCTACGGCCAGTGTGGTCAGCAGCCCCTTGTGGGATTGCACCAGGTCCTGTCCCGTGTTCATGAGCAGGAAGCAGCCGGTACCGTATGTGTTCTTGGCCGAGCCCGGATCGAAACAGGCCTGCCCGAAAAGGGCGGCCTGCTGATCCCCAGCCACTCCCAGGATGGGGACGCCTTCGATCCCCGGCAGACCTTTTGCCGTTCCGAAGCTGTCGATGGACCGCAGGACCTCCGGCAGAATACCTTCGGGTACGCCCAGCAGCCCGCACAGCTCAGGGTCCCACCGTTTGTCCCGGATGTTGAAGAGCAGCGTGCGGGAGGCGTTGGTGAAATCCGTCACATGCTTCGCCCCTCCGGTCAGCTTCCAGATCAGCCAGCTGTCGATGGTGCCGAAGCACAGGTCCTCATGTTCAAGGGCCGGATCGCAGTGGTCCAGGAGCCAGCGGACCTTCGTGCCGCTGAAATACGCATCCACGGGAAGCCCGGTCCTGCTGAGAAACAATTCTTCATGGGGCTTGAGGTCGCGGCACATGTCGGCGGTGCGCCGGCACTGCCAGACAATGGCATTTCCCACCGGTTCTCCAGTGCTCCGGCGCCAGACCACGGTCGTTTCCCTTTGATTGGTGATACCCACGGCCCGGATCCTTCCTTTGGCGGACGAAGTGAGTTCCGCGACCGTATCCTGAACAGACTCCCAGATCTGGGACGGATCGTGCTCCACCCAACCGGGGTGGGGATAGAACTGTGTGATCTCGCG
>CBFDBC010000248.1:0-4699 GCA_965602945.1 uncultured bacterium | reverse complement strand
AGTGTACTCATGCCCCCGCTTTGTCAATCCCAGGTTTCCGTAGACGGTTCCCAGCTGTGCGTAGGCCATGGCGAAATCCGGGTCCACGCTGATGGCCCGCTCGTATAAAGCGATGCTCTCCCGGTCCCGTCCCTGGTTGTGCAGCTTGATACCCTCTGTGTAATACTCGAAGGCCTCGGGGGAATCCGTCGTGATCTGGGACAGGTCCTGGTCCAGGTCGTTGGAGATCTGCTCTTCCGAGAGGTCGAGGGAGGCCTTCAACTGTGTCGTTATTTTGTCCAGTGAATCCGTGATGCTGCCTTCACCGATCCCTTCCTCGCTGAGGGAGCTTATGGTTTCGCCGGTGTCCATGCGCATGAGGGAGGTGTTGATGATGAATTTCTCGCCTGCTGTAATGAAACTGCCCCGCAGGATGTGGCTGACCGAGGTCTGGGAGGCCACCTGTTCGAGGTCCTCGGAGGCGTACTTGTCGTGGTCGAGGAGGTTGAGCCGGTCCAGGAGGCTGTAGATCCGGTCGCCGCTCAGCACATGCAGGAATTTGGACTGGCTGAGGTCGGTGATGAGCATCTCGCTGAGGCCGCTGCGCCAGTTGTCGTGGCCTTCATCCCCCGAGTTGTTGTCGAAGTAGAGGACCGCAAGGGAGGGTTTATCTGAGGGGACTGCACCTGCTGCCGCGGATCTGCTCTGTGGGCCGGGCAGGAGGCGCCAGATGATGAAGGCGGCCGCAACCACCCCGATAAAAACCAGGGCGGGAACCATCAGCTTTTTGACCCCGATGGTCACGGTGATCTCGCGGGAGGTGAGGGGCTTCTTCGTGGATGCGGTTTTATGGATTTTCTGAGATGTCGGGAGCCCTTGGGCGATGCCCCCGAGTTCGGTGCGCACTTCACCGGCACTCTGATAGCGGTCGGCCGGGTCTTTTTCCAAACATTTCAGTATCACGCGGCTCAAATCTTCAGGGACTTGCGCGTTGATCAGGGTGGGATCTTCGGGTGCCTCGCTTTTGTGCCTAACACCGATCGCAATGGCCGTCTCGCCTTCGAAAGGGACGCGGCCGGTCACCATCTCGTAGAGTATGATCCCCAGGGAATAGATATCGGAGCGCTGGTCCACCTCCTTGGCCTCGACCTGTTCGGGAGACATGTACTCCGGCGTGCCGATGATGATCCCGGATCCTGTGATGCCCTTGGTCCTGACGGTGCGGGCGATTCCGAAGTCCATGATGCGGGCCTGGCCGTCGTCGTCGATCATGATGTTGTTGGGCTTGAGGTCGCGGTGCACGACACCCAGCCGGTGGGCCTCGGTGAGGCCTTCGCAGATCTGGGTGGCGATGGCAATGGCGGTGCCGACGGGGATGTGCCGCGTGCGGCGGATAAGGCGCTTGAGGTCGCCGCCGCTCACATACTCCATGGTGATGTAGTAGGCGCCTTCCTCCCGATTCAGGTCGTACATGCGGCAGACACTCTTGTGTGTGATCCTGCGAGCCGTGGTGAGCTCGTTGCGGAAGCGCTCGATGGTGCTGCTGTCCGATGCGATCTCCGGCTTGATCAGCTTGAGGGCGACGCGTTCGTTGGTCTCCTTGTCATGGACCTTGTAGACCTTGCCCATGCCGCCGCGGCCCAGCTCCTCGATGATCTGATAACGCCCCGCAAACGTGGCTCCTGTGGTAAGCTCGAGCTTGGGTGTCTCGACCGTCACGGTAGGTAAGGGTTTCTTTCCCATGTTCCTCTCCCTCTGTATCTGGCAAGATATCAAGCTCCCAATTAAGAGTCAATATCTATTTTGGGGACGGACCATGAAATGTTACTGAAAACAAATAAGATAAATGCTTACAGTGCTACTTTTTTAGGCTTATAGGGCACTTTTTGTGGGCAAAATGGGCTTTGTAAGGACAAAGCCGCAGGTTTATATATAAGGTTTATATATGTAAGGTTGAAGGAGATGAGGTTATAGTGTTTTCCTTCGGGCTCCGTGAGGGCGCATACAAGCGAGGTTAGACCTTTCCGGCTTTGACTATTCTATCTCTCTGATCTTCAAGCTGCGGAAGTAGATCGGTGCACCGGCGTGCTTGCCTTGGAGGCCTATGCGGCCGCGGGTGGCTAGTTCTGCCTTGGGCTTGGAGAGCCAGTCCGGGATCTCGCTGCCGTCGGGGTTGGTCTCGGAGGATGTCCACCGGCTCATGTCCATCTCGGTCACGGTCTCGCCGTTGAGCTTCACGGTTATGTTCTGGTCCCTGCAGGTGATGACAAAGCGGTTCCACTCGCCGGCCGGCTTGACCAGGCTACTGGTTGGCGCCAGGTGGCCGAAGATCGCCCCGCAGTGCGAGGTGGCGGGCTGGCTGGCCCACTGCTCGGCGTAGTCGTCCGCGATCTGGATCTCGGCCGAGTTGGGGATCCAGTTGTCGATGTCCGAACAGTACACGATCACACCGCTGTTGGTGCCGTCTGCTGTCATGAATTCGAGGTCGAGCACGAAGTTGTCATAAACCTTCTGGGTCCAGATGGCCTGGTCTTCGTCCGCCGTGAGAATTCCGTCGCCGTCAAAGTGCCAGACACCCTCGGGATGGATGGCGTTAGAGAGGTCCGCGGCGAAGAGGTCAGTCCACGGCAAAGTGGACGAATCGTCCGGAGAGAGAGCCTGGTCGGCTGCTTCGTTCTCGACACCACTCCCTCCGCATCCAAAGACCGTGAACATCACGCAGCACACAACAAGGAAAGCAACAGCTCTCCCAAGATTCTTGATGATTATATTTTTGTTCATTGTCTGCTCCTTTCTTCTGCTCCCGTCATTCTATTAAAGAATCAGAATTATTTCCAATGATTGGGATGAAAAGGAAAGTGAGGCAAGACTTGACCGGCCCTGTTAGATTTATATATTCTTAGAACCGCAAGGGGAACGAGTCATGAAATGCCCGAAGTGCCTGTCAGATAATCCGGATACCAAGCCATACTGCGCCGACTGCGGCACACAGCTGACTCCCGCAGCGCCTTCTTCACCACCCATCGAGGGAGAGGCCGCCGCTCCAGCCGCGCCTCCTGAGGGACCAGGCGCCGCCCAGGCCCTCCCCACAGTTACGCTGGAGACCCCGGTCGAGGAAATCACACGCGGGACACTGTTCGCCGGCCGGTACGAGATCATCGAGGAGCTGGGACGCGGCGGCATGGGCCGCGTCTACCGTGTCGAAGATAAAAAGGTCGGCCAGGAGGTCGCCCTCAAGCTCATAAAGCCTGAGATCGCCTCGGATGTGAATACTCTGGAGCGCTTCCGGAACGAGCTCAAGACGGCCCGGATGATCGCCCACAAAAACGTCTGCCGGATGTTCGACCTGGGTGAGGCTCACGGCACCTATTACATCACGATGGAGTATGTGACAGGGGAAGACCTGAAGAGCCTCATCCGCCAGGTGGGCCGCCTGGACACGGGCACGGCCGTCAAGATGGCCGGGCAGATATGCGAGGGATTGTCCGAGGCGCACCGATTGGGAGTAGTGCACCGCGACCTCAAGCCCAGCAATATCATGATCGACAGGGAGGGCAGCGCACGCATCATGGACTTCGGGATCGCCCGGTCGCTTAAAGCAAAAGGCATGACCGGGACCGGGATCGTGATCGGAACACCCGAATACATGTCGCCGGAGCAGGCAGAGGCGAAGCAAGTGGATCAAAGGTCCGATCTCTACTCCCTGGGTGTCATCCTCTTCGAGATGGTGACGGGCCGGCTGCCATTTGTGGGAGACACGCCGCTCAGCATCGCCATGAAACACAAGGGGGAAGAGCCGGAGGAACCATCGACGCTCAATCCCCAGGTCCCCGGGGACCTGAGCCGGTTGATCCTGAAATGCTTGGGAAAGGACAAGTCGGACAGGTTCGGGACTGTGGACGAGATGCTGGCCGAGCTCGACAACATAAAGAGCTGCATCCCCACGACAGAGAGGGAGATGACAGCGGGGAAATCCGCAGAGAAGGCGGCTGGAAAGAGCTTCGGCAAAACTGCAGGAAAGACGGCAGGGAAGACTGCGGGCAAGAGATTCACGACTTCCAGAGAGATCACGCTGTCGATGACACCCAGGAAGTTCGTGGGCATGGCGGCAGCGGCCGGAGTGGTGATCGTGGCGGTGGTGGCGCTCCTCCTGTGGCACCCATGGTCGGCCAAGGCGCCCGCACCGTCCGACCGGATCGAGAATTCCATCGCGGTCATAAGCTTCGAGAATCAGACCGGTGACAGCACCTACGATCATCTGCAGAAAGTCTTCCCCAATCTCCTGATCACCAACCTCGAGGCGACCGGCCGGTTCCATGTGCTGACCTGGGAACGGATGCGCGACATCAGCCGTCAGATCGGAGAGGAGGAGGGCAGCGTTATCGACCGCGACCTGGGCTTCGAGATCTGCCGCAGGGAGGGGATTGAGGCCCTGGTGATCGGCACCTTCACCAAATTGGGGGAACTGTTCGCCACCGATGTCAAGGTGTACGACGTGAACACCAAGAACAGCCTGAGCAGCGCGGGCTCCCGGGGCGAGGGCGAGCAGAGCATCCTGCTGAGCCAGATCGACGAGCTGAGCAGGGAGATCGTGGGGAGTTTGGGGGCTGCACGCGGAGATAAAGGGGAGGCGGTCGCTGTACATACAACGGATGTCACGACCTCGTCGCTCGAGGCCTACAACCTTTATCTGAGTGGAATGGAGTATTCCGCCAAGTTG
>CBFDBC010000247.1:0-4719 GCA_965602945.1 uncultured bacterium | reverse complement strand
CACGGGGAGATATCAGTGCTGTAGTGACGATATACCCCTCCTTGTCGATGACCACCCCGGTGGCCACCTTGCGCCAACCGTCCCGGGCCTCGACCCTGACCACCGAGGGAAAGACCTTCTTGGTCAGGGACTCCAGGTTCTGGGCCGCGGCCGGCAGGGGTTCCGCATAGGCTGACACCGCCAGGCCGGCGAGAAAAACGATAAGTACGCAAAGGCTTCTTGTGTTTTTATTCATGGTTGTACTGACCTCCTAGTAGATTCTCCGGGTATCGGTGCGGTCAGATACTTGCTCCAGGATGTATATGGTCCGAGGCTGGCGCGTAACCTGACGCGCCTCTCCGGAATAGTCCAGGACCTCGGTGATGGGAATGGTGGGGGCGAGGTTAAGGGGCTGGAACTCCGGAGTGATCTCCTTTTCGAGAGATGCCATCTCCTGAGTCGCCCTCTGGGGCAGCAGCAGGAAGTTGACGGCGACGACCACCACGGCCAGGGAGGCCGCGGCTGTGGCCAGGGAAAAGCCCAGGCGCCGGGCCTTACGGCGCTGCTGCTTGCGCTCCGCCAGGTGCGCCATGACGCGCTGTTCGAAACCCGGTGGTGCATCTACCCTTTCCATGTGAGTCAAGAGTTCAAACTCCTCCATGCTGTTTCTCCTCGCCCATCGCATCTCAACATGCCAGGGCCCTTTCCAGCTCTTTCTTGAGATGGCTCCGTCCCCGGCTGATCCTGGCCTTGATGGTCCCGACCGGAATATCCAGGATCGAGGCGATCTCTTCCTGCGTGAAACCCTCGATATCTTTCAGTATAACTGGGATCCGGTAGCGCGGATGCAGATCTCCCAGCGCCTGCTTCACATTCTTTTCCATTCCGCTGCTTTCCGGGTTATCGCTGGAGATCATCCCCTCGTGGGTCCTGTAGGGCATGTCCTCGAGGGATACCTGATGATAGCGCCGGGATTTTTTCAGGTCGGTCTTAGCCAGGTTGGACGCGATGGCGTAAATCCAGGACGAGAAAGGAGCGATCGGTTTGTACCGGTGAGCCTTGAAGTACACGCGCATAAATGTCTCCTGGGCCAGCTCCACGGCGCGTTGGTAGTCGCCTGTTAGCTGATACAGGAAGTTAACGATCTTATGCTTGTACACGGCCACAATCTCCTCAAAAGCTGATTCGTCTCCAGACTGAATCCTTTGGATCAGCTCTTGCTCGTCCATTTTCACTTGTTTAAACTCATGCCGTCACGGAAGCGTTGCATAATATAAAAGGACAGTCCCCGGTCTTCTTCAATGGGCCCATCCCTTTTCTATTCTCGCTGCGCACAATATTAATATAGGGACAGATAAATTGGGTGTAAAGGAGGAAACCGCCGGAATTGCCCCTATTCTCTTTCGGCCAGTTCGATGATGGGCGTTTTTGTGTCGACCAGGTCTCCCGGGGATGCGCTGATCTTTTTGACCACGCCGTCGATGGCGGATTTGATCTCGTTCTCCATCTTCATGGCTTCAACGATGACCAGTGTCTGGTTCTTGCGGACCTCTTCGGACTCACCGACGGTTATCTTTATGACCTTGCCGGGCATGGGTGCCCTGATCATGAGGTCGTCTCCGGATCCGCTCCCTTCCCCGGCTTGAAAGCTGTCACTGTCCTCTACTGGCTCGGTCAGCTCGAAATGCTGCCCCTCGCAGTACACCAGGTGCCTATGCCCGTCCCCGGCCGTGTATAGCGTGAAGGAGCGTTCGCCGATGAGGATGGACAGGGTGTTGGCGGAGATATGGTTGACCTCGGCCTCGAACGAGGCATCCCCGCTCGTGACCACAAAACCTTCTCCCTTGGTCTCCAGGGTGACGGTATGCAGGCTGCCATCGATCAGGAATTCGTAGTCCATGTCACTTCCCTCCGATCCGCCACTTCCCCAGAGTCGTCCAGGGCGTAGGCACCCTCCGGCGGTCGACGGCACCGCCGGCTGATCTTCCTCCCCCATCCCGTGAGCGCAGGGCCGCGGCCAGGAGGGCCAGGTTCCGGTGCTCATCCTCCGGCTCCGGCATCTTCCACCCGGCAAAGTGCTCCGGGATGAAGCCGGTCGTTATGTCGCCGCTGCGGAAACTGGGATGATCGATCACATCCTTGAGAAATCCGATACAGGTTTTGACGCCCAGGACCACATATCCGTCCAGGGCATTCAGCATGCGCCGGCACGCCAGGTCCCGGTCCTCTGCCCAGACGATGAGCTTGGCCAGGATGGGATCATAATAGATCGGGACTTCGCAGCCGCTGTAAATGCCGCAGTCGTGCCGTACTCCCGGCCCGGCCGGCTCCTTGAGAAACAGGACCGTCCCCGGTGACGGGAGAAAGTTGTTGAGGGGATCTTCGGCGTATATACGACACTCGATGGCATGCCCCCTCTGTTCCAGATCTTCCTGACGGAGAGAGAGCTCCTCCCCGGCCGCGATCCGGATCTGCTGATGTACCAGGTCCACCCCCGTGACCAGCTCGGTCACGGGATGCTCCACCTGCAGGCGGGCTCCAGAAAATAGAAGTTCTTGTCCCTGTCCAGGAGGAACTCCACGGTCCCGGCATTGTTGTAACCGGAGACCCTCATGACCTCACATGCGGTCGCCCCCATCCTGGCCCTCAGCTCCGGATCCAGGGCCGGCGATGGCGTTTCTTCCACGATCTTCTGGTGCCGTCTCTGGATCGAACACTCCCGTTCGAAGAGGTGGACGATGTTCCCGGCACTGTCGGCCAGGACCTGGAACTCCACATGCCGGGGGTCTTCGATGTATTTTTCCAGGTACACGGAATCGTCGCCGAAGGCGGCCTTGGCTTCCCGTTTCCCTGCCTCCAGTCCCGGCTCAAGCTCCTCCCGGCTGCGCGCGACACGCATGCCTTTCCCGCCGCCTCCGGCGGAGGCCTTGATCATGACCGGATAGCCGATCTTTTCCGCCTCGGCCGCATAGCCGGCCGAATCGGCTTCAGTGCTTTTCATCCCCGGGATGATGGGGATGCCGGCCTTTTCCATGGTCTGGCGGGACCGTACTTTGTCTCCCACCAGTTCCATGGCCCGGGAGCTGGGGCCGATGAACACGATGCCCTCTTGTTCACAGCGGCCGGCAAACACCGCGTTTTCGGCCAGGAAACCGTATCCCGGATGGATGGCCTCGGCCCCCGTGTCCCTGGCGGCCTGGAGGATCCGCTCCATATCGAGGTAGCTCTCGGCGGCCGGGGCCGGTCCGATGGCAACAGCCTCGTCCGCAGTCTGCACATGCAGGCTCTTCCTGTCGGCCTCGGAGTAGACCGCCACGGTGGCGATCCCCCGTTCCCGACATCCCCGCATCACGCGGACCGCGATCTCACCTCTGTTGGCGACCAGTATCTTCTTGAACATATTGGATCAACCTTTTTCCTCGTCCTGCTTCTCAACCCAGGACGGCTTGCGTTTTTCCAGGAACGCGGCCATCCCCTCCTGCCCCTCGGGGCTGATACGGAGATCGGCGATCATGCGCGCGGTGTACTCTTGCGCCTCTTCCGTGCTCATCCGCAGCACATTAAAGATCAGTTCCTTGCAGCGAGCCAGGGCTTCGGGACCGGAGGTGAGCAGTTGATCCACCAGCCCGCCGACATGGGCTTCAAGATCCTGCCGGGGCACGATCTCGTTTACCAGGCCGATCTCCCGGGCCTTTTTCGCGGATATTCGTACACCGGTCAGAAAATACTCCCGTGATTTGTTCTCCCCGATCTTACGCACCACATAGGGAGAGATGGCGGCCGGCACCAGCCCCAGCTTGACCTCGCTCAGTCCGAACCGCGCCTCGTCGGATGCAATGGCGATGTCGCAGGCCGAAATAAATCCGGTGCCTCCGCCGATGGCCGTCCCATTGACCATGGCGATCGTGGGTTTGGAGAGTGTGTAAATCAGGTGATGCAGTTCCGCGATCTGGAGAGATTCCGCCAGGTTCTGCTCATAGGAATATTGTATGATCTCCCGCATCCAGTTGAGGTCTGCGCCGGCGCAAAACGACTTGCCCTTCCCGGTCAGGACCGCAACACGCACCCGTGGATCCCCTTTGATCCGATCGAAAATCGAGAGCAGTTCACCGATCATTACAGAATTGAAGGCGTTGTGAACCTCAGGCCGGTTGAGAGTGACCCAGGCCACACGGCCTCTAGATTCATACTGGATCGTGCTGTGCGCGTTAGCTTCCATGTCACATCCTGAATATGCCGACTTTGTAATCCGGAATATCGGCGTTGAGGCTCATCCCGATGCCGAGGGCCAGGGCCTGCCGGGTTTCCAGGGGATCGAGGATCCCATCGTCCCAGAGCCGGGCCGTGCTGAAGTAGGGGCTCCCCTCTTTTTCGTACTTTTCCAGGATGGGCCGGATCATTTCCTGCCTCTCGGCCTCCGTCATCTCTTTCCCCTGGGCGAGCAGCCTCTTCTCCTTGACTGTGACCAGGACGTTGGAGGCCTGTTCGCCTCCCATGACGCTGATGCGGGAATTGGGCCACATCCACAACAGCCGCGGCGCATAGGCCCGGCCGCACATGGCGTAATTGCCGGCCCCATGAGAGCCGCCGACGATCAGTGTGAACTTGGGCACATCCGCATTCGCCACGGCATGCACCAGCTTGGCTCCGTCCTTGGCGATCCCGCCGTGCTCGTACTGTTTGCCCACGATGAACCCGGTTATGTGCTGGAGAAAGATCAGGGGGATCTTTCGCATGGAA
>CBFDBC010000246.1:0-4723 GCA_965602945.1 uncultured bacterium | reverse complement strand
AAGCTTTCAGCTCATCCTCAACCTGGGCGACGGGAGAGGCATCACCTGCCGGAAATCCCTGGCCTGGGACGGGAAGCTGTCTTTTCGCCTGAAGGACCGCATCGACCGGAGCTTCATGCGGCGTTTCCAGGTCTCCGGTGAAACTGCAGTAATTGACTGATTAAGGAATAATTAGCGCGAGTCCCGGCTGCTCTCGATGTCCGCCTTGATGTCCCGGAAGACCCTGTGAGCCGTGTCCGGGCTGCCTGCTTCCACCTGCATCCGCATAACCGGCTCCGTGTTGGAGGGCCGCACATGAAACCAGAAGTCGGGATAGACGATACGGAGACCGTCCTGCCTGTTGGCGTCACCTTCCGCAAAATGCCGGCTGAGCCGGTCCAGGATCCGCTTGCGGTCCCGGAAGGAGGCCGTGACCTTGTCCTTGAGCATGACATAGTCCGGGAGCCTCCGGCGCAGCCGTGAGACCGCCTCGCCCGAGCGGGCCAGGTATTCCAGGATCAGGGCCATACCCGAGAAGCTGTCCCGGCAGGTGTGGACATCCGCCAGCATGATCCCGCCGTTCCCCTCGCCACCGATGCGGGCTCCCACCTCCTGCATCTTGCGCGCAACGTTGATCTCGCCCACCCGTGTGCGATGGAGCTGAACCCCGGCCCGTTCGGCGATGTCGTCGATCACACGGGTCGTGGAGAGGTTGACCACAACCGGGGATCTCTGCTTTTCGGACAGGTAGTAGTCCACGGCCAGGGCCAGTGTGTACTCCTCGCCGATGGGCCGGCCCTCCTCGTCCACCACGGCCAGCCTGTCCGCGTCCGCATCCTGGGCGAAGCCGATGTCCGCCTTCTCCCTCAGCACGGCGGCGCTGAGCGCGCCGAGGTTGGCCGCAACGGGCTCCGGGTTACGGGGGAAGCCGCGGCCAAACTCGCAGTGGATGCATACGACCTCGGCTCCCAGCCCTTCCAGGAAGCCTGTCACGTAGGGTGCTGCGGCTCCGGCACAGGGATCGATGACCACCTTGGGGCGCCGTCCGTGGATCGCCTCCAGGTCGCAGACTTCCCGTATCCTCCGGGCATGGACGGCGAAGGGGTCTTCTTCCTTGCGGATGTGTTCGGGCTGGGAGACGCGCCGGAAGCGGCCCTGATAGTAATAATCCAGCAGCTCCTCCGCCTCGTAGGGGTTGAGGAAAAATCCGCCCTGTTTGACCAGTTTCAAGGCGTTCCACTCCACGGGATTGTGGGAGGCCGTGATGCATATGGCGCCCTTTAGCTTGTGTTCCTGGGTATAGATCTGCAGGGAAGGGATGGGGAGGATGCCCAGGTCCACGGGCTCCGCCCCGCAGGACAGGAGCCCTGCCATGACCGCGTGACGCACCATCTCGGCCGAGGGGCGCGTGTCCGATCCGACCGCGATCTCCCCGCCGCCCACATAGGAGGAGAATGCTTCGGAGAACCTGATCAGGAGCTGGGGAGTGAGGCTCTCGCCCACGATCCCCCGGATCCCCGAGATGCTGATCTTGAGGTCGGAGATCCTCATGTACCGATCCTCTCGCGGATCTCGTCCTCTATCGAATCCACCACACCTTCCTCCGTGCCCTCGATCATGATGCGCAGGATGAACTCCGTGGTCGAAGGCCGGATGATGAACCAGGCGTCCGGCCGCTTGACCCTGATGCCGTCCGTGAAGTCCGTCTCCTCGCCCGAGAACACGGCTTCCAGTCTGTCCATCACCTTGTAGGTCCGGTCCGCGGGGACATCGATCCGGAGCTTCTTCCGGACCAGAGCCGGCAGGGCGGCCGTGAGTTCGGAGAGAGGCCTTTCCTCGGCCGCCATCCAGTCCAGGACCAGAGTCAGCGCAAGCAGCCCGTCATATCCCGGAGAAAAAGGCAGGAAAGCCAGGCTGCCCGATCCTTCGCCTCCGAGTTCCGCCTCTTTCGCTGCCATGGTATGGGTGACCGCCGACTGCCCCACACGCGTGCGCAGGAGTTGGATCCCCGCCTGCTCAGCCGCCCAATCGGCCAGGGAAGTCGTGGCCACGGTGGAGACCGCCTTCTTCACCCTTCCCTTCAGGGCCAGCAGGCACAGGGGGAGGGTCAGCTCTTCGGAGAGAGAGGAGCCCTTCTCGTCCACCAGGGAGAGGCGGCTGCCGTCCGAATTCAAAAGGAATCCCAGGTCGGCACCGCTGGCCTTGACCACGGCCTCTGTCTGCGAGGCGTTTTCCGGCGAAGGTTCCGGAGGGTGGGGAAAGGGTTTGGCCGGATCATCGTTGATGGCCACCAGGTCCAGCGATAACGAGTCGCAGTAGGCGGCCAGGTAGGGAGAGACCACCCCGTTGCAGGGATCGGCCACCAGCTTGAAGCCCGCGCCCTTGAGCCGCGGCAGGTCGATGAGTCCGGCCAGGGATTCCAGGTAGATCTCCAGGGGAAACGCCTGCTGCTCGACCGCCCCCAGGTCCTGCCACACCGCCTTCTGGAAATTACCCGCCTCGTAGATGTTGAAGACCTCGGGGCCCTCGGTGGCCTCCATATAATACCCGGCCTCCCCGAGCAAAATGAGCGCGTTCCAGGGAAGGGGGTTGTGCCCGGCCGACACGGCCAGGCCCCCGGCATGCCCGTTGCGGGCCAGGTGGAACTGGAGGAAGGAGATGGGGATCTGCCCGTAATCGATGCAGTCCAGCCCCGCGGCCAGGATGGCCGAGACCGCGGCCCGGCTCAGCATCTCGCTGGAGAACCTGAAGTCCCGGCAGAGGGCGATGCGGCCTTCCTCCAGGTAGGATGCGAACGCCGATGCGAAGCGCGAAGCCACATCCACGTCCAACGCATCGGGCACCTTTCCCCTGATGCCCGAGACGGTGATGCGCAGCCTGTCTGTCATGTTCCTCCAGTTTTAGACCTTATTGTCTTACAACCGTGGTAAGAATTCAATCATCGGTCCGGCAAAATCCCGGAAGGCAATTTTTTATTTCGCTGAGCGGGGCATTTCAGATACAATAGAGCGGACATGGCGCATCACCGCCCCTTCGATTACAGGTCTTCCGATGAACTCCTGGGCGCCGCTCGGAACCTGGGCTTCGAACTGCCCTTCCAGAAGGATATGGCCCCCCTGTTCCACCCCATCGAGATCGGCCCCACGACCCTTCCCAACCGCCTGGCGGTCCACCCTATGGAAGGGGCGGATGCCTCTCCCGACGGCGCACCCGGGGAGCTGACCCAGCGCCGCTATGTCCGTTTTGCCGAGGGGGGGAGCGGTCTGATCTGGTTCGAGGCTACCGCCGTCACCGAGGAGGGCCGTTCGAATCCCCGTCAGCTGATGATCACTCCGAAAAATCAGCCGTCTTTCCGACAACTGGTCGATACGACACGGAATGCGGCCCGCCGTGCACTCGGGGAAAAGCACGAGATCCTCTGCGTGCTGCAGCTCACTCATTCGGGCCGCTACAGCAAGCCCTTCGGCCGGCCCCAACCTTTGGCGGCAGTCGATAATCCTTACTTGGACCGGCCGAAGGAAAACGTGCGTGTGCTCAGCGACGAGGAGCTTGATCATCTCCAGGACGACATCGTGGACGCCGCCCGGCTTGCCTGTGATGCGGGGTTCGATGCCGTGGATATCAAGAGCTGTCACGGCTACCTGCTCAATGAACTGCTGGCCGGATACAGCCGGGAGCACAGCCGCTACGGCAACAGCTTCGAGAACAGGACGCGCTTCCTCACCGAGTCCTTCTTCCGCATCCACGCTGAGCTGCCCCGGCTCATGCTGACCTCCCGCATGAGCGCATTCGACGGGATCCCGTTTCCCTACGGTTTCGGCTTTGCCAAGGATTCTCCTCTCGACATCGACCTGACCGAGATGCGGACCCTGCTCCGGAAGCTGTTTCTCCTGGGCGGCCGCATCTTCAGCCTGACCGCCGGGAATCCCTATGTCAAACCCCACCTGACACGGCCCTTCGACCGGCCGCTCCCGGGTGCCCTCCCGCCCGACGAACACCCGGTGGAGGGTGTGAAACGTCTGCTGTCCATAACCGCCGAGGCGCAGCGGAGCTTTCCCGACGTGCCCGTGATCGGGACCGGATATTCCTGGCTGCGGCAGTTCTTTCCCTTCGTGGCTGCGGGTGTTCTGAAGCAAAAAGAAGCCTCCCTGATCGGGCTGGGGCGCAGCGCCTTCGCCTATCCCGAGGCTCCGCGCGACCTCATGGACACGGGCGCCCTGGACCCCAGGAAAGTGTGCATCGCCTGCTCCAAATGCAGCGAGCTCCTGCGCGGCGGCCGGCATGCCGGCTGTGTGGTGAGGAATGCCGAGGTCTATGCCCCGGAGTACCGCAGGCTGGGTGCAAAAGCGAGCAAAGGGTGACGACCATGAGACAGAGTACCATAGAGATAGCCGGGCAGCGGATGAACTGCCACTCACTGAACACGCTCGTGATCGGGAGCGGTGCGGCCGCGCTCAACGCGGCGGTGCAGCTCTTTGACCAGGGGCAGGGCGACGTGGCCATCGCCACCGACCTTTGGGGCGGCGGCACCTCCAACAACACCGGTTCGGACAAGCAGACCTACTACAAGCTGTCGCTTGCAGGGGAAATCCCGGATTCGGTGGCGGAGATGGCCCGCGACCTGTTTCTGGGGGGAGGCATGCACGGCGACATCGCCTTGTGCGAAGCGCAGAACTCGGCCCGGGCGTTTTATCATTTGGTCTCCCTGGGTGTGCCCTTTCCCCACGGCCGGTTCGGAGCCTAT
>CBFDBC010000245.1:0-4736 GCA_965602945.1 uncultured bacterium | reverse complement strand
TGCGCTTAAATATCTTTTTGCTCATTTTTTGTCTGGCTGCCCTGGCCCTGCCGGCGGCTGCCCAGGAATGCATCAACTGCCACAAGGAAACGACCCCCAACATCGTTTCAGACTGGCAGCTCAGCAAGCACAGCCCGAACGACATCGACTGCACGACCTGCCACGGCGACGGCCACAAGACCCCTTATGACATCGCAGAGGCGGCCATCCCCACGCCCGAGACCTGTGCCCAGTGCCATGACGAAAAGGTCGCACAGTTCAAGAAGGGCAAGCACGCCGCCGCCTGGGCGGCCATGAAGGCCATGCCGACATCCCACTGGCAGCCCATGGCGCTCATGGAGGGCATGAAGGGCTGCGGCGGGTGCCACAAGATCGGCTTGAAGAGCGATGAGGAGATGGCCCAGCTCAAGGAAGACGGCGCCGGCTTCGGTGTCGCGTCCTGTGATGCCTGCCACACGCGCCACGTCTTTTCCAAGCTGGAGGCCCAGCAGCCCCAGGCCTGCCAGACCTGCCACATGGGCTTCGACCACCCGCAGTGGGAGATGTGGTCGTCCTCGAAGCACGGCGTGCGCTACCTGCTGAAGCAGAACGGTACGCTCCCCGAGCAGGTCGCCGCCCCCACCTGCCAGACCTGCCACATGCAGGAGGGAGACCACGGGGTCATGACGGGCTGGGGTTTCCTGGCTGTCCGGCTGCCCCTGCCCGCGGACGAGCAGTGGGCCGCCGACCAGGCCACCATTCTGCAGGCTCTGGGAGTATTGGATCCCGAGGGCAAGCCCACGGGCCGCCTCGAAGTGGTGAAGGCCGCCAATGTCGCACGGCTGACCCAGGAAGACTGGCAGGCCCAGCGCGACAAGATGCTGCAGACCTGCAACGAGTGCCACTCGCTCAACTTCGCCAAAGGAGAGCTCGAGAAGGGGGATGCCATGATCAAGGCGGCCGACAGGCTCATGGCCGAGGCCATCCTGGTCGTCGCGGGGCTCTACAAGAACGGCATCATCGCCAAACCGGAAAGCTATGCCTACCCCTTTCCGGACCTGCTCACATTCCACGACGCACCCACGACGGTTGAACAGACGCTTTTCGTCATGTTCCTCAAACACCGGATGCGCACGTTCCAGGGCACGTTCCACGCCAATCCGGACTACGCGCTCTGGTACGGCTGGAGCGAGATGCAGCGGGACCTGTCGGAGATCAAACGGGAAGCCGAGGAGCTGCGCCGCGCCAACAAATAACCGGCTGACTATCTCGCTTTCTCTTCAAGTGCGGCATGAGCCGGGCCCGGCATGTGGACATCGCCGGAATCCTGGCCACACGCCTCCTTTAACGCTATAATACCGCTCTGACCGGCAATCCGGACCCGGCAAGAAAAAGAGATTTGTCCCGATTGCCATGTTGATCTGTTCAGAGAGGTTTGGATATGCCGAATGAATTCGACACCGTCATCGACCGCGCCGGTACGCACGCCTTCAAATGGGAATTCCGGAGGCACTGCCGGGAAAAGGACATCATCCCCCTCTGGGTGGCGGACATGGATTTTGAAGCCCCCGAAGGTGTGCGCCGGGCCGTCCGGGAGAGGGCCGCTCACGGGATCTACGGCTACACTCTGCTTCCTGAACCCTATTATCAAGCCACCATCTCATGGATGCAGCGGAGGTTCGGATGGGAGGTCCGCAAGAAGTGGATCGTGTTCACTCCCGGAGTGGTCCCGGCCCTGAACTTTGCGGTACAGGCTTTCACAGAGCCGGGAGACCGGATCATCGTACAGCCGCCCGTCTACTACCCTTTCTTCCTGGCCGTTGAGAACAATGGGCGGGAACTGATCCACAACCCGCTCAGGATCGAAGACGGAAACTATGGCATGGACCTGGATCATCTCCGCACCGTCATCGACGGCCGCACCCGTCTGCTGATCCTCTGCAGCCCGCACAACCCCACGGGGCGGGTCTGGTCCGAGGAAGAACTGAAAGGGCTGGCGGAGGCCTGCGCGCAGCCCGATCTCATCATCGTCTCTGACGAGATCCACGCCGACCTGGTGAGCCCCGGCCGAACACACACGCCGCTGGCTACCCTTCTCCCGGAAATGGCGGACCGCATCGTCACCTGCACATCTCCCAACAAGACCTTCAACATCGCGGGGCTGCAGACGGCCAACACCATCATTCCCGACAAGAGGCTGAGGCAGCGCTTCCAGCAGGCCGTGCACAGCTCGGGCATCGAGCTGGCCAACGCCTTCGGTGTGGTGGCCCTGGAGGCGGCCTACACGACCGATGGCGAAGGGTGGCTGGCGAGGCTCCTGGATTACCTGTGGGGAAATTATTCTCTGCTGCGGGAATTCGCTGCTGACCGGCTCCCGGACATCCGGGTCTTCCCCCTGGAGGGGACCTACCTCGCCTGGCTGGACTGCCGGGCCCTGCATCCAAACGACAAAAAACTCAAGGACCACCTGCTGGGACATGGCGTGTGGCTGGACGAGGGATCCAAATTCGGACCAGGCGGCGAGGGATTCCTGCGCCTGAATATCGCCTCCCCGCGCAGCCTCCTCGAGGAAGCCCTGGAGCGCATGGCGGCCGCCTTTGGCACCGCCCTGAAATAAACGGCAGCATCGCATAAGGAGAAACTTGCGCCGGAAAGGCGGATTCTTTATGATGAGGGCAGCAGGAAAGGAGAACGTGATGCCATTCAGCCATAATCCCCGAATCCGGAAATTTTTGATCCTCATGTCCGCGGCCCTTGTGGCCTGGACTTTGACCGCCCTCACGAATCATGCGGAATCCGCGGCACCCAAGGCAAAAAAAGCCCTGGTCGTTTGGGGTGGATGGGAAGGCCATGAACCCAAGCAGTGCGTGGACATCTTCGCGCCCTGGCTGGAACAGCAGGGCTTTGAAGTAACCGTTTCAAACAGCCTGGACTCCTACCTGGACACGGAAAAGCTCAAGCAGCTGGATCTCATCGTCCAGGCCTACACCATGGCCCAGATCACCGGCGAACAGGAACGCGGCCTCCTGGAGGCGGTCAAGAGCGGCGTGGGGCTGGCCGGATGGCACGGAGGGCTGGCCGATTCCTTTCGCAGCAACACCGAGTATCAGTTCATGGTGGGAGGGCAGTGGGTGGCCCATCCCGGCGGGGTTATCGATTACGAGGTGAACATAACGGACCACGAAGATCCCATCACACGCGGCCTCACAGATTTCGAGATTCATTCCGAGCAGTACTACATGCACGTGGATCCCACAAACGAGGTGCTGGCCACCACGACCTTTACCGGCCGGCATGCCCCCTGGATCGACGGAGTGGTCATGCCCGTGGTATGGAAGAAGATGTACGGCAAGGGGCGGATCTTCTACACCTCCCTGGGCCATGTGGCCAAGGACTTCGACGTACCCCAGGCCCGGGAGATCGTGAAGCGCGGCATGCTCTGGGCCGCCCATGCTTTGGATGAGAGGTGATCGCCTCCCCGCTAACAGGGACCTGCCTCTCACGTTTTTCCGCTGATCAGGACGGCCGCTCAGGCCTCATCCACACACTTCTCGTTCAGGCTCCGCAGTCTATGCGCGATGACCGAGGCGACCTTCATCATCACCTTGTACCCGATGTGGTTGTTCTTCTTGAACAGATCCCGGAGAACGCCGCCGCTCACGACGAAGACCTCCGAGGTCTTCATCGCATAGGACGCCGCGGTGAAGGCATGCGGCTCCGTGACGGCGGACCACCCGAACACCTCTCCGGGGCCGACAGAATCGACGGCCATCTCCTGCGCGCCGGCGGCGCGCATCCGGATCTCGATGCCGCCGGTCTTGACCAGGTAAAGGTTTCTGGCGATGGATTTTTCCTGGAAGATGCGCCGTCCCTTCTCATAGGTCTCGTGTTTCGCGATCTCCGCGATGTTTTCCAGTTCGTTGTCGTTCAGCTCTGAAAAGATGCCGAATAACTTCAGATCATCGATTTTTGCCATAGGTGTTGACCCTCCTGCATAAGGTTTCTCGATTCCCGACTTTGCCGATAGATGACAGAAATATAGGGTCCATACCGGCCTTTGTCAATATTCAGAAGGTTCAAATTCCTTGCAACGATAAATATATCGTGCCTATCGTATTTATCGCAATTAGGATATAATAATCCACCGGATGAACAATCTGGACCTGAGAGACGGATCCCGCGTAGCCATCATCGGCGGAGGCCCGGCCGGCTCCTTCTTCGCCTTCTTCCTTCAGAAATTCGCCCAGCACAGAGGGATTCTTCTGGACGTGACCATCTTTGACGCAAAAGATTTCCTGCTCAAAGGACCCAAGGGATGTAACCTATGTGCCGGAGTGGTCTCCGAGACCCTGAGCCAACGGCTGCGGGGCGAAGGTATCCACCTGCCCGAACAGAGGATCGTACACCGGGTGGAAGGCTACTGCATGCACCTGGACCACAGGCGGCTTTTCCTGACCGGTGAAGGCGAAAAGACGGACAGCATTGCCACCGTGTTCCGGGGCAACGGGCCGCGCTATTCCACTTTTTCCGGAACCATCAGCTTCGATGATTTCCTGTTAACCCTGGCGCAAGACTACGGCGCCTTCGTTGTCCTGCAGCCCGTCCACGATCTGGAGCTTTCAGAGGATCCGCGCGGCCCGGTCCGGATCTCATACGGACCGGAGGATCAGGTGCAGACACAGGACTTCGACCTGGTCGTGGGAGCCTTTGGGGTCAATTCGCAGCTGTCCGGCAAGATTCAGAGCCTGGGCTTCGGA
>CBFDBC010000244.1:0-4737 GCA_965602945.1 uncultured bacterium | reverse complement strand
GTCCGCGACCGAAGCGCTGCGGTCTACCCCCAGGGTCTTGTAGAAATCCTTGGCCATTGTTCAGCGCGTATCCTTTGAGGCTGTCCGCCCGGCGGCTCAGAGGCACGCCGGGCAGCATCCTCAATTATAATTCATCCGTTCTTTTCAGCTAAGTGTTACCGTTATCCATGTGGCTTTACTTCTTGCCTTTGTCCTCTTCCACGACTTCCGCGTCGATGACGTCCTCTTCATTCTCCGCACCCGCCTGCTGTTGGGACGGCCCTCCGTCCGCTCCCGGCGCGCCGTCGGGACCCGCCTGAGCCTGCTGCTGTCCGGTCTGCTGGTACAATATCTCCGTCATCTTGTGGGAGACCTGGGTCAGGGATTCTACGGCCTTATTGATCTGATCGAGGTTGTCGGTCTGGATCGCGGACTTGGTGTTTTCGATCTCGACCTGGATCTTGCTGGCTTCCTGGGGATCGATCTTATCCTTATTCTCCCTCAGGGTTTTTTCCAGGGAGTATACCAGCGAATCGGCCTGGTTCTTGGTGTCTATCACCTCGCGCCGCTTCTTGTCTTCTTCGGAATGGCTGTCTGCGTCCGTCACCATGCGGTCGATCTCGCCATCATCCAACCCACTGTGACCGGTTATGGTGATAGCCTGCTGTTTACCCGTGCCCATGTCCTTGGCCGATACATGCAGGATGCCGTCGGCGTTGATATCGAAGGTCACTTCGATCTTGGGAATACCGCGTGGAGCCGGGGGGATGCCGTCGAGGTGGAAACGCCCCAAAGTACGGTTGTTGGCAGCCATCTCCCGCTCGCCCTGCAGCACATGCACCTCGACGCTGGGCTGGTTGTCCGCGGCTGTGGAGAATATCTCTGACTTCTTGGTCGGTATGGTGGTGTTGCGGGCGATCATCTTCGTGAACACGCCGCCCAGGGTCTCGATTCCCAATGTCAGGGGGGTGACATCCAGCAGTAGGACATCCTTGACATCTCCGGACAGGACGGCGCCCTGGATGGCTGCGCCGGCTGCCACGACCTCGTCGGGATTGACACCCTTGTGCGGCTCCTTGCCGAACAGGCCCTTGACGAGTTCCTGCACCTTGGGAATCCGGGTCGAGCCGCCCACAAGGATGACTTCGTCTATGTCTTCCGCCTTGAGTCCGGCATCGGTAATAGCATTTTTACAGGGTTCGAGAGTCTTCTGGATGAGCGGCTCCATGAGCTGTTCGAGCTTGGACCGGCTCATCTTGATGAGCAAATGCCTGGGGCCGGTCTGATCGGCAGTGATAAAAGGCAGGTTGACCTCGGTCTCCATGGTGGTGGACAATTCCATCTTGGCCTTTTCCGCGGCTTCCTTGAGCCTCTGAAGCGCCATCTTGTCCTTGGTGAGGTCGATGCCGGATTCCTTCTTGAATTCCTTCACCAGCCAATCCTGCACGGTCTGATCGATATCGTCTCCGCCCAGATGGGTGTCTCCATTCGTGGACTTGACCTCAACGATTCCCTCTCCGACCTCGAGGATGGAGATGTCGAAGGTTCCGCCCCCGAAGTCATAAACGGCTATCGTCTGATCGGCCTTCTTGTCCATGCCGTAGGCCAGCGCTGCCGCTGTGGGCTCGTTAATGATCCGCTGCACGTCCAGGCCGGCGATCTTGCCGGCGTCTTTGGTGGCCTTGCGCTGGCTGTCGTTGAAATAGGCCGGGACTGTGATCACGGCCTTTTCGATCTTTTCGCCCAGATAATCCTCGGCCGATTTTTTGAGTTTCTGCAGGATCATGGCCGAGATCTCCGGCGGGGCGTAGGATTTGCCCAACGCCTCGATCCGAACGTCGCCGTTGGCCGCCTCCGTCACCTTGAACGGGACCTGCTTGATCTCCTCGGAGACTTCTTTGAACCGGCGGCCCATAAAACGTTTTGTCGAATAGATCGTGTTTTCAGGATTGGTCACGCGCTGACGCTTGGCGACCTGTCCGACCAGACGCTCGTCCTTTTCGGTGAAGGCGATGACCGATGGTGTGGTCCGTCCACCCTCCTCGTTCTGGATGATGATCGGCTTGTCACCTTCGGTTATCGCAACCACCGAGTTCGTGGTTCCTAAATCGATTCCTATAATTTTTGCCATATTATCCTCCTGAGTTGGCAGTTTTGGTAGATAATGAGTTCTCGCATAATATAATATATGAGTCTCATATTGTCAAGCATTTATTATGGCCATATTGTTAGATTGTTCAAGTCAAAAAAAAGCCCGGCTCAAAAGCCGGGCTCTGTGTCTACCTTGATCGATCGTTTGTATTTAAGTCATACCGACGAGCCGATGAAACCTCGATCACTCGAGTCTTACACGAAGTTCGCCAACATACGTTCAGGAATCAGTCTCCCGGGTCTTTGATGAATTTCTCCCGCATCATGAGCTGGACCTCGTCCCTCGCCTGCTTGATCGTCGTCTCAGCCATCTTGAAGAGTTCTTCCTCCGAGACATCGAGCCCAGCGACTCCCTGCTCGATCGCCTTTCTCCCGACAGCAACGGCTTCCCGGGGGAAGACTTCCCACTCGTCCATGTTGGGAACGATATACTCTTCGTGCAGGCCGTTGTCTTCTGCGACCTTGGCGATTTCCTCGGCCGCCACGATGCACATCTCGTCCGTGATCTTGGATGCACGCACATCGAGTGTCCCGCGGAAGATTCCCGGAAATCCGAGGGAATTGTTCACCTGGTTGGGAAAATCGGAACGGCCGGTCGCCACGATGCGGGCACCGGCTTCTTTGGCTTCCCAGGGCCAGATCTCGGGAATGGGATTGGCCTCGGCAAACACGATGGCATCTTCCGCCATGGCTTCGACCCACTCTTTCTTGAGGACGCCGGGGCCGGATTTTGAGGCCGAGATGGTAACATCCGCGCCTTTCATTGCATCCGGGACGTCTCCTCTCACGCAATCCTTGTTGGTCGTCTCACAGATGTGCCATTTCTCTTTGTAACGCTCCTGCAGCACATCCCGGTCCGCACGGTCACGGTGGAGGATGCCCTTCGAGTCACACTGGATGATGTTGCCGGAATCCACCCCGGCGGTGATTATCAGGCGTGCGATGGCGATGTTGGCTGCTCCGGCTCCGATCAAGGCGACCTTGACATCGGCCAGGTTCTTCTTGACGATCTTGACCGCATTGATGAGTCCGGCCACGGTCACACACGCCGTGCCCTGCTGGTCATCATGCCAGACGGGAATGCGGCATTCTTCTCTGAGTGTGTCCAGGATGCGGAAGCACTTGGGATGGGAGATGTCTTCGAGGTTGATACCGCCGAATGTGGGCTGCAGCAGCTTGACCGTCCGGATGATCTCGTCCGGGTCTTTGGTGTCGAGCATCAAAGGGAAGGCGTCCACGCCGCCCAGGTACTTGTACAACAGGGCCTTCCCTTCCATGACAGGGAGTCCGGCCTCGGGGCCGATGTCCCCCAGCCCCAGAACACGGGTACCGTCGGAGATGACCGCGACAAAATTACCCTTGTTAGTATGATCGTAAGCCTTGCTGATATCCTCGTGGATCTCCTTGCAGGGGGCCGCCACACCGGGGGTGTACCAGATGGCGAAGTCGTTGAAATCCCGAATCCTGCATTTGGGAAGGACCTCGATCTTTCCGCGATAGAAAGGATGAAGGCGTAAGGCGTCCTTCGAAGGCTGTTCCGCTTTTTTCAGCAGTTCTTCCACCGTGACCTGATCACTCATATTATTGCTCCTTTGCAGGTGGCCGCATGGATCTGCGATTGTATACCACCCTCCTTATGGGATATTTATAAGATTTAGATAAAGAGGATTATTATAATCCCATGACCTGCAAAGTCAAGCCTCAGGGTAATTATTCCAGAATAATTTTGAACCGGGGGAAACAGACGGTGCCGACGGGCACGAAACAGGCGCCGTGCAGGGCGGATCGCGCGGCCTTCAGCGGTGCAGGAAACAGCGTTCGCTGTCGGGTTCTCCCGGCCGCCGGGTGGCGATCATCGCCAGTCCCAGCTCATCGGCACGGGCGATAATCTCATTGTCCCGGATGGCTCCCAATGGGTAGATGAGTGCGGTGATGCCGTTGGCGGCGGCCAGTTCGACAACGTCCGGGAAAGGCATGAAGGCGTCCGATGCCATGACACATCCCTCCGCACCGTAGCCTCGCCGGGAGAACTTGATAGCGTCCTCAGCCGCATCGATCCGGCTGCGCTGGCCCGAGCCGATGCCATGCACCTTGTCCCGCATCCCGATGACGATGGCGTTGGACCTGGTGAAACAGGCCACGGTCCAGTTGAACACGGCAGCCTCCAACTCCTCCCTGGTGGCCCCGCGCCGGGAAACCACCTCGACGTCCCCGGGAGACGATATCCTCGAATCGAACCGCTTCTGGACCAGGAGTCCTCCTGCCACACGTTTGATCTCCATATCCTGATCGTGTGCCGGGGATTCCAGGGGGGCCCCCATCTTGACCACACGCAGGGGCTTGCGCCCGGCCAGAACCTCCAATGCCTCCACAGTGAACTCAGGGGCATACACCACCTCGACATTCCGGCCCTTCTCCACGATCGCTTCCGCCAGTTCTACGGTCACCGCGTAGTTGAACACATCCACGCTCCCGAAATTGGACAGCGGATCACAGCCCCAGGCCTTGATGAACACATCCCTGGGATCGTCTCCCATGGCCACGCCGCTGGGCATCTCATGTTTGACGAGAACACAGGCCTTCTCTCCTGAGAAGATCGAGGTCAGC
>CBFDBC010000243.1:0-4755 GCA_965602945.1 uncultured bacterium | reverse complement strand
CCACCGGATAGGCTTCAGATTTGGAAGAGAAAATAGACCCAAAGAAATGCAGTTCTGGGTGTCTGACCAGACGCCGAGGACAGGATTTTCGCCGCTGACAACGATTACGATCCAGCCGGGATCCGAGAGAAGCCAGGAGTTCCCGGTGCCGCCGACCCGAGCGAAATATCTGAAGATGCAGATTTCACAGGGCACCGGCAGTAAAAATGTCGAAATCACCGAGATGTATGTCAAGGGATACTTCCAGGAGAGGGCGGACCGGCAGCCCGGAGAGGCGACGCTGGGTGAGGTGCAGCTCCGAGAGAAGGAGCCGAACGACACGCCCGGGCAGGCCCAGGCACTCCCGCTTGGCGCTTACCTGGGAGGGGCAGTCGGCCAGGACGAAGTCGACTATTACAGGCTGGCGCTCAAGGACGAGCCGGGGAATACGCTGACGCTGTACATCAACAACCTGGGAGTGCTGCGCCCGGGATATGTGTTGTCGAGCCTGGACGGCGCCGAGATCGAGCCAGCGGCAGAGACGGCGCTCGGAAACATGCTCGAAGTGACCTATCATGTGGGACCGGAGGATCATCTGCTCCGGATCTACCGGCCTGAGTCGTTTCTGACCATCGTGTTCGATGACAGCGGCAGCATGGGCCCCAGCGTGGATATCGTGAAGAAGATCCTGGGGGGATACCTTGACAACCTGGGCGAAGGTTTGAGCCTCAAGCTCATGAAGTACGAGGATGATCCTACCTCGCTCTCTGACTTCACGCATGATGCGGCTGTGCTAAAGGAGGCCATGGAAAGGGAGGTCCAGGGAGGAGGGGGGACCGACACGTTCAAGGGTTTGCTCGAAGCGGTGGACAGCGTGAGCCTTCAGGACGGGAATCGAGCCGTGCTGGCGATCTTTGATGTCCTGGACTGCTCAGGGAGTAAGTGTATGCAGAACTACACGGAGCTTTGGAACAGCATCCTGCAGTCCGGCATCAGTTTTTCCACCATCGCCGTCCAGAAGGGATGGGATTCGGAGACGTCGTATTACACCAATTCCCGGCAGAGGATATTCAAGGAGATCGCTTACGCAAGTCAGGGGGAGTTCTATTATTCGCCCTCGCCGGACAAGGTCGAGGAGAGTGCGGAGCGGATCTTCCGGCAGTTGACATCGCCGGTGGAGTACAGGTTGAAGGCGGAAATGAGCCAGACCGAGCAGAAGCTGGGGGCTGTGGAAGTGCGTATCGAGGAGGGAGCGGAGAAAAAGGCGGCCAAGAATGTGGAGCTGATCCTGGACGCGTCCAATTCCATGTGGGGGCAGATCGCAGGCACTGCCAAGATCACAATCGCCAAGGAGGTCCTGAAAGAGCTTATCGAGGGGCTGCCGGATGAGATGAACGTGGGGTTGCGGCTCTATGGGCACCGCTATGGCTTGAACGACGGCAAAGCCTGCCAGGATACGGAGCTGGTGACACCGATCGGTTTGATCAACAAGGCGCAGCTGACAGGGGAGGTGGAGGCCATAACGCCCCGAGGGAAGACACCCCTGGTGTATTCAGTGCTGGAGGGGATAAAGGATTTCAAGGAGATCGGGAGCGGTACTATCGTCCTGATCAGCGACGGGGTGGAAAGCTGTGATGGGGACATCGAGGCGATCGCACCGGCGTTGAAGGCGGCCGGCCTTGACCTCCAGGTCAACATCGTGGGATTCGATATCAAGGAGGAGGAGGCGCGGAAGCAGTTGGAAGCCATCGCTGCCTCGACCGGAGGGATCTACCTGGATGCCAAGGATTCGGAGCAGCTGCTGGATTCGCTGGAGCAGACACTGCGGGTCGAGTTCGTGCTGCTGGACGACCAGGGTAGGGTGAAAGCGCGCGGTGTGGTCGGTGGAGAGCCGGTGCAGGTTCTGGAGGGCACATACACTTTGAAGCTGCTGCTCCAGCCCGGGCCTCTGGAGATCCGCATCACCATCAAGCCGGATGCCAAAGCAACCCTGACGCTCAAGAAAGATGCCGATCAGTGGGTATTAAAATAGTGCTCATAAAATAGCGCTCCGACCATTTTAACTTGCTGATATAAAATAGAATAAGGCCTTAGACGGGCGTTAATTTTGGCTTAGAGGGGACATTTTGGGGTGCAAATGGGCTGTTTAAGCAGAGACCCGGGCAGACTGATTTCCGAAACATAGGTGCAAACGCTGGAAAGTGTCAGCAGAAGGACAAAAATTGCTTAGAGGGGCAAAAATGGCCCCAAAAAGTATGGTTTAAGGCGAAAATAAGGCGGCTCTAAGGTAATAATCCCTTTATAATCAATAGGTTAAAATGGTCGGAGCGCAATAATTTCAGGGAGGGATTCAAAGTCCTGCACCGGGCCGGATATATCGCCGATTGAGTTGTCAGTGGGTCCTGGCTCAGGAATCCGGACGATGGCAGCGGGGGACGTGCTGTACATTCCTGCGTATAATGATGTGTAATACGGTGAATAGATTGGTATGATGCAGTACGATAAGGAATGAGATTCGTGACGCCAAAACGCCTGAACCATATGATGTTTTTTTTCTCTGCGTTCCTCCTGGGTTCCCAGCTGGTGTTCGGGATTGAGCCTCAGTCCGACACTGATAAATTCCGTATCCGGGAGGAACTGTCAATCGGGGCTTCGGAAGGCCAACCCGAGTACATGTTCTCCCGGATAAGCGCGATCGCCGTGGGTGACGGCGGCAGGATCTATGTCCTGGATTACATGGAGGCGGAGCTCAGGGTTTTCGACAGGGAGGGAAAGCACCTCCGTACCATAGGAAGGCGGGGACAGGGCCCGGGTGAATTCTCCGGCCCGTTCTCTTTAGGGATCACGACGCAGGACACCATCATGGTCCATGACCTGATGAACCACCGCATCAGTTACTTTTCCATGGGCGGAGATTTTGTGAATTCGTTTTCGACAGCCGGTCTGGTCATGGTCGGCGGTGATGTGGATGCCGAAGGAAACATCATAAGCCTGGTCTTCACCAACACTCCAAAAGAGCAGATACTGGAGCTGAGGCGGTTCGACAGCCGAAAAAATACCCTGGCCACCTATTTGACCGTCACGAAGACGGGGAGTGAGGCGACCAACAACCCCCTGGGGCCCGACTTTCACTGGACGCGGTATCTGGATAATCAGGTGATCTGCGGATACGCTAAGACCTATGAGCTGCATGTGTATGACATCAATGGGAAAAAAGTCCGAACCATCGAACACGACTACAGCCCTGTGCGGATCGATCAGGATGAGATTGCATCCCTGCAGAAGAGGATGCCCTTCGCGGTCGATGTTCAGGCACCCAAGTACCGCCCGGCATTCCAGGGAGTCACGGCTGATGAAGACGGCCGTGTGTTTGTCGCCACCTGGGAGAGACCGGAGTCCGGGAAGGGATTCCTGTATGATGTTTTTGACAGGGATGGGTTGTTTGCTGCACGGATCCCGCTGGTTTTCCCCCCCCGGATCTGGAAAGGCTCGAAGCTCTTCACCATTGAGGAAGACGGGGAGGGCTATCCGGTGGTCAAGAGGTACGGGGTGAGTTGGCGATAAGATCGCCAAGGCTTACAGCGTGGCCTCACTGCCCACGCTGTATGTGATCGACCAGTCCGGGAAGATAGCCGCTTTCAGGATACGCTCGAAGTTTGTGCTAATGAGGACTTCCTCGTCCAGTGTCACGTTCTCTCCGGTCAGAGAATCCAGGATTCAAGATCAATTATTGGATATGAGTTGTCAACCTAAATGGGCTAATGGGAGTTATGTGATTGAGTGGGGATTCAAATATGTCTCCAGAATCAGGTGGGAGAACGATCATGAGAAGATGTGCCTGGATCCTTCCGATGTCGGTATTGGTGGCCTGTCTGGTATGCCTGCAGAAGGCAGAGGCCCCCCAAAAAGAGGTGATCGATGGCGTTATGCATGTCCATAATCCTGCCTTCCCTCTGCAGGGGGAAAAGACTGTGACCTTCGAGGAAGAACTCGCTATTGGCGCCGAGAGTGCCGACGGCGAGGTCCTGCTGTATGAGCCTTCGCTGTTCACCGTAGACGGGAGTGAAAACATCTACATATCCGACCAGGCAAATAACGTGATCAGCGCGTTCGATCCGGAGGGTAGGTTACTGTGAGTAAAACGGACAGACAGGACTTCATTTCAAGGTTCGAAAACTCTCTTCCGGAGATCGCCGCCTCGGTCCGGGAGATCAAGGTGCCTGCGTCCAAACCCGTCGCCACCGGAATGATCGTCGACGACAAGGGAAACCTCTGGGTCAGGACGTACGAAACCAGGACGGCTGGCGGGCAGGAACAAACTGGCTATGACATTTTCGATGCGAAGGGACTCTACCAGATCCGGGCATGGAGTGAACGGCATCCCGGGCTTTTTGTACAGGGCAGGGCGTACTTTCTGGATGAGGATGACGACAGCGGATTCAAGGTTCTCAAGAGATGCCGGCCCGTTTGGGGAAGCCGGGAAGACCAATAACGGAAAGGGGCCCGTAAAATCCTGCCTCAAATCACTCGCAGTGCAGCGAGGAACAAAACCGGTGTGGATTCCGTCAATGTAATAAAGCATCAGTGGAGGAAAACATGAAACACTCGATTAAGTGTTGTGTTGTTGGGCTTATGCTGATTATTGTGGTTTGTGTAGCCGGCCTGGAAGCTCAGCTCAAATGCGAGATGACGGACGATCCTGCCAAGGTTCAATTGTTCTATGATGATATCCACAACTTCATCCGTGCCCTGGATCTATTAAATCAGGGGGGCGAT
>CBFDBC010000242.1:0-4794 GCA_965602945.1 uncultured bacterium | reverse complement strand
ATTCGAGCCCGCCGGATACCAGAAAGGCGACCGCCGGCTATGTGGCCCTCCAGATCATGACACTGATCCGGATCCCCATGGGAGCGGCCTTCGGGCTGGTGCTCGTTTACGCCGCCGGGGGCAGCCTTAAGCTCATCGCCTGCCTGGCCCTTCTGATCCTGATCGAAGCCTCGGATCTCCTGGATGGGGTGTTTGCCCGCAGGTACGACCTGGTGTCTGAGTATGGAGCCATGCTCGATCCCTATGCCGACAGCATCACGCGCCTGATCGTGTACTGGTCCATGGCCGCTCACGACCTGGTACTGTTCCTGGTTCCCCTGGCCATGGCGCTCCGGGACATCACCGTGGCCTACGCCAGGATCTCACTCGCCAAGAAGAACCGCACCGTGTCCGCGAAACGAAGCGGCAAGATCAAGGCCATGTTCCAGGCCATAGGAGCGTTCCTGGCTCTGCTGGGCCCCTTTTACTGGGACGCTGTCGGGAGATGGAGCTTCCATGCCCTTTCCTGGATTCTGATCACCGTGACCCTGCTCTCGGCCGTGGAATATGTCAGGGCGGCCCTCCTGGCTCTCGCGGACAAAGATTAGCCCTTTGGAGATCGAACCATGCCCCCTTCCTTCGACCGCACCTTCCAGAACAAAAAAATCGTGTTCCTCGACCTGGACGGTACCGTTTATATGGGGGATACGCTCCTCCCCGGCGCAGAAGACTTTCTTCACTTCCTCAGGGAACACGGGATCCGCGCCTATTTCCTGTCCAACAATTCCTCACGCTCCAAACGGGAATACGCCGCCAAGCTGACCGGCCTCGGCATCCCTGCCTCGGAGGACGATATCCTGCTCTCGACGGACGGGCTTATCGCCTGGCTGCAGGCTCGAGGTGTGACCGACATCTATGCCGTCGGCACGCGATCCATGCTCGAGATGATGGAACAGGCCGGCCTGCGGGTGGATGCCGCAGATCCCGCCTTCGTGGTACTGGGATTCGACAGGGAGCTTACCTACGCCAAGCTCCAGAAGGCCGCGCTTTACCTCCAGCGGGGAATCGAGCTGCTCGCCACCCATCCCGACCTGGTCTGCCCTACCCCGGATGGGCCCATTCCGGATGTCGGCGCCATGCTTGCCCTCTTCGAGAAGGCCACGGGCAAAACCGCGAAGCTCATCTTCGGGAAACCCAACGTGGAGATGGTGAACCACATCCTGGAACGGCACGGGGCTGCGCCGGCGGAGGCGGTCATGATCGGGGACCGTCTCTACACGGACATGGAACTGGCGCGCCGTGTGGGCTGCGATTCCATCCTGGTGTTGAGCGGAGAGGCCAAGGCGGAAGACCTTAAGGACCTATCCTGGGAGCCCTCCCTCGTGGTCGAGAACCTGGGCGCGATCCTGGCCCGGTGAGTCACCCTCCCAGGGCGGCGCGGGCAGCTGTCAGCGTCTCGGGGTCTCCCACGGCTTGGACCACCGGCCGCGAGTCCCAACCGCGGGATTCCCGCTTGAGAAGCCCCGACAGCACGCTGCCGGACCCCAGTTCCACCGCGGCATCGACACGTTCCTGCCCGAGTATTTCCATTGCGCGGTACCAGAGCACGGTGCGGCTCACCTGGCGTTTCAGCCCGTCACGTGCCTCGGCCCCGGTTCTTATGATGGCGGCATCCACGTTTGTGATTATCGGGAAGCTCAGGTCCTTGAATTCCACATGGTCCAGGTCATACGCCAGTTTTTCTTCGGCGCTCTTCATCAGCTCGCAGTGGAAAGGAGCGCTGACAGGCAGGGTGACGGCCCGGGGCGAGTCGATGAGACGTAACGCCTCCTCCACCGCCTCCTTGTGCCCCGCTATGACGATCTGCTGCCGGCTGTTCCAGTTGGCGATCTCCACGACGCCGGACTTGACCGCGTGCAGGCTCTCTTCCACCTCCGCAAGCTCTTTCCCCAGGACCGCGGCCATGGCGCCTACGCCCACCGGGACCGCCTGCTGCATGTACTGTCCCCGCCTGTGCACCAGGAGCACGGCGTCTTCGAAGCTGAGCGCCCCCGCGGCCACTAGGGCCGAGTACTCGCCCAGGCTGTGGCCCGCGGCCAGATAAGGCTCCCTCCCGAAGAGCTGGAACGCGATGCTGCTGACGACCAGCAGCGCGGGCTGTGTGTTCTGAGTGAGCTTGAGCTCATCCTCCGGGCCTTCGAAACACAATCTCGAGATCTCATAACCCAGGATCTCGTCGGCCCGGGCAAACATCTCCCGGGCCAGAGACGATTCCTCATGAAATGCCAGGCCCATCCCGACTTTCTGTGAGGCCTGGCCGGGGAACAAGCAGGCTAGTTTTGTCATCCGTTTAAGGTCCTTTCCGTGGGATTCTTTCGAAATACTGTGGATAGTTTCCGGCGAACACATCGATATCCGCCTCTTTCCTGAGGTTGCGCACCCATTCGCCGATCAGGACACGTGTCCCGTCGGATTTGACAGCCGTTTCCAGCTTATCCAGGATCTCCACCATGGGTTCGGGCTCCAGCCCCATGGCTGTCTGTTCCGGGACATATGTCTCATTGTAGTAGGCCTCTATCTCCCGCAGTGACACCGTCACGGCCATCTGGAAGCGCTGCTCCAGGACCCCGCGGGAGGCGATCATCTCAGCCAGGTAGACATAGAACTCATCGCGGGTGAGATCGAATTCCTCCATCCTCCGCTGAAAGGCCTCCGCTCCGACCATACCGGACAGGCGCTCGTACCAGTCCTCCAACTCGGGCACAGGCACGTTGAGGTCCGGATCGGCGACCCAGACGATCAGCTTCTGCTCGATCAGCCTGTCCAGGATTTCCCGGGCAGACGGCTGCTCCCCGCTGTCCCCGTCGCTGGAATACAATCCAAAGCCCTGCACGATCCTGAAATCCGTCAGGGTGATCACATCGTTGTTGACGACCGCCACGATCCCGTCTACGGCCTCTTCCTGCGCCGGTGCGGGCAGCAGCAGGAACCCGATGCCCAGGGCCAGGTACAGCCCGCGGCGGATCTTCTTTGATCGTTTCAATGGTGTTTTCCGCATTTTAGAAGATATTCCCGATGGTGATAAAGACCAGTGTCCTGCTTTCTCCCGGAGGTGCCGAGAGATTCCATGCCAGTTCCAGCCGGACCGGACCGAGCGGGGTCCGGTAGCGCAGTCCCAGACCCAGCGCATGCTCCATGTCGCCCAACGAGAAGTCCGTGTACTCGGGCCAGACATTGCCCGCATCATAGAACACCACGGCACCCAGGTTCTCGAGGCTGGGGTAGACCGGGAAGACCATCTCGAGGTTCAGCAGGAAAAGCGCCTTGCCGCCGACCGGGTTCCCGAACTTGGGGTCCTTGGGCCCCAGTTCGTCATACCGGGTCCCGCGGAAGGAGTTGCTTCCGCCCGCGAAGAACCGCTCCGGGATGGGCATGTAGCCGCTGGCCAGCCCCAGGCGCGTGGTGAAGCCCAGCTGGATCCGGTTGGAGACGGGGATGTACCGCTGGTATTTGCTGAACAGCTTGATGAAGTCCGATTCTGTGTCGAAGAGCGGATAGGCCCACTCTAGGGCGGACGAAACGAAGTAGCCCTTGAACGGATTGAAGGGATCATTCCTGCGGTCGCGCAGGACACTCCCTCCGATCGAAGTGGTGGAGTAGGGCAGGAACTGGCGGTCGATCTCGTCTTCCTCGATCTCCAGCTCGAGGATCGTGGTGCGGGCGAACTTCAGGGTCGGCACCAGGGTCCAGTGCTCCTTGCCCCGGAATGTCCGGATCCCAGAGAGGCTGACACCCGCCCGTTCGTATTTGAAGCTTTTACGCTGCTCCTGCTCCCACCAGGCATTAAGGAAGGTGTTGATCGGGATCCCGAAGAAATATGGCTGCTGCCAGGTGCCCACGATCCGGCGCTCCTGGATGCTCAGCTGCCCCACCAGGCTGAATGTGGCGGCCGTCCCGAACAGGTTCTGACGTATGATCTCGCCGGTTCCTCGAAGGCGCACGTCATAGTTCCAGACGTCGGCGGAGTTGGGAGCGCCCACTGTCTCCAGACCCAATCCCGCGGACACATAGTGCCTGTCTCCTTCGCTGACCTGTATGAACAGGTTCATGGTATCGGGTGACAGCTGGATCTCCTCGATCCTGACCTCGGAAAAGACCCCCAGGCCCTCGAGCCTGCGCTTGGTCTCCCGGATGGCATCGTAGCGGGCCAGTTCGCCTTCCCGCACCTGCAGCTCCCGTGTGATCACTCTCACCCGGGTGATATTCTGTCCGGAGATGACGATCTCCTGGATGACCACCCTCTCGCCCTCCCGAAACTGGAAATTCACGGCATACCGGTTTTCCTCCACCATCTCCACGCCGGCAACGATGTCCGTGCCCCGAACTCCCTGGTTGCGATAGAAATTCAAAAGTTTTTCGATGTCCTGCTGGACCGTGGGCCGGTAAAACGGCCCACCCTGGGTGCTGCTGATGCGGGACATTAGGTCCGCGGGAGGGAAGAGGGCGGCACCTTCGAAGGTGATCTGTGCCACCGTCTCCTGGCGGCCTTCCGTGACGAAGTATATCGGCTTGACCTTTTTTTCACCCTGCCACTCGAACTGGAGCTGCACCTCCATCTCCGGAAATCCTCGGGTCTGGTACAGGAACTCCATCTCCGTCGGCAGCTGAAACAGGCGCGCCCCGTCGATCTTGCTCAACAGGGGGATATTCGCCCCGAAGAGGAGTTCCTCCTTGAGCTGCTCCTCGGTGAAGTGGTTCAGGCCCTGGAATTCGATATCCTGGATGCCCACCTTCCGGCCGGGGGCCACCCTGTGG
>CBFDBC010000241.1:0-4817 GCA_965602945.1 uncultured bacterium | reverse complement strand
TGTCGACCGCAACCAGGGTGGCGGAGCTGTTGAGCGCGGCGGCTATGGTGCTCATCAGGGCGGCCAGCAGGCCCGCCGCGATCAGGCCCTTGAGCCCCGTGGGGATAAGCTGGTTGATGAGGATGGGTAGGGTCTGGTTGGAGTCCGCCCCTATCAGGTCCCTGAACAGGACATACCCCAGCACGCCTGGAAACACCATGAGGAAGACCGGCAGGATCTTGAGGAGGCCGGCGAACAGGGGGCCCAGCTGGGCGTCCCTCTGGGTGCGGGCCCCCAGGACGCGCTGCACGATGGTCTGATCCGAGCACCAGTACCAGACGCCCAGGATGGGATATCCCAGGAGCACAGCATACCACGCGAGGCCCGAGGCGTTGTCTGTCCGTATCATGCTGAGCTGCTCGGGCTTGACCGCCTCCTTGAGCTCCGCGAGCGAATGGATGCCGCTGTCCGGAAGCGCCAGGATCGCGAAGACCGTGACCGCCACCGCGCCGAATATCAGGATCACGGTCTGGATGGTCTCCGTCACGACCACGGCCTTGAGCCCGCCCAGGACCGTGTAGATGGCGGTTACCATGGAGATGATCACGATGGAGGCCACCACGTCGATCCCGAAAAACTGTTTGAAGACCGCGGCCCCGGCATAGAGGCTCATGCCGATATGGATGAACAACGCGCCCATGATCGCCATGAATGCCAGGAACATGCGGGAGGCGGGGCCGTAGCGCCGCTCCAGGAACTCGGGGAGCGTGGATATCCGGCTCTTGAAATAAAAGGGGGCGAAGACCAGCCCCAGGAGAATCAGGGTGAAGGTGGCCATCCACTCGAAATTCCCCCACACCAGGCCTTCGTTGTAGCCGGAGGCGGCCAGGCCCACCAGGTGGATGGTGGAGATGTTGGAGGCAAACAGGGCCGCCCCCACCATGCCCCAGTTCAGGGAGCGTCCGGCCAGGAAATATCCCTGGCTGGTGAGTTTCATGCGGCGGACGGAATAGATGCCGACGAACAGGATCCCCAGAAGGTAGGCTATGATGATGATGAGGTCCAGGACCGGTATTGCCAGATCAGATCCAAACACCCAAGTCTCCTCTCCAGATCGCAGGATCGGGACTGCAACTATATCATGAAAGAGCGCCGGTTTCGAGACGAAATCGGATTCGGCAGACATAGGAGGGTTCTCGGCCTCCTCGGGGCGATCGGTTGTAGAATATGTTCGATTCTGATACTTTATAGATACTCTCGACTGTTTCTCGAGTATCGAAGGAAGTAAGCATGAGGACCGGCTTGGCGGTTAGGACAGCTCTACTCCTGCTGCTCTGCCTGTTCTTGGGACTTGCCGGCTGTGCATCCGGAGGCACTGAGCCGCCCAATGTCATCCTGGTCATGACGGATGACCAGGGGTACGGGGATATCGGCGCCCACGGCAGTCCCTATGTCGAGACACCGGCGCTGGACCGGCTGTTTGCCGACAGCGTGCGCCTGAACGATTTCCACGTGGATCCCTGCTGCTCCCCAACACGTGCGGCGCTGCTGACGGGTCAGTATTCGGCCCGCACGGGCGTCTGGCACACGATCGGGGGGCGGTCACTCCTCCGCAAGGGCAAGCTCACCATAGCCGACGTGTTCCGGGCCGGAGGATACAGGACGGCCATCTTCGGCAAGTGGCACCTGGGTGACAATTATCCCTTCCGGCCCCAGGACCGGGGATTCGAGGAGACGCTTGTCCACGGAAGCGGTTCCGTCGGCAATCGCTGGGACTACTGGGGCAACGACTACATTGACGACACATACTACCGGAACGGCACACCTGAGCGGTTCGAAGGATACTGCAATACGGTCTGGTTCGACGAGGCACTCGAATTCATCAGAGATAACCGAGAGCGGCCCTTCTTCTGCTTCCTCTCGACCAACATCCCGCACGCACCCCTGGTCGTGGACGATGCGTACATCGAACCCTTTCGCTCGCGGGTTTCGGACCGGCTGGCCGCCTACTACGGCATGATCACGAAGATCGACGAGGATATGGCCCGGCTGCTCGCAGGGATCGAGGCACTGGATCTGGCGGAAAACACCATCCTCATCTTCATGACGGACAACGGTCCCTGTCCCTGGTACGGCGGGATCGTGATCGACGAAGAGGGATTTGTCGAGGAAGGCTACAGCGCAGGGATGCGCGGGGGGAAGATCTGGGGTTATGAGAACGCGCACCGTGTGCCTTTTTTCATCCGCTGGCCCGCCCGCGGCATCGATGGCGGCCGGGACGTGGAACAGCTCACCGCCCATATCGACCTGCTGCCCACGCTGATCGAATGCTGCAGGCTGGAAACACCGGAGGGGGTACACTTCGACGGCCGGAGCTTCCTGCCTCTGCTCCTCGTCCCGGAGGCCCGCTGGCCGGAGCGAACCCTGTTCGTGCACAACCAGAGAGTGGATTTCCCGCAGAAATACAAGGACTACCAGGTTCTGACCGAACGCTGGCGGCTGGTCAAGCGCGACAGGGAAGAGCTCTACGACATCCGGCTCGATCCGGGACAGCAATACGACATCGCAGCCGGACACCCCGAGGTCGTGAGAGCTCTGCATGAGGAATACGAGGAGTGGTGGGCGGATATTTCCCGGGATTTCCATATCTACGACAAGACCATCATCGGTTCCGGTGTTAAGAATCCCACGGTGCTCTACTCCCACGACGCACACCGGAAAGAACGGGACAACATCTGGGTGATAGAGGTGGCTGAGGACGGGGAATACGAATTCCTCGCATCCCGCTGGCCGAGAGAGGCGAACAAGCGGATACGGGAGAACAGGGACGGCTCCGAGCTCCTCCCCTTTGATACGGCCTGTCTTAAGATCGGGAACCTGGACCGTGAATCCAAAATCAAATCCGATACACGATTCGCGGAATTCACGGTCCACCTCAAGGCCGGCACGACCTGCCTGCAGGCATGGTTCAGCGAAGAGGGCGCAGAAGAGAAGATCGCAGCCGAGTTCGTCTATGTCGAGCGTATCGGGCCGGCAGACCCGGCCGCCTTCCGCGGCTACCAGGCTTCCAATCCGGATCAGTTGCTGAGAGCACCTTAGACACGGATTGTGGATATCCTCTTCATTGTGATATAAACATCTCGATAAAGGGAAATATCGAGCGCTATCTTTCATGGGGAGGTCGAGCATGTCTTCTAAAATTTCCGAAATCAGAGCCAATGACCCGAACGGACAAGCCTCGAAGTGGCTGTTCTGGACCTGCTTCATCGCGCTGGTCGCAACCTCGTTCGGATTTATCATCCGGGCGAACATCATCGGGGATCTGGGTGTCCATTTTAATCTCTCTGAGACACAGAAAGGGGAGATCCTGGGAGTGGGCCTCTGGCCCTTTGCCCTGAGCATCATCCTGTTCAGCCTGGTCATCGACAGGATCGGATACGGGAGGGCGCTGACTTTCGCCTTTGTGTGTCATGTTCTTTCCGCCGTCATCACGATCTTCGCGACCGGCTACTCCATGCTTTACTGGGGCACTTTTCTCCTGGCTTTGGGGAACGGGACGGTGGAGGCGGTGATCAATCCGGTCGTGGCCACCGTGTATTCCAAGGAAAAGACCAAGTGGCTGACCATCCTGCATGCCGGCTGGCCCGGCGGAATGGTCCTGGGGGGGCTGCTCATCCTGATATTGATGCCGGGGCTGGACTGGAGGTGGAAGGTCGGGCTGGTACTGATCCCGGCGTCGGCCTACGGCCTGATGATGATCCGGGCCAAATTCCCGGTGCATGAGCGGGTAAAGGCCGGCGTGTCCTACAAGGCCATGCTCCAGGAAGCCGGCATCATCGGTGCGGTCATCGTGATCGTGATCATGGTCGCGGAGATAGGCCGCGTGTTTCAGTTTCCCTTGACCGCCACCATCCTGGTATCGGCAGCGCTGATCATAGGCTACGGCTTCTATGTGCGCCGCCTGGGGCATCCCCTGTTTATTTTCCTGCTGCTGATCATGCTGCCTCTGGCGACAACCGAGCTGGGCACGGACAGCTGGATTACGGAACTCGTGACACCGGTGATGCAGGATATGGGGCTGCAGCCCGGCTGGGTCCTGGTCTATACAGCCTTCATCATGATGATGCTCCGTTTCCTGGCGGGACCTATCGTACACAGGCTCTCCCCTCTGGGATTGTTGGCCGTGTGCAGCGCCATTGCCGTGATCGGCCTCGTGATGCTGTCCAAGACGGCGGGGATCATGATCTTCATCGCCGCGACGATCTACGCGTTAGGGAAAACGTTTTTCTGGCCCACCATGCTGGGTGTCGCCGCAGAGCGTTTTCCCAAAGGCGGCGCGCTCACCCTCAACGCGATCGGCGGGATGGGGATGCTGAGCGTGGGCGTTATCGGGGCCGTCTTCCTCGGAAACATCCAGGACAGGCAGATCGACCGGGAGCTCATCGCCCAGAATCCCGCCCTGCATTCCCGGATCGTGGCCGAAGAGAAATCCAGTGTCTTCGGCAGATATCAGCCCATCGATCAACAGAAGTTCGAAGCACTGAACGAACAGGACGGGGCCGTCGTGGGTGAGATCACGTCATCCGCCAAACAGAATGCCTTGATGACGGTCGCCATCTTCCCCGCGATCATGCTGGCCTGTTACCTCATACTGCTCTTCTATTTCAAAACCAAGGGAGGATACAAGCCCGTCGAGCTGGAAGCCCAGAGGGAATGACCATGAAGAGATCGGTACTGCTTGTCTGTACATTCACGCTCAGGCCGAAGCCCCCCCCGCCCGGGAGGCGGGAGGGGCTCTGAGCTTCTGCGCGTGTGTGTGCTGGTTCAGCTTAGAACTG
>CBFDBC010000240.1:0-4839 GCA_965602945.1 uncultured bacterium | reverse complement strand
CTTGATGTCGTGCTCTTCATAGGAAGAGATGTAGAGCACCGGTTCGGATTTGAACTCATCGGCAAAGACCGCGCTGTTGACGACACCGTCCATGTCTTTTCCCACCGGCAGGCCCAGGTAGTGCAGCAGGGTGGGGGTCACGTCGATGATGTGCATCTCTGTGATGTTGCGGTCGGGTGCGATGTCTCTCCCCAGGAAGAATATCACACCTTCGGGTGCGCTCTCGTGATAGCCGGACACGCCGACATCCCCGAATATCCACTCGGAGATGCGCTTCCACACGGGCAGCACATCCACTCCGTGGGGGGAATACACCACCAGGAGTTCATTGTCCTTCTTGGAAGCCAGATACTTGCCTATGATCTCGTCGTAATACTGGTAATAGCGTTCGATGACAGTGCTGTATCGGGTCAGTTCTTCCTGATCGATCTCCCCGAACAGCTCCGGATAGTTGTATTTATAGAAATATGATTCCGCGAAGTTGAGGCCCGGCAGCAGGAAGGAGATGAGCTGGGGCTGAGATTGATCCCGTTCCCGGGTAAAGGAACTCTCAAGCATGATGTCGGAACACAACGCTTGTTTGACCTTGAGGAATACTTCGCTGGTGTCGAACCGGAGATCTTCGTAGATCCGGTTGAAGAAGGTCTCGGCCTCCGGTGTGATGGCCTGAGGCTCGGGGTTCGGGGACCAACCCCGTTCCAGGAAAGGCGTGCCGTTGGCAAGGAATATGTCCCAGATATCCTTGACATATTTTGGTGGCGGAACCTCTTGCTCGGTCAGCAGACTGATGCGGCTGAGCTGTTTGAAAAAAAGGTAGCGGGGAACGACTTCGTACGTTTCTTTGAGATTCAAGTATGAATACTGCCTGGAAGAGAGACGGCGGTGCTTGGAGGGAAGCTTGCCGGTGTTGAACGATGTGTCGAGCACCAGCATTTCGTTGGGCGTGAAATTCCTCAGTGTCCCCCAACTGCCGTTTTCTATCAGGAAATTGAAGTTGGGGAGCTTGTTATCCGTGATGAACGTGATGAGCAGATCGATGCTCAGGCCTTCCATCCCGATGATGGTCAGCCTTTTATCGATCGGTTTCGGGCTGAGGGCGGCCAGGTTTTCGGGGTTCGGGTGCTCGGGAAACTGGATCCTGAGGTTCACGACGTAGGCCATACCCAGCCCGAAAAGGAGAAAATAGAGGACATAAAAAACGATTCGTTTCCTGTCGCCCAGACCTGAGATGATGACCAGCAGGCCGAGGACCGCCATGAACGCCAGCGTGACCAGCTGTCTGTTCAGCAGGGCGTGGACATCCGGGGAAAAAAGAGATGCGAAGTGCTGGAAATTCAGACGCATCAGGAAAAAAGCGAGGATGTTGACCAGCGTGAAGCCCAGGATCAGGAAACTGGGAGAGACCGCCGCGATCTTGAAGGCCCGCCCGGCAAAAAACTGGGCGGTGAAAAACGCGGCGACGCCCACCAGGGCGACGGCCATGCCGTAGACAATGATCAGACACAGAGAAAGCTGGAGATAGGGAAGGATATTGAAAGAAAGGTTGATGTTCAGGTCAAAAACCAAGAGAGCGATCATAGAGCTGAAAAACAACCCGGTGAGCAGGGAGTTGACCAGGACCTTGAGAAACTTCATCAGGGAAAAACTATCATGAAACCGCAGGTGTCTTCAAGCACTAGCCCGGACTAATCACAAAAAACGTCGCTGTTGACCCCCGGAGAACTATGTCATACCATAAACCTGAGCTGTACTCATAAAATGAAACGACCGGTCATAGCGCTGCTGACGGATTTCGGAGGCGATGATTTCTTTGTGGCCTCCATGAAGGGAGTCATCCTCGGAATCAATCCCGAAGTGAGCCTGGTCGATATTGCTCACCGCGTCCCTTCCTTCGGTGTGGAGGAGGCCGCCTTTCGGCTGTGGGCCTCCTACCGGTTTTTCCCAGAGGGGACCATATTCGTGGCGGTGGTGGATCCGGGTGTGGGGAGCCATCGAGAAGTCCTGCTGGCTGCGACCCAGAGCAACTACTTTTTCATCGCGCCCGATAACGGGGTGCTGACCCGGGTGCTCAGGGACGATCCGCCCCGGACCGTGCGGTATCTACAGGAAAAAAGCTATTTTCTTCTGGAAGTGAGCCGCACCTTCGAAGGCCGTGACCGCATGGCCCCGGTTGCGGCTCAACTGACGCTCGGGATTCCCTGCGAAAAATTCGGTCCCGAATGCGTCACTTATAATGAACTGGATCTACCCGAGGCGCAGCTGAGGGCGGAGCGGATCACCGGAGCCGTGGCGTACATCGACAAGTTCGGAAACGCCATCACCAACATACCGGCCCGCCTGCTGGATCAAGTGGCGGCTGACAGGATGGAAGACTTGAGGTGCGGGATCGGCGACTTCATCATCCCGTTCCGCGAGAGCTACTCTGCGGCGAAAAAGGGACAGCCCCTTTTCCTGATCGGCAGCCTGGGGCTGCTGGAGGTGGCGGTTCGTGAGGGCTCCGCCGCCGCTGAGATGGGCCTGGAAGTGGGCCATGCCGTGCTGGTGGCTGGGAAAGACATTGATGAAGAACGCTGACATGGAAGAACTGACCGGCACCATAGAGTCCATCGTGTTTTACAGCCCCGACACAGGGTACGCCGTGTGCAGGTTCATGCCGGAAGACGGCGAGCAGGTGACTATCATCGGGAACTTCCCGCCGCTTTCGCCGGGAGAGGTGCTCAAGGTCAAGGGGGAGTGGGAGATCAATCCCCGTTTCGGGCGCCAGATGCGGGTAGATAACTTCACACCGGTCCTGCCTTCATCTGAGAGGGGCATTGAGAAATTCCTTGCCTCGGGCATGATCCTGGGGGTCGGTCCGGTACTGGCCCGGCGCATCGTCAAGAAGTTCGGGCAGGACACGATCGATATCCTCTCGTCAGCACCCGACAAGCTGAAGAGGGTCGAGGGGGTGGGGCAGGTCAAGCTGCGCGAGATCAAGAAATCCTGGGCCGAACACGAGGACATCCGGGAGCTGATCATCTTCCTCCAGGAACACAGCATCTCCACCACCCTGGCCACCAAGATCTACAAGCAGTACGGCAAGAACTCGTTCCATGTTCTCAAGACCAACCCTTACCAGGCGTGTCATGACATCTGGGGGATCGGATTCAAGACCGCGGACCAGATAGCACTCAAGCTGGGGATGAGCCCCACGGCCCCGGAAAGGGTACGGGCCTACATGGTCTACCTGATGGAGAAAGACAACGAGCAGGGCCACGTCTTCTCGCTGGAGACAGACCTGACCGAATCGTGCTGTGGGGAGCTCGAGGTTTCGCAGGAGCAGGCCGCGGAGGCGGTCGAGGCCTTGATCAGGGAGAAGCTGGTCGTTACAGAGGACATGGAAGCGGGTCGGGCCATCTACCTGCCCTTCTACAAGAAGGCCGAAGATGATGTGGTGCACTACCTGGAGCGGTTGGTGTCCTTCGATTCCCAGGCTCCGGAATTTGACGTGGAGTCGGCCATCGGCAGGGTAGAAAAGGACATGGGGATCGTGTTTTCGCCCCTACAGAAGGAGGCGATCCGGCAAAGCATCCAGGCGAACGTCCTGGTGATCACAGGGGGACCGGGGACCGGTAAGACCACCATCATCCGGGCGGTGGTGGAGATCTTCCGCCAGTGGGAACGGGCCGTGCTTTTGGCGGCACCCACGGGGCGGGCTGCCAAGCGACTGGTAGAGGCGACGGGGAGGGAGGCCAAGACGCTGCACCGGACCCTCGAGTTCGTCCCCGGGCAGGGCAGTTTCCGGCGGGACGAAGGCCATCCCCTGAAGGGAGACGCCCTGATCATCGACGAGTTCTCCATGGTGGACCTTCCGCTCATGTATCACCTGCTCAAGGCCGTGCCGCGCTGGATGCGGCTCGTGCTGGTGGGGGACAAGGACCAGCTGCCCTCGGTGGGCCCGGGCACGCTCCTGCGGGACATCATCGTGTCGGGCCGGATCCCGGTGGTGCGTCTCGACGAGATCTTCCGGCAGGAGCGGGAGAGCCTGATCGTCCTGAACGCACACCAGGTGAACCACGGGAATAAGCTGGAGTTTCCCGAGAAGGGAGACAAAGACTCGGACTTCTACTTCATGTACAAGGAGGACGAGCAGGAGGCCTTCCAGACGATCTTGAGCCTGTGCTCGTCGCGCATCCCCAAGAAGCTGCGGCTGGACCCGCTGTCGCCGCAGATCCAGGTCATTAGCCCCATGTACCGGGGGCTGGTGGGTGTGGACAACCTGAACCGCGAGCTGCAGAAGACGCTCAATCCTTTAAACGACGGCCTCCAGGTCGGGAACCGGGAGTTCCGGCTGCGGGACAAGGTCATGCAGATCCGGAACAACTATGACAAGGACATCTACAACGGCGACATCGGTTCGGTCAGGGATTTCGACCGGAAGTCCTACCAGGTAGTGGTTGATTTCGACGGCCGGCCCTTGACCTATTCGCGTGAGGAGATGAACGAGCTGGTCCATGCTTATGCCATCACCGTGCACAAGTCGCAGGGGAGCGAGTATCAGGCAGTGGTGATGCCGCTCATGACGCAGCATTATATCATGCTGCAGCGCAACCTGTTCTACACGGCCTTGACGCGGGCCAAGAAACTGAGCTGTGTTGTGGGCACCTACAAGGCCCTGCACATCGCGATCCAGAACGACAAGCCCATCAAGCGCAACGGGCGGCTGTCTCAGAAGCTTGCTGCCATGATCGCGCCGCCATCAGCCTGACTGTCATTGCAGAGCTTGAGCGTGTCGTTGCGAGCGAAGCGAAGCAATCTCATTTTGTTTCGGGCGAAATTCATTGAGATTGCTTCGGCGCT
>CBFDBC010000239.1:0-4954 GCA_965602945.1 uncultured bacterium | reverse complement strand
GAAGAGACTGGCGCTGCTGCTCGGTTTTGTGATCCTGGCCGCGGGGTGTGTCATATATGTTCCCAGGGACTACACGGGAGACGTCCCGAGCAGCGGGGATTCCGGCATGTACGACTATCGGGGAAGCCGGTACTCCGGAGAACTCGGTCCGGAATATTTCTACGATACGCTGAGTCCATTCGGTTTCTGGGCACGTCTCTCGCCGTACGGGTACGTCTGGGTCCCGCACAGCACCGCATACGGCTGGCGGCCCTACACCTCCGGGCGCTGGTTGTGGACCGATCACGGTTGGACCTGGGTCTCGAGCTTTGACTGGGGCTGGGCCTGCTTCCACTACGGGCGCTGGGGATGGGATGCGGCCGTGGGTTGGTACTGGGTCCCGGGATTCGTGTGGGGCCCCTCCTGGGTCGCCTGGAGGTATGGTCCCGGACACATCGGTTGGGCGCCCCTTCCCCCCGACGTGCGCTTCGAGGCCGGTGTGGGGATCTCATCACTTCCCTATGCCTTGAGCGACAGGGACTGGGTGTTCGTGGAGAACCGCTATTTCTACGACACACGTCTGTCCCCCCACGTCTTCCCTCCGGAAAGAAACCTGACCTTTGTCCGGTCCAGCCAGCTGCGGGCGGACATATCGGTCCAGGAGGACAGGATCATCAATCGAGGCCTGGATGTGGACCGGGTGAGCGAGCTCATCGGGCAAGGTGTGGAGGAGATTCGGCTTCGGCAGTCTCAAAGCCCTGGGAGGTCCGAGGTCCATACCGGATTCCTGTATGTTCATTCGCCCCGGGTGGTTGCCGAGGAGTCCTATGAACCGCCCCGGGTGCTCGATCCTTCCGGGGCCCGTGAAAGGGTCATCGAACGAAAAATGGAGGACAACCGGGCGCAGAGCGGGCCGCCGGTGGAAGAAGAGATACGCAGGCTCCAGGAGCATGAGCGGAATAAGCTTGAAGAGAGCCAGCAGAATGAGATCGCAAACCTGCAGAAGCAGAACGACGAGGAAAAAGACAGGGCGAAGACTCGGAGCGAGCGAGACAGGATCGAGCGGGAGAGCAGGGAAACGATGAGCAGGGCAAAGACCCGGCACGAGACGGAACAGACACAGATCAAGACCCGGCACAAGGAGGAGCGCGAGAAGGTGTCGAAGTCGGCTGCGACAAAGAAGAAAAAGAAGTAATCCGAAAAAAGGGGACAGGCCCCTTTTTCCGCCAATCCATCGGAAAAAGGAAAGAAAAAGGGGCCTGTCCCCTTTTTGTGGGTTTCAATTTCAGAGGCAAATGTGCTAAAATATCCTACCCGTAGATAGGATCGAATACTCCGCATCCTCACCCGGATTCAACGGATCGAACACATGAGCTATTTAGTGTATGCCCGAAAGTATAGGCCGATGACCTTCGGCGAGATGATCGGGCAGCAGGGCGTGAAGCAGACGCTTCAGAACGCCATCCGGAACCAGCGTGTCGCCCAGGCCTACATTTTTTCCGGGACACGGGGGGTGGGGAAGACCACCGCCGCCCGTATCCTGGCCAAGGCCCTGAACTGCAAGGAAGGTCCCACACCCGAACCGTGCAACGTCTGCGAATTCTGCATCGAGATCAACGAAGACCGGTCGGTGGATGTGATCGAGATCGACGGCGCATCCAACACCGGTGTGGACGACGTGAGGACCCTGCGCGAAGGCGTACAGTACAAGCCCATCAAATGCCGCACCAAGGTCATCATCATAGATGAGATCCACATGCTGTCCAGGTCCGCCTTCAACGCTTTGCTCAAGACACTGGAAGAGCCGCCGCCCAACACGACCTTCATATTCGCGACCACCGAGTACCACAAGATGCCGGCGACCATCGTATCCCGCTGCCAGCACTTCGAGTTCAAGCGGATCTCCCGTTCCGAGATCATCGATCATCTGCGCCGTATCGCGGGCGAAGAGGGCATCACCATCTCCGACCCGGGGGCCAACCTGATCGCCGAGGCTGCGGAGGGAAGCCTGCGGGATGCCCAGAGCCTGCTCGACCAGGCCGTCGCCTTTTCCGGGGATCAGGTGAAGGACGAAGACCTCAAGGAGATACTGGGCACGATCAGCCGTGACCTCCTTTTCCAGTGTTCCTCATCCATCCTGGGGGAGCAGCCCGACCGGATCTTCACGCTGGTGGAACTGGTCATAGACAGCGGCCTCGACCTGCGCAGGTTCCATGAAGAGCTGATCCGGCATTTCCGCGATCTGCTGCTTGTCCGTTCCGTTAAAAACGCGGATGAACTGCTGCCATTCACCGTCGAAGAAATCCAGCGGCTGAAGGATGAGGCCGCCCAGGCCGGATCCGAGGACCTGCTGCGGTACCTGCTTTCTCTCCAACAGGGTGAACAGGGAATGAAGTTCTCCTCCCATCCCAGGATCTACCTGGAAGCCATGCTGGTCAAGCTCTGTCACTACCGCAGGCTCACTCCTTTGGAGGAGCTGTTGAAGCAGGTGCAGGATCTGGGAGAAGGAGAACCGGAGAAGGCTGACACGGCTCCCGAGCCGTCACCCGCCCGGCAATCCGCCGACGAGTCCAAAGAACGACCGGCGGTCGCTCCACCCTCGGAACCCGACAAACCCCATCCGGAAGAAACACCATCCGATCCCGGACAAGACGCACCTGCGGACGATGTGCTCAAGGATCCGGCGGTTAAGAGCTTCATGCAGACGTTCAAGGCACAGATCCTGTCCGTAGAACCAAGGAAAGGCGAAAAAGTCGCCACCAGGAACATCAAAGACCTGGTGGATTAGAGGAGATCATCATGAAAGGCATGGGTAACATGCAAAAAATGCTTAGACAGGCCCAGGAAATGCAGGAGAATATGCAGCGGGAACTGGGAGAGATGCGAGTGGAAGGATCCTCGGGAGGCGGCATGGTCGTCGTCACCCTGGACGGTTCCAAGAGCCTGATGACCATCAAGCTCGACCCCGAGGTCGTGGACAAGGACGACGTGGAGATGCTGCAGGACCTGATAACGGCCGCTTTCAACGATGCCGGCGCCAAGGTCGATGAGGATGTCGGCCAGAAGATGGGCGCCATGGGAGCCGGTCTCAAGATCCCGGGCCTCTTCTGATGCTGGAAAAAGACCACCCTCTCCAGCGCCTGATCGAGGAGATCAAGAAGATCCCGGGCATCGGGGCGAAATCAGCCCAGAGGATCGCGTTCTACTTGATAGGGGTGCCTCAGGAAGAGGCGGACAGGCTGGCCGATGCCATAAAGGATGCCAAGAGAAATGTTTTCTACTGCTCCGTGTGCAACAGCCTGACCCACCGGGATCCTTGTTTTCACTGCACCAAGGAATTGGACGGTGAGGAAGCCTTATGTGTGGTCGAGGAGCCCTTCAACATCGCGTCTATCGAGCGCACGGGTGCCTTCAAGGGGCGCTATCATGTCCTGCTGGGAGCCCTGTCCCCACTGAAAGGGATCGGGCCCGATGAATTGAAGACCGACCGTCTGGTCGCACGCGTGCAGCAAAGCGGTTTCAAGGAGATCATCATCGCCACCAATCCCACGGTGGAAGGGGAGGCCACGGCCCTGTTCCTGGCCGGGGTTCTCAAGGAAAGCGGCGTGAAGGTCACGCGGCTGGCCATGGGGCTGCCGGTCGGTTCCGACCTGGATTTCGCCGATCAGGTGACCATCAAGAAGTCCCTGGAGGGCCGCACCGAACTGAAAGAAGACTGACGACAAAAATATATATGTACTAAATCATCAAGGAGTTGGAACAAGCAATCCTAACATTAATACTAATTTGGCGTTTCGCTGCCGACTGCTTGAAAATCTGATAGGAGACAAAGGATGAAAAAGATTTACGATCCCATCGAAGGAAACACGGCCGCGACCCATGTCGCCTACGCCTTCAGCGAGGTGGCGGCCATCTACCCCATCACACCGTCATCGCTCATGGGGGAACTGGCCGATGCCTGGGCCGCCAAGGGACAGAAGAACCTGTTCGGACAGACGCTGGAAGTTATCGAGATGCAGTCCGAAGCAGGGGCCGCAGGGGCCGTCCACGGCAGCCTTTCAGCCGGGGCCCTCACCACAACTTTCACAGCCTCACAGGGGCTGATGCTGATGCTGCCCAACATGCACAAGATCGCCGGAGAGATGCTGCCCACGGTTTTTCACGTGTCGGCCCGCTCGCTGGCCTGCCAGTCGCTGTCCATTTTCGGGGACCACTCCGATGTGATGTCCGCCCGGAATACAGGTTTTGGACTCCTCGCCTCGGGTTCCGTTCAGGAGGTGATGGACCTGGCCGTGGTCGCCCATCTGACCGCCATGAAATCCCAGGTGCCGTTCGTGCATTTTTTCGACGGATTCCGCACATCCAACGAGGTGCAGAAGGTGGAGGTCATCCCCTATGAGACTCTGGGCGAAATGCTGGAAATGAAATATGTGGAAGATTTCCGCGCCCGGGCCATGAATCCCGAAAAACCCCAGGCCAAAGTGGGAGCCCAGAATCCCGATGTCTACTTCCAGGGCAGGGAGACCGTTAACAAATATTATGAAGCCACACCCGCCATCGTGCAGGAGTACATGGACAAACTGGCGGCGAAGATCGGACGCCAGTATCATCTGTTCGATTACATCGGGGCCCCGGATGCGGATAAGATCATCATATCCATGGGGTCTTCGACCGAGACCATCGAGGAAACCATCAATTATCTTCTGGAGCGCGGGGAGAAAGTGGGAGCAGTAAAGGTGCGGCTCTACCGTCCGTTCTCTGTGGAAGCGCTGCTCGACGCCATCCCGGTCAGCGTGAAAAAAATAGCGGTCCTGGACCGCACCAAGGAGCCCGGCTCCATCGGAGAACCCCTGTATCTGGACATCAAGGTCGCTCTGTCCGACAGGGATGTCACCATCGTGGGCGGCCGCTACGGCCTGAGTTCCAAGGAGTTCACCCCCACCATGGTCAAGGCCGTCTACGACCACCTGGACGG
>CBFDBC010000238.1:0-4967 GCA_965602945.1 uncultured bacterium | reverse complement strand
ACTCCACGACGGGTGCGTTATCGGTCACGCATTCGCCCGAGTATTTCATGATTCGTGTGACCCGACCGTTGGTCGGGCAGCGAACAAGCCCCTGATCCAGTAACTGGCGCACACGACGCAGTTCGGCCTGCAGCTTCGGCAGTTGCTTCTCGTACTCATCCCGGGAGAGGTCATAGAGTTCATAGGCGTCATCAGCCGGAGTGAAGATGAGGTGCCAGGGATAGTGGAGGACGGCGAATTTATCCTTGTCGGCGAGGGGACGGTGCGCCTGCTGGAAGATCTTGCGCTGTGTCCCTGCGGGAAGATCGAAAAGATTAGTCCCCTGAAAGTGCCTCAGCTCCCCGAATCCCATCATGTGCAGAACTGTGGGAGCCACATCCAGGGTAGAGACCACGTCGCCGACCCGGCGCGCGTCGGCCGCTCCGCCGGCAGGGCGCACGAGCAGCGGGACGTGCATGTACACGCTGTTGAGGTAATGAGTGTGCCCGTAGTGCGGTTTCCCATCCCACCGCGGGAACTCCCCCAGGCCTTCCCCATGGTCCCCAATGACAAGAAAATGAGTCTTTTCATAGATCCCGAGCGCCTTCAAGCTCCCAAGCAGGTCCCCGATGTGTCGATCCATATACTCGACCTCTTTTTGATAACGGTCCCGCTTGTACTGGTTGGGAACGATGATCTTCCCCCGGAACGAGAAGGCGATCCGGCGGGGGCTCTCCGGGTTGTGGACATCCAGCAGGGCGGTTCGGCCCACTCCGTAGAATTTTTTATTCTCCTGAGAATGCCATCCCCTGCGGAAATCCAGGCTGACATTCTGCTCCTGCTCGATCTTGTCCGGCCTGAACCTGTCGAGAAGGGCCACCTTTTTACGGGGATCCCGGACAAAGGGCCTGGGGATCTCGAACCGGAGCAGGTTTTCACCCTCCTCCAGATCGAGTTCAAGATGAACGAGGGATTTGTTCAGAGAGATCTCCGCGATCTGGGTGTCGTTCAGGAATATCCGCATCTCTTTTTGTGAATCCGGCGGGTAATAGGGCTCATGCGGGTCGGAGTAGTGGACCCATAGGAAAAACGGATCTCCCTGGTTTTCCTCGATCCAGGGCAGCAGGCTGCTGTTGACCTCCTCAGCCGTCAGGTAGAAACGTCCCTGCGGGAACTCGTCCTGATAGACATCAAATCCTTCGGCCAGCCCGTGGCGCCTCTTGAGAACCCCGAGGGCGAGGAAGGCCGCCGTGGTGAAATCCCGGTCCTGGAACACCTGTACGAAAGAGGGCCGTCTTTCATCGGCCTGGATGACCTGACCGTTGTTGAACACCTGGAGTCGATGGGGTGCCTCCGAGAAGAACATGTTGGCGTGTGAAGGCAGTGTCGTGGGGACCAGGCAGTAGCAGTTCTCGTAAACTATCCCAGAGTCGGCCAGAGAATCCAGATGAGGAGTCAGAGTATCCGAGGCATAGGTACCGAGGAAATCCGCCCTCTGGGTGTCCAGTGTCATCAGGATGAAATTCTGATTCCGGTCCGGCTCCCCGCGGCAGGATGCGGCCGCCATTACAGCCACCAACAGCGTCAGGAGCAAAAGAAACCACCCGGACCTGCCTCGGCTTGCCTGCAGCTCACGGTTCCTTGCGCAGCTCATACTCATCCTATTTAATACACGCTATTTGATATACCCGAGTGCCTTGAGGCGCTCCTCGAGGCTTCGGTCCATCTCCACCTGGTTCTTCTGCATCCGGCTGGCTTCGGCTTCCTGGAAGAGGCCGTGGGCCTCCCGGATGAACTGAACGACAGAGGCCCGAAAGCGGGCCTCATTCGCCAGGTTCTGCGTCTCGCCGGGATCCTGTGCCAGGTCATATAGCTCCACCCGGTAGTCACTGAGCTCCCGGCTCACCCTGTCGATGTAGGGCGACGCCACCTGTTTATGGACGATGACCTTGAGGTTGTCCCGGACAAAAGAGATGGTGGTGGGTGGATCCTGATGCTGCCGCAGGGCGAGATCAGCCAGGACCGGGCGCGGCTGTTTTTCCCTTCCCTGAAGCAGAGGAAACAGACTTTTCCCATCCAAGTCGAGCCCCTCCGGATTAAGACCGGCAAACTGGAGCGCGGTGGGCATGATGTCCGTAATGCGGGCCGGGGCCTCGATCCGTTGGCCGCCGAAGCGTCCCCCCGGAAACCTGATGATCAAGGGGATACGGATCCCCTCTTCATAGAGGCTGTGGTCATGGAGCCAGGATTCATGGTCGTAGAATTCCTCACCATGATCGGATGTCAGAATGATCAGGGTGTTGTCATACAGGTTGGACTTCTTCAGGGCCTCGAGTACGGGGCGGACAAACACCTCGTCGGTGTACCGGATCTCCCCCTTATAGAGGCCCGCGATGTTGTCCTTCTGCTCTTCGCTGAGCGAGGTGTCGAAGCGGCCCCTGTCCTGAAACAGGGATTCCATGCGGACCTGGTCCCACTCGGCCGATTCATCAATAAACATCTTGCCCAGGGGAGAAAGATTGGAGTAGGGATCGTGCGGTTGGTATGTGTGAAGGAACAGGAAGAAAGGTTTGTCACGGTTGTTCCCGATCCAGTCACAGGCAAGGTCGGCCAGCCGCTCCGCCTCATCGAAGCGGATGGCCCGATTCCCGTGCAGCTTTATCTCCTGGTAGCTGTCGAAACCCTTGGAAAATCCGTAGACGCTGCTCAGGTACCCTCCGCCCGTAAACGCGGCGGTGGTGTATCCCCGTGCATGCAGGAGCTCGGCCAGGGTCGGTGTCGCAGGATCGAATTTTTCCTGGGGATAATACACCTCATGGCGCAGGCCGTCCAGGGCGGTCAGGAGGGAGACATGTGCGGGCAGGGTCCAGGAGGTCGTGCTGTAGGTATTCAGAAACAAGGCGGATTCGGCAGCCACGGCATCGAGAGCCGGGCTGGTGGCTTCGGCGTTGCCGTAACACCCCAGGAAATCCGGCCGGACGGTGTCCAGGGAGACGAGTACGATGTTGGGGGGAGGCTGCTCCGGAAGCGGATAGACCACGGGATTGATCCAGAAGGGGACGCCCTCATCCGCACCCCCCTCCTGCGGAGTGAGCTGAGTTACAAAAGACAGATCGGCCTTTTCATCCGCATAAGGAGAAAGATCTATGCGCTCCATTGTGAAACCGTCGGCCGGCGCATCCAGGCCTGACTCCCGGTCGAACAGCACGGTTTCCCGGCCTGAGATCTCGATCTTGATCAGGAATCTGAGTGGCCGCGCTGCTGCCTCATCGCGTGCCAGCGATAAAAATCCCAGGCCGAAATCGAGGACCGCGCGGGCCGGGATCCTGAGCGGGATGACATATTCACTCCGTACGGGAGCGAAGAGGGCGTTCAGGGAATACTCATCGAGGACGACCTTCTGCTTGATGCGGTAGGGATCGTTCCCTCCCCCCCCCGCCTGATCGAGCAGGTGGCTGCCGCTGTAGTTGTAGAGCCAGGTCAGCCGAGGCAGTTCTGACTGATCCTCTCCTGCTGCGAGGGCGTCGCTGCGATGGTAATGGAATACGAGATCTTCCTCCGGAGGTTGAGTCGGCTGGGCTTGATCATTCGAGAGGAGGACGATCTCTGACGGGCAGTCCACGACCGCTCTCCCGATCAGTATGAAGGCATCCGGGCTTCCCTCTCCCGACCATTGGACCTTTATCTCATGGATACCGAGGCTGGGTGTGAAGTGGATCCTGAACCAGCGCTGCCGGGAGACGACAAGCTCCTCAACAGGTTCGCCATCCAGCAGGACCTCGATCTTAGGCCGGTAGGATTCCCAGTTGGTATTGACGATGTAGAGCTGGAGGACGACCTCTCTATCCGGAAGCAATTTCTCAAAGACCGCCGACTGGCCTTGTTTAAGGAGAACTCCCCGGGCATCGCGGTCAAAACCGGGAAGCGGGCGGAGGTCGAACACCTCGGCGGTCTGGACCAGACGCCACAACATCCCTCCCTGTGGATCGGAGCCCAGATAAGGGATCTCCCGCTCTCCCTGAAGAAGTCTGAAGTCAGCCAGTTCCAGTGAATCGGGATCGCCCAGAACCGGATGCTGCGTGGATGCGCCCCAGACCTTCTGGGTGTTGCTGGAAAGCCCGGGGACGAACCGCCACCTGTCCGAGAAGTTTTCTTCCACCCGCATGAATTTGTGCGTCAGATCCTTCATGGGAGACGAGCGCACGTGTTCCTGCCTCAGGAGATCGATGATCCTCAGGATTTCTGTAGGCCCGGAGCCGGCTGGACGGCAGGATCCGGTCCACAAAAGGACGCTCAGGAGCATGAGTCCCGCTATGGTTGAAAGCTTCAAGAAACGAATTCTCATCAGTGTTGGTGTACTGTCGATTTTCTCCGCACAATTATGGAGCAAGGCCGGTTTTTTGTCAAAGTCGTTCTAAAACTGGCAGGCATGGTTTGCACATGGCGCGCCCTTCTATAACTTAACCTAAATAATTCATAGAAAATGTCGATATTTCACATAATACATGTAATATCACGTGAATTATCCGGGTTAAGTAATTTCACGAGAAAGGAGACACTTATGACAGAAAAGGAAATGCTGAGGAATCAGAAGTGGAGTTTGGGCTATATTCGTCATGCAAAAGAAGTTAAAAAAATGTGGCGAAGACCTGTAGTTACTTTGGTATTCCTCCGAAAACGTGGAAACATAGTTTAGCTTGGGCTTCACGAGAAAAAAGTATTTATTGTCAGTAAAGATATCACTACCGAACTTGGATAGAAAATACTAGCGGCTTCGAGCCCTTTTCTTCAAACCAGGCAATCTGTTCGTCTACTAAATCCAGCTTTATCCAATATAGTCCTGGCTTTTTGGGTGCAGTAAAACGATGAATTAGGGCAACTGTCTGGCCGGGAGGCACATTATGGGGTAGATTGCTTCTCTCCAAAGTATCCGATAGGAGTTGCCTTCTTTCGTCCAGTAGCTTTGTACCCATCGTAACATATCCAGT
>CBFDBC010000237.1:0-4976 GCA_965602945.1 uncultured bacterium | reverse complement strand
GCGACTATGGTTACGGAAAGATGGAGAACGTGGTAACCAGTCTTGACTTTGAACGGCTCCTGTGTGCCACCGGGCCGCACGAAGGTGAGATACTGCGTCCTTCGGATAAAAAGCATCCTCAAAAGATAGCCTGGATTCACTGCGTCGGTTCCAGGGAGGTTATCCCCGGCGGCAGCAGCTATTGTTCCGCGGTTTGCTGCTCCTATATCCAGAAGCAGGTGATCCTGGCAAAAGATCATATCGCGGACATGCAGGCTTTCATATTCCACAACGATATCCGGTCATTCGGAAAGGATTTCGAACGATTCTACCAGAGGGCGGAGCAGCTTCCCGGGGTTTCATTCATAAGAAGCTACGTATCGGTAGGAAAAGAGATCCCGGAGACGAAGAATGTGACGATACGCTATGCGACGGATGAGGATGGCGTAAAGGAAGAAGAATTCGATCTGGTGGTCTTGGGCGTCGGATTGAAACCTCCCGCAGATGTGCAGGATCTGGCCGATACGTTCGGCATCCAGCTCAATTCTCATGGATTCTGTAAAGCCGACCCCGTCAACCCCATGGAAACCACCCGCCCGGGAATTTATGTCAGCGGAGCCTTCCAGGGCCCCATGGACATCCCCGAGTCTGTCGTGACCGCCAGCGGGGCCGGAGCCCTGTGCGGCAGCCTCCTCGACTACCGGCGCGGGAAGCTGTCCCGGGACAGGATCTATCCGCCGGAAAGGGATGTCTCGGAAGAGGAAGCCAGGGTGGGTGTATTCGTGTGTCACTGCGGAGCCAATATCGGAAGAGTGGTGGATGTTCCTGCAGTGGCTGAATATGCCTCCACCTTAGACAACGTTGTCCATGCTGAAGAGGGCCTCTTTGTGTGTTCCACGGATGCCGCCGAGCAGATATCGAACACCATCCGGAAGAAAGGGCTCAACCGCGTGGTTGTCGCCGCCTGCACCCCCAGGACACATGAGCCGCTGTTCAGGGACACGCTCCGGGAAGGCGGGATCAACCAGTATTTCTTCGAAATGGCCAATATTCGAGAACACTGCTCCTGGGTCCACTCCAAACAGAAGGAAGAAGCCACCAAAAAGGCCAAGGATATCGTCCGGATGTCGGTCGCCCGGACTGTCCCATTGGAGCCCCTGCAAGAATTTGATCTGCCCGTCAACAAACGGGGGCTGGTGGTCGGAGGGGGCCTCGCCGGGATGACCAGTGCCCTGGCCCTGGCCAACCAGGGATTCGAGGTCCACCTGGTGGAAAAGGACAAAGACCTGGGCGGCATGGCGCGAAGGATTCACTACACCCTGGACGAGCTGGATGTTCAGGCCTATTTAGCCGATCTTATCGGCAGGATCTATCAGCACCCTCTGGTCCAGGTATCCCACGATGCGACGATTACGGATGTATCCGGGTATGTGGGCAATTTCGTCACCACCATAAAATCCGAAGGAAGGGTCAAAGAGATACAGCACGGCGCGGCCATCCTCGCCACGGGCGCCGACGAATACTCGCCCACCGAATATCTTTACGGCGAAGACGACAGGGTGTTGACCCAGCTGGAACTGGAGGAGCGGATCTCCGGAGGCGATGAAGGGCTGGCCAACTCCCAGAGCCTGGTTATGATCCAATGTGTCGGCTGCAGAGAGGAAGACAGGAATTACTGCGCCCGCATATGCTGCAGCCAGGCCATCAAGAACGCCTTGAAACTGAAAGAGACCTGCCCGCAGATGGATATCTTCATCCTCTTCCGGGACATGCGGACCTATGGGTTCACCGAGGACTATTATCGCGAGGCAGCGGAAAAAGATGTGAAATTCATCCGCTGGGAACCTGATGACAGGCCCCGGGTGGAATCCGCCACAGAGCGGGGCAAACCCGTTTTACGGATCAGCGTACCCGATCCCATCTTAGGCCAGAGGCTCATTTTGGACGCAGATCTCCTCGTCCTGTCCGCCGCTCTGGTTCCCTCGGCGGGAATCCGGGACACAGCGCGGTTGTTCAAGGCCCCTTTGAACCCGGATGGTTTCTTCCAGGAAGCCCATGTGAAATTGAGGCCCGTTGACTTTGCCGCGGAGGGCGTCTACCTGTGCGGGACGGCGCACTACCCCAAACATATTTCCGAAACCATCGGCCAGGCCTATGGGGCTGCCGGCCGGACCGCCGCTCTCCTCTCGCAGGATTCGGTCACGGCCTCCGGCTCTGTCTGCGAGGTGAACGAACACGATTGTGTGTCATGTGGGGCATGTATCACGGCCTGTACGTATGGCGCCATAGAGTTCCGTGAGACACCAAAAGGCAAAAAAGCCTGGGTGAATCCTATCCTCTGCAAGGGCGACGGACTCTGCTGTGCAAGGTGTCCCACCAATGCCATCATGTTGAAGCACTATACCGATGAAGAGGTCTTTTGCCAGATCGATGCGGCGGTTCCACCCCAGGCGGAGGATTCGGCCGACAAAGGAGTGAGCTGAGAATGGCCGCAGGGCATAAATTTGAACCAAGGATCCTAGGATTCCTCTGCAACTGGTGCTGCTACGCAGGGGCGGACCTGGCCGGCGTATCCCGGTTTCAATACCCCCCCGATATCCGGGTGATAAGACTGATGTGTTCCGGCAGGGTCGATCCGGCCCACATTTTCCGGGCGTTCTCAACCGGACAGGACGCAGTGTTCATCGGTGGCTGCCATCTCAACGACTGCCACTACGTTACCCATGGAAACTACGATGCGTTGAGCATGGTGTACATATGCAAAAAACTGCTGGAGCACATTGGGCTCAATCCCGAAAGGTTGAGGATCGAATGGGTATCAGCCGGGGAAGGGATCCGTTTCGCCAACATGATGAATGAACTTGGGCCCCAGATAGAGAAGCTGGGCTCTCTCGGCAGGGGCGAAGGAATTGCGGAACATGTATTAAAATCCAAACTCGAGGCGGTCACGAAGCTCATCCCCTATATCAAGCTGGTGCAGTCGGAGAAGCTGTGCGTGCCTGATAGAACCGAGGAAGCATACACCAATTTTTTCACCAGCGAAGAATTTAACAGGTTATTCAAAGAACTGATCGGTGACAAACTGGCGGTCAGCCAAGTTATGGCGCTCCAGCGGGAAAGGCCGCATTCAACCGGGGAACTCTCTGAGATCCTGGGCTTGAGCCCGTCTGAAGTATCAAGACACCTCAGTGTAGCAGCCAGAAATCAAAGCGTTGGGGCAGCGGAGGTGGACAACGATAAGATCGACCGGATCCTGGAGAAACACCGGGGGAAGACCAATTCACTGGTTCAGGCTCTGCTGGAGATCCAGCAGGAGATCCGCTGGATCCCCCGTGAAGTGCTGGACAAAGTCAGCAAGATACTCGAAGTGCCGTTAAGCCTAGTGACACACATCGTCACCTTTCACAAGACCTTCAGCCTGGTTCCCAAGGGGCGTAATGAGGTCCACGTGTGTACGGGCAGCTCCTGTTATGTCCGGGGATCGACAGGTCTCCTCGACAGGGTTCAAAACCTGATCGGAATCAGACCCGGAGAGACGGACCCGGATGCAAGGTTCAGCCTGGAGACCTCCAACTGCCTCGGAAGCTGCAACCTGGGGCCGGAGATAATTGTCGAGGGGAAGCATCACGGCAGGGCTAGACCCGACACGGTGGAAGATGTGTTGAAGAGCTATGAGTAAGAGAAGATCATGACAAGAATAAATTCGTCCGCTGAACTGGAAGAGCTCAGGAAGCGTGTCCTGTCGGAAAGAGATCCCGGTAAGCCCGTTATCGCAATATGTGCGGGAATGGGCTGCCTCGGCTCCGGCAACGGCGGCGTCGTCAAAGCCTTTGAGGAGGAGATCAGCAAAAAAAATCTTACGGATAAGTTCGACATCAGAGCGACCGGGTGCCATGGCTACTGTGAAAAGGGACCGGTGGCCGTCATCTATCCTGAAGAGATCTGCTATCTGGAGGTAGCGCCTGAGGATGCCCCGGAGATCGTCTCCCAGACCATGCTGGGGAAGAAAGTGATCGACCGCCTGATATATGCCGACCCCGAGACCGGGGAAAAAGCGGCGCATCAGTCTGAAATACCGTTCTATAAAGACCAGATGCCGCATATCATGGGCTTCAACCCGAAGATCGATCCCCAAAGCATCGATGACTACATAGCTGTCGGGGGGTATTCCGCTTTGTCCAAATCGCTTTTTGAGATGAGCCCCGAGCAGGTCCTGGAGGAGATAAAGAAGGCCGATCTTCGCGGCCGTGGCGGCGGAGGATTCCCAGCCGGCAGGAAATGGGAGACCGCCCGCAATGCCCCCGGGAAGGAAAAATTCGTCATCGTCAACGCCCATGAAGGAGAGGTCGGGGCGTTCATGGACAGGGCCCTCTTCACGGGGAATCCGCACAGCGTGCTGGAAGGTTTGATAATCGGCGCATATGCTGTCGGTTCACATCAAGGATTCATCTACACGCGCCATGACACGCCCCAATTGAAGAACAACATCGATATTGCAGTCGCCAAGGCCGAGGAATACGGCCTTTTGGGTGAAGACATCCTCGGCTCCGGCTTCGACTTCAATGTTGAGGTGCATCTCGACATCGGGATTTTCGTCTCCGGCGAGTCCAGCGCGTTGATGCGGTCGATAGAGGGAAAAATTCCGGAGCCACGGCCCAAATACATCCGCACCTCGGTGAGCGGGATCTGGGGTAAGCCGAGCGACCTGAACAACGTGGAAACCTGGGCCAACGTGCCCCTGATCATCAACAGGGGTTCCGACTGGTATACAAGCACCGGGACGGAGAGGAGCAAGGGGACCAAACTCGTATCCCTGTCTGGGAATGTCGTCAACACAGGGGTCGCGGAGGTTCCCTTCGGGACCACCATAAGGGAGATCATATACGGCATCGGCGGTGGGATACCGGGGAGAAAGAAGCTCAAGGCGGTTCACTTCGGTGGGCCGATGGGCGGCTGCATCCCCGAGAATCTCCTCGACACCCCCTTGGATTTCGATG
>CBFDBC010000236.1:0-5054 GCA_965602945.1 uncultured bacterium | reverse complement strand
TCGCCGTTCTAACCATTCTGTTTCTCTCCTTCAGGGCTGCCGCCGCCGATCCCGCAGACAGCCTGCGCTGCGAGTGATCGGGATTAGCCTTGTGTAGGCATGGCTCCCACCCCGGTTTTCTCCTGTACAAAAATCCCTAAACATGATAAATATCCGGGCAGCAAAAACGACTAAATCATAGGGTTCGAAGTGTATGGGGATCGGGAAAGGTGTACAAGGATCGAAGACAGATGAAACAAGACTTGACAGAGCAGGACCTGCAGGCCCTCGTTTACACCGACGAGCTGACCCGCTTCCACAACCTGCGCTATTTCCGCGAAAAGATCCCTCTCTTCCTGCATGAGGCCGGGGAAATGGGCATAACCGTCGCCTTCCTCTTGTTCGACTGCGACTATTTCAATAAAATAAACGACCGCTACGGCCATCCTGTCGGGGACCAGGCGCTCACGCATTTTACGGAGATCATCTCCCGGGAGATGACGGGAGACGGCGAAGCCATCCGATATGCAGGAGACGAATTCGTCCTTGTCATTCCCGAGGTGGACAAGCAGCGGGCGGGCAAGATCGGGGAAGAGATCCAGCAGAGCATGGCCGAAACCCCTCTCAAGGTGGAAAACCAGGATGTCAACCTCAAATGCAGCATCGGGATCGCCCTGTATCCACAGGACGGGGACAACCTGAAGACACTTTTCGAGAAGGCCGACGAGGCCCTTTACGTGGCCAAGGAGCAGGGGAAGAGCAGGATCGTCATCATCCCCGATTCGGGCAGGCTTCTCACCCCGTCCAAGCTCAACTCCATCCTGGATGCCCCCTACATCGTCGGCCGCGACAGCCTGATCGAGTTTCTGGAAGACCATCTCTCCGAGGAAGGGAACTCTTTCGTATTTCCCGTACTCATCGGCGGCGAAGGCTCGGGTAAGACACGCCTCATGAAATTTGCCCGGGAAACCGCGCACAAAAAGCTGGCGTTCTGTCTCTACTGCAAGGGGTATCCGTTCTGGCAGAGCGAGCTCTACGGCGCCGTGTTCTCCGCCCTCGAAGCACTGTTCGATCAGCAGCGATCGCTATCCGACCTCGTCTTTGACAAGCTGGACAACAGATACAGACAAAGCCTCAAGCCCCAACTGACGGCCTGGCAGTTCAAAAAAGTCAAGACCTCGGAAACATACCAAGAACCGGACAGCATGACCCTCTTCGAGGGCCTAACCCAGACCTTCTTCATACTTCGCGAAACGGGAGACGGTGCCGTCCTGCTCGACGATATCGACAAGATCGACACACCATCCCTCCAGTTTTTCAGTTCTCAGTTCGGTGCAGGCGAAGGCGGCAACCTTCATTTCCTGTCCTCGATCCGCAGCCCGGATCTGACCGTGAGCGAGGAAAAGATGCTCTCGCTCATGGAGGCCATGCCTGAACTGACTACGGGCAACAAGATCCAGAAACTGGAGCTCAAACCGCTTCGGGCCGAGCACATTCAGCAGCTTACGGCCAAACTGTTCGAGGGCAAGACCCTGTCGGAATCATCAGCAAAAGCGCTGCTGGCAAATTCTTCGGGCAGCCCGCTTTTCATCGTGGAGGCGTTGGCGACCCTTCTCTTCAAGGGGCGGATCCAAGCCAGGGACGACGAATGGGACCTCTCCAACGTGAAGCCCAGAGATATCCCGTCCGGATTGAATGACATGCTCGAGCAACGCCTGACGAACATGAGCGTGGAAGCCATCAACATCCTCAAGATGGCCGCTGTCCTGGGCGAAAAGATCAATGCACCTCAGCTCGCCAGGATGTCCAAGCTCAAAGTACATCAGATCCTGAACGCACTCAGCGACGCCCAGAGGACCCTGATCATCGAGGAGGGACCGAATCCAGACGAATACGTGTTCACTCACCGAGTCGACCGCGCTGTTCTGTACTCCCTCATCGACGAAGAGGAACGCCGGCAGTATCATATGCGGGCCGCGGAACTGGAACAGGAAACCGGGGCGGAATCTCCCGAGCGGATCGTGGGAAAGCTGGCATACCACTTCCACAACGCAGGCAAGCTGGAGAGCGCGACGGAGATGTTTTCGGCCCTGAAGCACCAGATGGAGTCCGTGCATATCTCGAAGGGAACCCGCAAGATGCTCCAGAGGCGGATCCACTCGGTCTCGCTGGCCAAAGAGTCACCGCTGGAGACCGAAGATCTGTCGACCGCGCTCATGATCGCTCGATCATACCGGTCCTGCATGCAGAACCTGCGCCTCTATCCCAAGGAAAACGAGAACGTCAAGAACTCGCTGGATCAGCTCATGAATCACCTGGTGCCCTTCCTGGCCGAGAAGACGGAGGCCCTGGCCATCTCCATGACCAAGGATGCCATCCTGTTCAACGGGGAGCCTCTTCCTCCCTACCTCGAAGACGTGAAGCTTACGCAGGACTTCTACATAACCCTGAACAGCTACGGCCTGCAGGGAATCCTGTTCCTGCGGAAAATCACCAAGGATGAGATCATCGCCTTCCTGGAAATTTTCAAACGGCACCCCGAAGATGTCATCGGCCAATGGGATATCCTGCTCGAAAAACTCAACATATCCCATATCTTCCCCGACCGGAAGGTCTTCGTGGCCGTCAGTGAACGAAGGGTTGTCCTCGATGATCCCAACGTCCGTGTTCATGTCGGTGCCGAAAACGGTGAGGGGCTGCCTGCTCCCGCCGCCCCGGCCGGACCTCCTCTCTCCGCGGAACACATCGAGGAACTGCGGATGCTTCTGGACGAGTTCACGGCGGAAAAACAAGAGCTGCTGGCCGGGATCAAATCGAGCGGCATCGATGAGAAACAGATCACGAAGCTGGCGGAGATGCTGGGTCAGGCTGATACCGAAGGCCTGGCCGGAACCGTCGGGGCAGCAGCGATTCCGTCCCCTGTACCCAAAACGCCTGCTCCAAACCCCATAGAACCGCTTCCTGTGGAAGACAGATACGCCCATGTTGTACCCGATCTGGAGTTGGTGCAGGATATCGACAACGACATCTCCCTCGCTTTCGAAGACCTCATCTCCGACAACACCAAGGTACAGGGCAAGGCCGCGGCCTGGCTGGCCCAGCAGGATTCCGGGAGAGTGGCGGAAACCGGTTTCAGCGTCATCACGTCCGACATCCCGCTCAGGTTCCGCAAGCTGGCCGCCGGGGTCATCAAGAAGGCAGGAGCAGAGGCGGAAAGCGCCTTCCTGAGGAAACTACATGCCGGGATGAACCTGGTCCCTCTCACCCGGGCCCTGAGGGTGTGTGACGTCTTTGTAGAAAACGAGGAGCTTCTGCAGACACTGAGAGAGATCGGACGCAAGGGACCCATCGAGACCATCCCCCCGATCATGAACGTCTTGAGACAGATCGAAGGACAGACGGCAGACACTATCCTCCTCGAGATATTCATGCGCACAACCGGCAAGGCCCAGTGGGACATCATCCCGCTCTTCGCCGAGCGGAAGATGGTCGAAGCTGTCCCGATCCTCACGGAATTCATAACGCCGGTACAGAAGTGGGGAAAAGAGACGAACCTCTCTCTGCAGGAAGAGGTGTGCCGTTCCCTGGGTGTCCTGCGTTCGCTGGATGCCGCGGACGCCCTCATACAAGCGGCTCAAACATCTGGTGTAGCCAGCCGCAGCAAAGCCAAGCCGGATTCCATCCGGGCCGCGGCCACCTGGGCCCTTACCCAGCTGCCCAAGGACCCCAAGGTGGACACCGTCCTGGACAGGCTGAAGAAAGATCGATCCGACCTGGTCCAGAAGGCCGCCGAGCTGGCGGAATTCTACCGCGATTAAGGCTCCTTAGCGGACCACGACTTCTCCAATCACACGGCCGTGAGCATCGATCCGGCCAATCTGTTCCGCTGCCTGTTTTCGTGTATCATAGATACGCCCGTTTTTGTCCACCCTGCCGATTCTTTCCTTGCCGGGAGACAGCCCGGTTCCGGGTGAAAGGATGTCACCGGTGTAATCCACATCGACGCAGCTGACCTCGAACAACCCAGCCACCCTGGTCTTGGTGGAATCCGATCTAAAAAAGGGCCAGATATTTTCTACAAACCCCCCGGCCAAGCCCCCTGATTTCATAGATTTACGACCTGACAGACCCCGAATCAGCATCAGCAGCACAAAAAAAAGGCCAAGCCCTACCACAGCCAGCAGGATGATCTTGTAGCCGAATGTTATGAGGAGGATGAAAAGAAAGACAAGAAGATACAGGTAAGCCGCGAGCCGGATCCCGGATCTTGTGCCTAGATCTCCGATACCAACGGTCAGATCATGAATCGTTCTAAAAAAGGAATAGAACGGGGAGACAGTGAACTTTGCTGCTCGGGCAAGAATGGAATTTCCGGAACAAACCTTCAGGTATGATGAGTCCAGCCATGACACCAAATTTTCGGTCATATCATCGATCGCATCATGCTTTATGATTACCTGAGCGATCCCCATAACCAATGGTACAATCAAGACCACTAATTCAAGCCACATCTCCCCTCCTTAGTTCGGAAAACTGCCTGGATATCTTCACAGTAATAAATGTTCCATTATACTTAGTCGCATTTATCCCGACCTTCGACATGACTGTTTCCAAAATAAATGTGACACCGCATGGCGGCTTCAAAATTAAAGGAACGCAAGGTAACGCCCGGAAATCCCGCATATGATATAATGACCGTGTTATTGAGGAGAGGAGACGATGTTAAGAAGCCATAATTTCTATCCCATGACTATTGTCTTGATCGGCATCCTGTCAATCTCATGCTCGCCGGTACCGGAGGACCCCGAGCCCGGGCCGGTCGTCCAGGCCGTTTCTCTGCTGGGAGAGGACCTCTACTCCGCCGAACCTTCAGATGCAGCCTTGGAAAACTATGCGACGGCCAAAAACGCGTATGAGCAGAATCCGGACGACTCAGATGCCCTCATCTGGTACGGCCGCCGGACAGCCTACCTGGGCCGATACCGTGAGGCTATTGAGATCTTCACCCGGGGGCTCGAACGATTCCCGGAGGATGCGCGCTTCTACCGCCACCGGGGCCACAGATACATCTCGGT
>CBFDBC010000235.1:0-5058 GCA_965602945.1 uncultured bacterium | reverse complement strand
AAGTGTTTCGGCTCTGTTTATTAGTCGTACAGCCGTCCATGCTTTTGTGTCATGCCCCCACACCATGGGGCCTTCAGTTTCTTGAAGGCATTATACCACTAACCGGCAGATTTCTGAATGGAGGCATCCGTACGGATGGAGCGAAGGATTGACCAATGCCGGGGGTTGTGTTAAAACTACCGCCTTCTGATGAGAAAAACGAAACGATCCTCCCCGCGTCTCCTTTCCTCCCTCCTGCTCGTATTCATTCTGTGTTCCCTGAGTGCAGCCCCTGCTTTTCCCGATCGGAGGGGCCGTGCAGAACCCCCGGCTGCGCTCCTGCAGATGGGGGCCGCCGACCAGGTGAAGCTGGACGGGCTTCTGGATGAGCCTTTCTGGCGCACCACACAACCCATCGGCGACCTCACAATGGTGGAACCCGATGAGGGGGGGGTGCCCAGCGAGCGGACCGAGATCCGTGTGGCCGCCGGCGCTTCCGCCCTATACATCGGCATCATGTGCTATGACAGCTCTCCCGACCGCATCGTAAGCCACACCATGCAGCGGGATGCGGAACTGCGAAGGGAAGATCATATAAAAATCGTGTTCGACACGTTCCTGAACGGACGGACCGGTTACGTCTTCGCGGTCAACCCCAACGGCGCCCGCTATGACGCATTGATCGAGAAGGAAGGCGAGCGCGAAAACCAGCAGTGGGACGGGATCTGGGAAGCGGTGGTCCACCGTTCGGCGCAGGGCTGGAGTGCCGAGATCTACCTCCCTATCAAGACCCTCCGCTTCGCCAAGGGACTGGAGCGCTGGGGCTTCAATGTCGAGCGCCGTATCGAGCGCCTGCTCGAGACCGACCGCTGGGCCTCGCCCCTCCTCAACTACAAGGTCACCCATGTCAGCCGCGCCGGAATCCTCGAGCCCGTTCCCGCATTCGAACAGGGGCTGGGGCTCACCGTACGGCCCTATATCCGGGGCGACCGCACCAAAGAAGAATACGGGGCGCCGCATGTCAACGATGCGACGGCCGGCCTGGATATCAAGAAGAACTTCGGCGGCAACGTCAGCGGCCTGCTCAGCCTCAACACCGATTTCGCCGAGACCGAGGTCGACACACGCCGCATCAACCTCACGCGTTTCCCCCTGCTCTATCCCGAGAAACGGACCTTTTTCCTGGAGGGCTCCGATGTCTTCGACTTCGGCCTGGGCATGGGTTTTCACCACCGCTTCGACCTCATCCCCTTCTACAGCCGCAGGATCGGCCTCATCGAGGGCCAGGTCGTGCCCCTGGATCTTTCGGTCAAGGCCACGGGGGGAGTGTCTCGCTTCAACTTCGGGGTGCTTGATGTGATGACCCGCCCAGTGGACGAGCTCGCGCCTCGCTCCAACCTCTTCGCCGCCCGGGGCTACCAGGGCATCTGGAAAGAGTCGCGTGTGGGTTTCCTGGCCACGGCCGGCGACCCCCTGGGCCGTCCGGGGAGCTACCAGGTCGGGGCCGATTTCATCTACAAGACCACCCAGTTCCAGGGCGACAAGAACCTCCTCCTCGGCGTCTGGGGCCTCGTGACCGGGCGTGAAGACCTGGGGAAGGACAACACGGCCTTCGGCTTTGCCCTCGATCTCCCCAATGACCTGTGGGATGTTTCCGTCAGTGCCAAGCGCATCGGTGCGGATTTTGATCCCTCGATGGGGTATGTCCCGTGGCGCGGAGTCTACAAGGCCCGCTTCGACCTGGCCTACAAGCCCCGTCCCGCCCTCTCCTGGCTGCGCCAGATCTGGTACGAGGTCTTCTCATCCGTTGTGACGGACGTACACGGGCAGGTGCAGCAGTGGGGGATCTTCACGGCCCCCATCAACTGGCATCTGGAGAGCGGCGACCGCATCGAGTTCAACATCTATCCTCAATGGGAGAGGATCCCGGAACGCTTCGACATCACGGATGAGGTCTACATCGACCCCGGCACCTATCAATGGTGGCGGTACCGGCTGGAGCTCCAGACCGCGGGAAAACGCAGGCTGGGCGCCAAGGTTTCCTGGTGGTTCGGCGGCTATTACGACGGCCACTTGAACCAGGTCCAGCTGACCGCTACCTGGCGGCCCTCCCACCACGTCAACCTGGCCCTGGAGGGGGAGACCAACCTTGTGCGTGTGAGTTCGGGTGATGCCGACATCCTCCTGGCCCGAGCCCGGGCCGATATCTTCATCACACCCGATTTTCAGCTCCTGAACTACGTCCAGTACGACAACCTGTCCGATTCCATAGGTGTGAACTGCCGGCTGCGCTACACCTACCGCAGCCTGCTGGACATCTTCTTGGTCTTCAATCACAACTGGCTGGAGATCGACAACATCTATCGGACTGACCTGAACCAGTTCCTGCTCAAGGTCCAGTACTCCTGGCGTCGTTAGCCGGGTTGTTTTCCGCGAACCCCCTGATTTACTTATCCTCAGGAACCGTTATAATATCGGCACGAGAGAGAATATGAAAAAAGTACTTTGCCTAGCAGGCATCATCGGGGTCCTGGTTGCGGCGGACTGGACGGCCGGCCAGGGCGGGAAGGACATCAGCTCGACCCAGGCTCTTCGCATGCTCGGCCAGCCGGATACCTATCTGGTCGATGTGCGCACGGTCGCCGAGTACGTGTATGTCGGCCATCCGGATATGGCCCATAACATACCGCTCGTCTTTTGGGATGAACGGAACCTGCAGACCGTGGCCAACGAAAGCTTTCTCGAAGATTTCAGGGCCCGGTTCAAAGCCGGAGACACCCTGATCCTCATCTGCCGCAGCGGCATTCGCAGCCCCCATGCCCTGCGCATGCTTGTCCGGGAAGAATTCAAGAATGTGTTCAACATCAAGGAAGGCTTCGAGGGGAAAAAGAACAAAGACGGGCACCGCACCGTCAACGGCTGGAAGAACGAGGGCCTTCCCTACACCTACCAGTTGGATCCTGCCCTGCTGCACCGCCCTATCAAATAACAGTCATACCTACCGACACCTTCCTTGATAGATTGTGTCAATATGGACATTTTCTGAATGACTCAGGCTTGAAATTTATCACGGAGATGGATAGAGTTTGACGGGGAGGGTTATCCATCCTGAAAACCAACATTTCCCGGTATCGTATTCCAATGCAGGGAACAGGGAGTCGAATATTCCCCGCTGGTTTTTCGTATATGTAATGCAAGGAGGCGTAAGTATGATCATCAAAATCTGGTGGGTATGGATGGCGCTGGCCGCCGTATTCGTGGTGGGAGAGATGTTCACCGCGGGATTCTTCCTGCTCTGGTTCGGCGTTGGTGCCGCCGCGGCCGGTGTGTTGGCGCTGCTGGGTCTGAGCTTCCCCTGGCAACTGGCCGCCTTTGTCCTGGTTTCCGGTGTTATGCTGGCGGTGTCAAGGCGATTCGCCGACCGCTTCAGCAAAAAACAGCCCCCGGGGATCGGAGCCGACCGTTTCATCGGCCTCAAGGGGCTGGTCCTGGAAGAGATCGACAATGCCTCGAACACCGGACAGGTGCGTCTCCAGAAGGAGGAGTGGCGCGCCGACAGCGCGACGGGAGAAGTCATCCCGGTCGGAGCCAGGGTGGAGGTCGTCCACCTGGACGGTACGCATCTGGTCGTAAAACGAATAGAAGAAAAGGAGGGACAATAAAATGGAAGTCGTACTGGTTATCATCGCCATCGTTATTTTTATGTTCGCGGCCATGGGGCTCAAGATCGTCCGCCCCTGGCAGAAGGCCCTGGTGGAGCGGCTGGGAAAATACCAGCGCACCGCATCCAGCGGGCTGACACTCATCATCCCGTTCCTTGAGAACCTGAAAAAGGTGGACATGCGGGAGCAGGTGGTGGATGTCCCGCCCCAGAGTGTCATCACCAAGGACAACGTGGTCGTGGAGGTGGATGCCGTTGTGTATTACGAGGCCACAGACCCCGTCAAGCTGACGTACAACGTGGCCAATTTTTACGCCGCCGCCACCAAGCTGGCCCAGACCAACCTGAGGAACCTGGTGGGTGACCTGGCCCTGGACCAGTCGCTGACGTCCCGGGAGGTCATCAACTCCCAGCTGCGCCAGATCCTGGACGATGCCACCGACAAGTGGGGCACGAAAGTCACACGCGTGGAACTCCAGCGGATCGAGCCGCCCGCTGACGTCATGGAGGCCATGCACCGCCAGATGAAGGCGGAGCGGGACCGCCGCGCCATGATCCTGGAGGCGGAGGGGGCCAAGAAGTCGGCCATCCTCAAGGCTGAGGGACAGGCCGAGGCCATCATGAAAGTGGCGGACGCCAACAAATATGAGAAACTCACCTTGGCCAAGGGCGAGGGGGAGGCCATCCAGACCGTGTTCGCCGCCATCCACGACGGCAACCCGACCAACGACCTGATCGCGATCAAATACCTGGATGCGCTGGAGAGGATCGCCGACGGCAAGGCCAACAAGGTCTTCCTTCCCTTTGAGTCTTCCGCCATACTCGGAAGCATCGCCGGCATCGGCGAGCTGTTCAAGGAGAAGTCTGCAGCAAAGGCCGAGTAGACAGCAGCGGGACGGATTCTCTATTTCCTGTGGCAGTACAAACAGAGTGTCGATCCCGTGAGAGGCAGGCGGAGGAGGTGCGCATTCCCGCTGCTGTTGTGGACGTTGTGGCAGGTGGAGCACTCGACATAGTGATTGAAAAAGGGAAGCACGCTTAGTTGCAGTGTAGGATTGTGGGCGGCATGGCAGTTGTTGCAGTAGGGTCCGCTGCCCGCGCCGCCGGTCTGGTGGTTCCAGTAGACGCTTACGGGATGGTCATCTGAGAGGTCGGTGGTTAGGTCGGCGGCGGCGGCGATGAAGTTGGTCCCTGTGGTCCCGCCGAAGCTGTCGAGGGCCACGGTCCCGTCATGGCAGGAGAGGCAGAGCTTTGTGGGGCCCTGCGGCTGTACCGGTGTCTGCTCCATGGTCGGGCTGGTATACACGGTGAACACGGATGCGGTTACGGCATGATTCCAGAGGGGGGCGTCCGGTTCGGTCGTATCCGCGTTGTGAGGCGTGTGGCACGGCAGGCAGATCTCGCCGCCCGACCAGCCC
>CBFDBC010000234.1:0-5121 GCA_965602945.1 uncultured bacterium | reverse complement strand
ATGATTCCCTGAAGCAGAGATCTCAGATCGAGGAATTCGTCAGCGCTGAAGTCGACCTGCTCATCGTATCTCCCAAGGAGGCGGCCCCTCTGACCCCGCCGATTTCCGCGGCCTTTAAGGCGGGCATCCCCGTGATCGTCCTTGACCGCAGGATCCTGGGCGATGACTACACATGTTTTATCGGCGCGGATAACCAACGGATCGGGAGAGCCGCGGGCCAGTGGATCGTCGAACATCTGGCCGGAGAAGGTAAGGTCGTGGAATTGAAGGGTCTTATGACGTCAACGCCCGGACAGGACCGTCATTCCGGCTTCCGGGACGGGATCAAAGGGAGTGGTATCGAGATCCTTTTCGAAGCCGACATGAAATGGCTGGAACCTCAGGCCCGCACGGAAATGGAATCCGCCTTGGCACGGTTCAGCGATATTGACCTGGTTTACGCTCACAATGATCCGGGCGCCCATGGAGCCTACCTGGCCGCCAGGGCCGCCGGCAGAGACCAGGACATCCGCTTTGTGGGGATCGACGGACTCCCTCACGAGGGCCAGATCTATGTGAAGCAGGGGATCTTATCCGCAAGTTTCGAATATCCGACGGGGGGAAAAGAGGCGATAGCCACCGCACTTGAAATACTCGCCGGGAAGGAGATAGAGAAAGAGATAACCTTGATGTCACGAGTTTATACCCAAAACAATATCGAAGCCGGGGGCGAATGGCTAAAATGAAGAAAACGGTTGATATCTTTCTTCCGCTGGACAGCAGGGACGAGCCGAATGCGGAAGTGTGGCCTGTCACGCAGCAGCAGCTTTCAAACCTCATACAAGTTGTCCAGGACTCCGGTTGGGATCCAACAGTCCTGAATCCGGACAAGCCGGTCTCGAGCGTGGCCGAGGGAATTGAAGTCATCCGAAGAGCCCGGGGTGAACGATTCATCAACTTCATGGGAGGTTGGGCCTACCCGGATTTTTCCGTAAGTCCGATGTGGCAGCTTCCCAAGCATACTCCCAAGCTTATGCTCGGAAGCGCCATCTCAGATTATCCCGGTGCGGTGGGACTGCTGGCGGCAGTTGCCGGGACCGAACAGGTCGGGATCAAAACCTGCCGATTATTTGTGGAAGACTTCAGTGATCACGAAAAATATCGCAGCCCCCTGGCTGCATTCCTTGATAAAGGCGCATATTCCCCAGCCGAGTCCTTTACCATCACGATCGACGTAAACGAATCTCATCGCACCGCCGCCCGAAACGTGATCGCGGACCTGTCCGGCTCCATCTATGGCGCCGTCGGGCCGCGATCGATGCAGATGTGGAACAAGATATCGGACGCCGATTTCCTGAGCCATTTCGGCATCGTGCGCGAGGGCTTTGATGGATTACGGCTGCTGAAAATGGCCGAAAAAATCCCCACCGAAAGGGCGGAAACGGCCATGAATTTCCTCCTGGAGAAAGGGATGGCAATCCGCTTAGGGGATGATCCCGTGAAGGAACTGACCAAGGAGATGGTCCTGTTCCAGATGAAAGTCTATTTCGCGCTGCTGGAGTTGAGACAACAGTTCAAACTGGATTTCATAGGCGTCCAGGATCAGCTTGATTGGATCGAACATTATCCCGCCACGGACCTTGCCATCGGACTCTTGAACAACCGGCTGCGCCCCGAGGGGGATGGAGAAACCCTGGTCGCCGCCACGGAAGCGGATGACGGGGCGGCCTTGACCATGCAGGTGCTGAAGCATCTCAGTGGAGGGGAGCCGGTCGGGTTCAATGACCTCAGATATTGGGACGCGGAGCAGAGGCTCTACTGGTTTGTCAACTCGGGGGCACTGGCCCCCTATTTCGCCTACGGGGATCATGATTCCCTGCGCGGTTCATGGTCGGAACGTCAGACCTACATGTATTTCAAACAGGGGGGCGGCACGAGCTCCGTGGTCGTGCGGGTTCCCGGCGTGGTGACATGGGCCCGTTTTTCCTACAAAAACCATAAGCTTTATCTCTGTGCCGGCCGCGGCGTAACGGATGTTCCTACAGAGGAGCAGTGGCAGTTGCGTTCAAAAAAATGCAGCCCGGACTGGCCGCAGTGGTATTTGAAGCTCTGCGGAAGGATCGAATGGCATATCAACTCCAATCATCCGATCACCGTATTGGGTGACTATCTGGCTGAGCTGAAGGCAGTGGCAGAGGAGATCGGCATTCCCTTTGAATGCTATGACACCATGACTCCGGAGCACCTGGTTACGGAGGAGGCCTGAACCATGAACATTTCTAAAGTGATTCATACCGTCAGCTGTCATGCCGAGGGCGAGGTCGGAGACGTCATCGTGGGTGGGGTGGCGCCTCCTCCGGGTGCTAACTTGTGGGAACAATCGCGATGGATCGCGAAAGACAAGACCCTTCGCAATTTCATGTTGAATGAACCGCGCGGAGGTGTTTTCCGGCATGTGAATCTTCTGGTTCCCCCCAGGAACCCCGCTGCACAGATGGGATTCATCATCATGGAACCGGAGGATACGCCGCCCATGTCGGGTTCGAACAGCCTCTGTGTGGCGACAGTGCTGCTCGAAACCGGCATTCTTCCCATGCAGGAGCCGGAGACGAGAATGACCCTGGAGGCGCCGGGAGGCTTGATCCAGGCAGTAGCGGCCTGCCGGGACGGCAGGGTTGAGCGCGTGACGATCCACAACGTGCCCTCGTTCGTCGACAAACTGGGCGCCAGGCTGGAGGTCAAAGGATTCGAGACCCTGACCGTCGATACCGCTTATGGAGGGGACAGTTTCGTCATTGTGGAGGCCGGTGCCCTGGGATTCGCATTCTCTCCGGATGAGGCCCGCGAGATGGCCGAAGCCGGCATCAAGATCACACAAGCAGCTACGGAACAGCTGGGATTCACTCACCCGGAAAATCCGGATTGGCGGCACATCTCCTTCTGCCAGATGACCGCCCCGCTGGTCAAGGAAGATGGAGTCTATGTGGGCCGCAATGCCGTGGCGATCCGGCCGGGCAAGCTGGACCGGTCGCCTACAGGCACCGGCTGCTCCGCGCGTCTGGCCGTGCTAAAGAAGCAGGGGATTTTGGCAATAGGCGATCCGTACATCGGAGAATCTATCATCGGGTCGCGCTTCCATTGCCGTTTGGAATCGGAGACCCGCGTGGGCGAAAAGGAAGCCGTCATCCCCAGCATATCAGGACGCGCGTGGGTCACGGGGACACATCAGCACATGCTGGATCCGGGAGATCCCTGGCCCGGGGGATACAAGGTGGCCGACACCTGGCCGGCAATGAACCGCAGATAATCCACCCTCCCCCCTCATTCGTAGCGGAGGGAATCGGCCGGGTTGGAGCGTGCCGCTCTGAGGGTCTGGTAGCTCACAGTCAAGAGTGCTATGACAAAGGCTGCCAGCCCCGGAAGAATGAATAATTCCAGACCCAGATCCACCCTGTGGGCATACTTCTCGAGCACCTTCCGCATCGCAAAATAAGCCACAGGCCAGGCAAATATATTGGACAGCAGCACCCATTTGGAAAAATCCCGGGACAACATGAACACCACTTCCCGGGCCGAAGCACCGACAACCTTGCGAATGCCGATTTCTTTGGTCCTCCGTTCCGCCATAAATGCAGCGAGGCCGAAAAGTCCCAAACAGGAGATCAACATGGCTAAACAGGCAAAATATCCTGCTATGAGGCCGATTTGCTGTTCCGAGGTGTAGATATAGTTTGTAAGGATATCATTGAAAAAGACAGGATCGGCGGGTGAATCCGGTGCATGTTTGGCTGCGGTGCTGCGAATAAAATCCAAAGTTTCCGATATGCCCTCAGGTCGGATCCTGACAAAGGCGTTGGATCCGGAATCGGGCCTCAGCATAAAAACAAATGGTTTGATCTCATGGTATAGGGGCTGGAAGTGGAAGTTCTTTACGACGCCTATGATCCTGCCCGGTTTACGGAAAACGGACAGCCGCTGCCCCACCGGCGAGTCCATCCCCATGAGCTTTGCGGCTTCCTGATTCACGATGTAAGCCTCTTCCTGGTCAGTGGCAAAGTCCCGGGAAAACGCCCGCCCTTCGATGATCTCCAATGCCAGGGCATCGAAGTAGTCGTAACCCACATGATCCCAAAACAGGTTGACGGACTCAGCAGGAGGCTTGCCGTCCCATTCTACGGCGCCGACCGTGGATCCGATGTTCCACGGCCCCTGCAGGCTTCTTGTCACTCCGAGGATCTTCGGACTCTGCACAAGGTCGCCCTTTATGGGCCCGTACTCCGCCTGCATCCGGTCGGTCATCTGAAGCAGAACCAGGTTTTCCCGTTCGAATCCCAAATCCTTGTTCATCATGAATCCCAATTGTTTAAAAACCACCAGGGTGCAGATCATCAGAACGATCGAAAGTGAAAATTGACACACCACCAGGATCTTTCGCATTGAACTCCGGATGTTCATTTGACCCAAACCCCTGAGGATGCGCCCCGGCTGGAAGGACGACAGATACAGAGCGGGATACATCCCTGCGAGAAGACCCGCGGTCACGGCAATTCCCAGGAAACCGAAAAGAACCGTTGGTTTATGCAGGTAACTCAGTGACAGCTGTTTGTCCACAAGATGGTTGAACGCGGGCACAAAAAGTGTCAGGAGTGCAACTGCAATCGCCAGTGTGAAGAGAGAGATCAACAGCGATTCCCCGATAAACTGCGCGACAAGGTCCGATTTGCGTGCACCCACGACCTTGCGCATTCCGACTTCCTTGGCACGCATGGTGGCTTGGGCGGTGCTGAGGTTCGTGAAGTTGATGCAGGCGATCAGGAGTACGAACAGCGCAATGCCGGAGAATATCAGAATGGCTTGGATGAGCCCCCCTCCCTGTAGAGCATACAGATGCAGCCGCTTCAGGGGAAACAGATGAAATGACGCCTGGGAGGATTCAGACTTTATGTATTTCCCCACGATGGCCGTGATCTTTTGCTCAACCATGGGACGGTTGGCGTCACTGTGCAGCAGGACGAAGGTCTGGAAAGGATTTCCTCCCCAATGCTCTGGTTCCTGATAATTCGGCGCGAAAGCGAGCACAAAGGGAGCGATGCAGTCAAACTGCAGGGACGACTGTTCGGGCACGTTCTGAATAACGCCCGT
>CBFDBC010000233.1:0-5121 GCA_965602945.1 uncultured bacterium | reverse complement strand
AGTCTATCCAGTTTGTGCGCAGCCTGGCGGGGTCAAAACCGAGCGGTGATGTGAGCGTCGAGCTCGAGACCGAAGACGGGGCCTCCCGGACAGAACTGTCCCTCCCGGTGTCTCCCAGCACCGCCTCTTCTCAAGTTTGGCCCGCCTCGCAGTCACACATAATGGAGGGCAACATCGGCTATCTCCGCATCACGGGCTGGGGAGCCGCCGCCTTCGCAGAGGTGGCCGACTGGATGCCCCGTTTTGCCGGCACGCGCGGCCTCATCGTCGACATCCGCCACAACCCCGGCGGCACACGGAACGTGCTGCGGGAGCTTTTCCCTTACTTTGTGAGCTCCTCCGACCAGCCCCATGTCGCGGGTGCCGCCAAGTACAAGCTCTACAAAGACTTCGGCCCCGACCATCTTGATTACCGCAACATGCACACACAGGACTGGCACGGCTGGACCCCGGCCGAAAGCACGGCCATATCGGAATTCATGCAGACCTTCGAGCCGGAATGGAACCCCCCTCACGACGAGTTCAGCGGCTGGCATTTCTGGGTGGTGTCCAAGCTCTCCAAACCGGATGCCTACACCTACAACAATCCGGTCATATTCCTCATGGACGGTAAATGTTTCAGCGCATCCGATGTGATCCTCTCTTCCGTTAAGGGTGTGCGAAACATAACCCTGATCGGCACTCCCAGCGGCGGCGGCTCGGGCGCTTTTATCACGACCACGCTCAAAAACTCGGGGCTCACACTCAGGCTTTCCTCCATGGCGTCTTTCCAGAATACGGGCTCACTCTTCGACAGCCGCGGCGTTTTGCCCGACATACTCATGGAACCGCCTCCCGGATACTTTCTCCAGGGCGGTCCCGATCCTGTGCTGGAGCGGGCGGTTCAGATCATTCTGAACACAGAGCCGCAAAATATCAAACGGTCCAAGATCAAGCGATAAAATTAGCGCTCCGACCACTCCATGTTTTTGATATTAAAGTATATAAACTCTTAGAGTGACCTTAATATGAGCTTAGAGCACTCTTTTTGGGGGGTAAACCAGCACTCTAAGCATATGATGCTTCCTGAGTTCTTTTCAGGCTAAGCCATATGCTTAAACTGCCAATTCTGGGGCCAAAAAGTGCATTCTAAGGCCAAATTTATGGCGCTCTAAGGAAGTAACCATAATAAAATCAATTGGTTATGATGGTCGGAGCACAAAAAGGAGTAAAAAGGGTATAATAGGAACTGTAAGAGATCGGATTCAGTTATTATGGGGGGAAGTCAAATGAACAAAAGAGTATTGACATTCACATTACTCACATTGCTGCTGGCAGTGTTTGTATCATCCTGCAGCAAACCACCGGAGGCACTCACGAGCAGGGAGATCATTGACGGGATCGAATATGTGCGCAACACCGCGCTGCCCCTCCGTCCCGACATCACCCTCTCTCTCGAGGAAGAGCTGTCCATAGGAGGGGAGGACGATCAGGGGAACATCATTCTCTTTGAAACCGGAAGCGTGATCGTCGACGAGGGCGGGGACATGTACATCGTGGACAGGCAGGATGCCCAGATAAAGGTCTTCGATCCCGAGGGGAACTTCATCCGGTCCATCGGCAGAAAAGGAGAAGGCCCCGGAGAGTTTCAGGTTGTTGCATACGTCATGTTCGTACCTGATGATCGTCTGCTGGTCATGGATTTCATGGCCCGGCGGACCAGCCTGTTGGAGAGATCCGGGGATTTCATCTCCAGTCATCAGTGGACCAAGTCTTTCTCTCAACCGGTTCTGACGACCGATTCATCCTATTTTGTCAGGGAGAGGGTCACCGAGGAAGGAGCCGACGCCCTCTCCGAACGGAGGCTCGTCATGGATGAGCTCGATTTCGAGGGGAACGAAATCCGCTCGTTCGGTGACTACACGCCGCCCGAGATGCGGATGCTCAGGCAGGGCAACATCATGTTCGGCATGAGCGTTCCCCACTCTCCCCAGTCGATTTTCACGGGGGACATGGCCAACCAGTGTTTCTATCACTGCCTGAACGACACCTATCTCATCGAGGTTTCAAACACCGAGGGGAACGTGTTCCGGAAGATCGATCGTCCCTACGACCCCCTGCCTTACACCTCCAAGGACAAAGAGGAAGTCCTAGCCCGGTTCAGGGAACGCGGGAATCCCGAGCAGATGAAGCTGGTCGAAGGCATGGACTTTCCCGCTGTGAAAAACGTAATGGAGCGGATGACGACCGACGATGAAGGCAACCTGTGGGTGGCGACCCATGAGATCCGGGAAGAGGGAGATGTGGAGGCGAGGGCCTACGACATCTTCGATCGGGACGGCACCTACGACATGCGGCTGTGGCTGGAAAAGCGCCCCTCGGCCTTCATGAGGGGAAAGATGTACGTCCATTACACCGACCCCGACACCGGCTACACGTTCATCAAGCGATTCCGCATGATCTGGGGTGAATGATCATCCGGACGGCCAGCACACATAGAACTAAAACCTAGTCATCCGCCGCAGCGTATATCTATGCGGATGTCTGATGAATAAATTCAAACCCAAACACTGGATGCGGGTACCCATTGGGATCATCCTTTGCCTGTGCGCGGGTCTTGCCTCCGGCCAGGACGCCCTGCATGAAGCCTACCGGTCCGGTCCGATCCGGCTGGAGCCCGATCCCGATTTCGGGAAGGACACCGACTGGAATTCGCTGTTCTATCATCTCTTCTGTGACATAACCGCCGCGCCGGATGGATCCATCTTCATCGCCTCAAGCCGCCAGCACCGGATCTTCAAGTTCGATCATGACGGGAAGCTGATAAAATCCTTCGGCCGGAAGGGCCAGGGCCCGGGGGACTTCAACTCACCAGGAGATCTGTCCGTTTTGGATGGAAAGCTGCTGGTGGTGGGGGAGTATGCCCTATCTCACAGGATCAGCCTCTTCAACCTGGAGGGAAACTTCAAGAAGATATTGAAGACTCGCCGGCCTCCCTACAGGCCCATCGCCCTCCGCGACGGCAGGATCGCCTATGTTGTCAAAAACTACAGGCAGGAGGGAGGGGGGAGGACGAAGATCATCTCGTCCGTCGTCATAAGGGACATATACAGCGACCGGCAAACAAAGGTCGCGGAATTCACGTTCAATTCGGCATCGCTAAGGATAGGGCAGGGTTCCTACAGCTTCGGAGGCAGTAAAACCAACGGCGAGACCTCTATCGCCGCGACCAAAGAGGGAAACCTCATCGTGGGAAACTCACTCCGCCCCTTTTTCGAGGTCTTTTCCCCCGAGGGCGCCAAGCTGTCGACGATCCCTCTCAACATGGAGCCGATCCCCGTGACCAAGCATCTGATTGGTGAATTCAAGAAATATCACATCGATCGAATGAGGGGAAACTCCAGTTCATCCCAGGATCAAAACCAGGAGAGACTGAAGCAGTTGAGAAAGGCCTCGTGGGATCACATGTTCGGCGACAACCTTCCCCTCTACCGGGAACTCCTGGTGGACGCGGAAGGAAACCTCATCGTATTCGCAGAAACAGACTGTCTGGGCGATTGTCCCAAACTGATTCAGGTCTATTCGTCCGGCGGGGAATTCGTCTGCGATTCGGAACTGATCGAGGGGCCTTTCGCATTGACCATAGATCCTCGCATCAGGAACATGTGCTTCACCAGGCAGGGGCTTATTGCCATGGTAGAGGTGAAGGATGCTGAGGAATTTGAGCTCCGATTGATTAAAGTGGCTTATAAGTAGACCAAAATTAGCGCTCCCAAATTGGCGCTCCGACCACTTCATCTAATTGATAATAAAGTATATATTCCCTTAGAGTGCCCTTAATATGAGCTTAGAACACTCTTTTTGGGGGGTAAAACAGCGCTCTAAGCATTCCCGGTTTGTCGAACGCTAAAGTAGATGCAAGATCTTCTTAGACAGTTCATTTTGGGGCCAAAAAGTGCATTCTAAGGCGAAAATTTTGGCATTCTAAGGCGCTAACTATAACAAAATCAAAGGTTTAAAATGGTCGGAGCACTTAAGGCTAAACAGCTGAGGGTGATTGAACCCGTCGCAGCGCGGGCGGCAGGAACTGCACGTACAACGCTATCAGGAGGAGCAGGTTCGCCCAGAAGATGAAGCCATAGAAGCCGTATCGAGTGAAGTCGTCGAAAAGATTGAAGAAGACGATGTTGGAAAATACGATCGACGGCAGAACAAGCGCAAAAGTCCCCGTCGTACGCATAGAAGGACCCGCCTTCGCAGGAGAGCGACTCTCTGCAGTATCGGTCTCCGGTGCCGCCTTCTTGCCCTCCAAGAGCCGCCAGACCAGGAGGGCCTGGGTGAAGGAGAGGAAAACGAAGTCGTGAGGCCATGCCGTTTTCAGAACGAAGGGGATCGTCAGGAAGACGATCTGGAAGCTCCACAGATCGGCATAACGCAGGCGTGCCCTCTGCACCAGGAAGATCAGTCCCATGTTGGCGGCCGCAATGCCGTATGAGATCAAGTGTAGGAGCGGAAGAAGAGCGTGTGCGTGCTGCTCTGTCGAACCGGTCAGACGTAGGACAAGGTGCGGGAAGAACTGCGAGTGCGGGTTGGCCGTGACCCAGGCGGAATCACGAAACGAGTCGAGGAGGGCGCCGTAAAAGCCCAGCGTATCGCCGACCCCCAGGAGAACTCCGGGCACCATGAAGAGCAGCGCGCCGCACGCGGCCGCTGCGAACAGGAGAAAGCGCGCGTCGCGGCGGGCGGCGAACGGTGCAATAAAGAGAATCGGATAGAACTTGAAGCTCACCGCGAAGGCGAGCAGGGCGGCACCGGCCGCGCGAAGGCCGCGCTCGTTGAGAACGAGCAGGCCCAGAATGGGCACGATAATGAAGACGCTCACCTGACCACCCAATAGGTTAATCACTAGGGGGAAGGAGGAGAGAGCGAGAGTAGCGAAGAGCAGCTGAATCGGCAGCCCGGCTGGAACGAGCCGGCGGAAGAGAAGAAGGTAGAGAACAACAAAGAGAGCCTGCAGGATTCCCCACAGCACCAGTGAAGCCGTTAATCCCAGCGGGGGGAATACCGCCAGCAGTATGGCGATGAAAGGGGAATAGAGATAACCATCTATGGGGAGTCCTGTGCGGAAAACCGCCTCTCCCA
>CBFDBC010000232.1:0-5163 GCA_965602945.1 uncultured bacterium | reverse complement strand
CCGGAGGCGAGCGGGCATGGTTCCTCGAAGAGGAGAGCGAGCCGAGGAATAAGGGAATTTTTCTCGCTGGGAAAAATTACCGGGCTGACGTTTCAGTTTGCCTGACTGACCTAAAGACCAAATGGTTGTGGGAAGTTAACTCATATGTACTTTTATTTGACAATCGACAGCGCATGGATTAGCCTGAATTATTCATCAAATGGGAGCCCCACAGGACATGCGATCGATTCCGGTTCTTTGCGGGGCCGTGTTGATCGCCTTTCCTGTTCTAGTTTTGATTCTGGCAGGCGGCTGTGACATCCAGGCCCGGCCGGAGAACATCCACTTGGTTATCCTGCATGTCAACGACACCCACGGTCATCTTTACCCGCACGATTTCAATAAGGAGTGGAATGTGGGAGGTGCGGCACGGATGGCGACCCTCATCAATGGCGTCCGGAACGAAAATCCGGAACAAACGCTCGTGCTGCACGCGGGAGACATCTTTTCCCGGGGCGGTCCCTTGACCGTGTATTCCGGCGGCGGAGTGGACATGTTGGCCCTGGATGCCATGGGCTTCGATGCCATGGTCCCGGGCAACGGCGAGTTCTACACCGGCATCGACAACCTGATGCGGCATGTGGCGGCCGTGGATATTTCCATCATCCTGGCCAATGTGTATTTCATGGACAGCGGCGATCGCCTCCTTCCGCCGTTCGTGATCAAGGAAGCCTCCGGCATCAAGGTCGGCATCCTGGGCCTGGGGTTCTTCTACGAGAATCATCCCGCCTCCTGGCATCTGAGAAAGGAGCATCCTGAGGAGGCGGCCCTCAAGTACGTCCCCGTCCTGAGAGCGGAGACCGACCTGGTCATCGCCCTCACGCATCTGGGGCATGATGTGGACAAGGCGCTGGCCGCCCGGGTGCCGGGCATCGACGTCATTGTGGGCGCGCACAGCCATGAATACATCAAAACACCGGAAAAGTTTCCCGCTCCTGGCGGCAAAGAAGTGATCTATGTCCAGGCCGGGATCTTCGGGACCCATGTGGGCCGTTTGGACCTCTATATGAAGCAGGCGCCCGATGGAGGCTTCACCCTGAGACGCTCGGAAGGACGCCTGATTCCGATCACATCCGCGATCGAAGAGGACCCGGAAGTCGCGGGACTCCTGGAGGAATATGCCGGGCCACTCAAAGAAGTGCTGTGTATCTCCAAGATTGAGTTGAGTTTTCCCTCAGAAGGGCCCTGCCCCATGGGAGAATTCATCGCCCGGGCCATGCATGAGAACCTTCCGTCGGAGGCAGCGCTATTTTACCGGGACGCGGTCCACTCCGGCATCGTACCCGGGCCCGTGACAGTCGAGGACGTGTGCCGCATCCACCGCTGGCGCAGCCGTGTCGTAAGCTTGTCTCTCACCGGAGAGCAGCTCCTCAAAGTGCTCGCCGGGCCCAAGATCCTCGCCCACGGCCTCAGCTTCCAAAGAGTCGATGGGAATGTCTCCGACCTGAAGATCGGCGATTCTGTAGTAGAACTGAACAGGAACTATGACATCATTGCCGATGAGGCCCTGGTGATGAATTCGGAAGTGCTGCAGGGAATCACCTTCGAGGAGACAGGCGAGCGGGTGGACACGGTGCTGATCAAACACCTGAAAAAGATCCGTGTTCTTGAAGAAAAAGACCGCTGATTCGGCGTCATTTTCCCCTGAATTGACCATCTCATTCAAGTGTGATAGTAATGTCCTCATCCTTGTCTTTTTAAAATCTATCAGGAGGATCAACTCATGAGAAAAACAGCGATTTGTATGGCACTGGTTCTGGCTGCTGCCTGGCTGGCTGCCCCGGCATCCGCCGAGGAGGCCCGTCTGCTGCGCCAACCTACGGTAAGTGAGAACCACATCGCCTTCGTGTATGCCAACGACATCTGGGTAGTCGCACGCTCCGGTGGAGATGCCCGCCGGATCACGACGCATGTGGGCTCGGAAGCCGGCCCCGTGTTCTCGCCGGACGGAAAATACATCGCGTTCTCCGGTCAATATGACGGGAACACCGACGTGTTCGTGGTGCCGTCTGAGGGCGGCGAACCGCGGCGCCTGACCTATCACCCTGGCGGGGATGCGGTGCGGGGCTGGACACCGGACGGCAGCAGCGTCGTATTTGCCTGTTCCAGGGACTCTGTGCCCGTCGGATTTGCCAGGCTGTGGACCATTTCGCTCAAGGGAGGCATGCCCGAGGCCCTACCCATGCCAATGGCCAACAAGGGCGTCTACTCACCGGACGGAGAGCGGATGGCCTATGTGCCCCTCATAGAGGCGTTTGCCGCCTGGAGACACTACCGGGGCGGCCGCACCACCGAGATATGGCTCCTGGACATGGATGGCTATGACATGGAAAAGGTCCCGCGGGAGAACAGCAACGACACCGATCCCATGTGGATCGGCGACAGTGTGTATTTCCTGTCCGACCGCAACCACACTATGAATCTGTTCGCCTATGACACGGGATCGAAGCAGGTCAAACAGCTCACGTTCCATGACGACTATGACATCAAGAGCGCCCGCTCCGGCGGCGGGGTCATCGTGTATGAACAGGCCGGCTACCTGCACCTGTTCGACCCGGCAGCCGCCACGGCCGCCCAGGTCAGCGTCGAGATCAGGGGAGACCTGCCCGGCCGCCGCGTGCATATGGCCAGCGTTTCCAACTTCATCAAGAGCGGAGCGCTGTCTCCCACGGGCAAGCGTGCCGTAATCGAGGCGCGCGGAGAACTCTTCACGGTCCCGGCCGAGAAGGGGGATGCCCGGAACCTGACCCGGAGCCCGGGGGTCAACGACCGCTATCCCTCCTGGTCGCCGGACGGGGCCAGGATCGTCTGGTTCTCGGATGAAGGGGGAGAGTACGGCCTGATGATCGGTGACCAGAAGGGCCTCGAGCCAGCCCTGCGCATCGAGCTCAAGGACCCGTCCTTCTATTACAGCCCGGTGTGGTCTCCCGACTCCAGCAAGGTCCTGTTCGCGGACAATCAGCTGAATCTCTGGTATGTGGATGTGGAGACAGAGAAGGTCCTGAAGATCGACAAGGACACGTACGACCACCCCATGCGCTCCCTGGACCATGTCTGGGGGCCGGATTCGCGGTGGATCGCCTACTCCAAACGCCTGGGCAATCACCTGCACGCCGTTTTCGCCTACTCACTGGAGGAGGGGAAATCCTATCAGCTGACGGACGGGCTCACGGATGCCTTGTCTCCCACCTTTGACACAAGCGGAAAGTACCTCTATTTCCTGGCCAGCACCAACTATGCCCTCAACACCGGGTGGCTGGACATGACGTCCTATGAACGGCCCTTCACCTACGGTGTCTATCTGATGGTGTTGAGCGCGGACGACCCTTCGCCGCTGCTGCCCGAGAGCGACGAGGAAGAGGTGAAAAAGGAAAAGGAGGGAGATGTCGCCAAGAAGGGCGAGGCGTCGGCAGGAGAAAAGGACAAGGCTCAGAACAAGGCCAAGGATGAGGACAAGGGCCCCAAGGTCAAGATCGACTTCAAGGGGCTCGACCAGCGCATCCTGGCCCTGGACATCCCGCTGCGCCCCTACTCCCAGCTCCAGTGCGCAGAGGCCAATGTCTTCTTCTACGCAGAAACCATCCCCAACCAGCCCGGTTACACGCTCCACCGCTACGACGTCAAGGCCAAAAAGGGGCAGCCGTTTATGTCGGGGCTGTTCGGCTATGCGCTCTCGGCGGACGGCAAGAAGCTTCTCTATTCAGGGCCGGGCCGGGCCATGGGGATTGTGGATTCCAAGGGCAAGCCCAAGATGGGCGACGGCCGGCTCAACACCAGTCAACTGCAGGCCAGGATCGATCCCATCGCCGAATGGAAGCAGATCTATCGGGAGGCCTGGAGGATCAACCGGGATTTCCTGTACGACGAGGAGATGCACGGAGCCGACTGGGACGCCATGTATAAGAAGTATCTTCCCCTGCTGAAGCATGTGGCCCACCGCTCGGACCTGAGCTATGTCCTGATGAACCTGATCGGCGAGCTCACCATCGGCCATTCCGGAGCAGGCGGAGGAGCCATGCCCACGGCGCCTCGAGTGCCGGGCGGGCTGCTGGGAGCCGATTACGAGGTGGACAGCGGGTACTACCGGATCAAGAAGATCTACATCGGGGAGAACTGGAACCCGGGCCTGAGGGCTCCGCTCACGGCACCGGGCCTGAAGGTGGCCGAGGGTGACTACATCCTGGAGGTCAACGGCGTACCCTTGAAGCCGCCCATGAACCTGTACGGTGCCTTCGAAGGCACGGCCAACAGGCAGACCGCTCTGCGCATCAACAGCAAACCCTCCCTGGAGGGATCTAGGATCGTGACCGTGGTCCCGGCCGGTTCGGAGGGGAGTCTGCGCATGCGGGAGTGGATCGAGGGCAACCGCCGCAAGGTGGACAAATTATCCAACGGCCGCCTGGCCTATGTGTACCTGCCCAACACCTCCGGTGCGGGCTACACCAACTTCAACCGCTACTACGTCGCGCAGCAGCAGAAAGAGGGGGCCGTCATCGACGAGCGTTTCAACGGGGGGGGCTCGGCGGCGGATTATTTTGTGGACCTCATGGCCCGGCCGCTCATGAACTACTGGGCCACGCGCGACGGCAAGGAGTTTACGACGCCGACCGCGCAGATCTTCGGCCCCAAGGTCATGATCATCAACGAGTGGGCGGGCTCGGGCGGCGACGCGCTGCCCTACTATTTCCGTTTCCGCGAGATCGGGCCCCTGGTCGGCAAGCGTACCTGGGGAGGCCTGGTCGGACACCACGGCGGCTGCGACCTGATCGACAACGGGCGCATCACCTCGCCCAACCTGGCCTTCTACGACATCGACGGCAACTGGGATGTGGAGAATGTGGGTGTGGCTCCCGACATCGACGTGGAGCAGACACCGGCTCTGGTCATCCGGGGAGCGGACCCACAGTTGGAACGGGCCGTTGAGGAGGCGCTCAGGCTTCTCGAGCAGAATCCGGTGAAGCGCACGCCCCGGCCGGCGCCCATCGACCGCACCTCAAAGAAGAAATAGAGAAAAAGAATAGGGGAGTGGGAGAATTAATAGAGCTTCCGGTCCTTCAGGACCTGGATGACCCCCTCCTGGCGCATGAGGTTCTCTATATCCACCACCGTGCGGGCGATCCCGGC
>CBFDBC010000231.1:0-5226 GCA_965602945.1 uncultured bacterium | reverse complement strand
CTGCCTCCCTACATCGATGTCGCCGACGGGGCCGACACCCACAACTGGTTCCGCACCATCGACACCCTGGCGAAAAAATATCCCGACTTCAAGCTCATCCCTGGACACGGAAAGGTCACGGACATGAAAGCCTGGCTGGAGTTCTCGGATTACCTGAAGATGCTGAGGGAGAAGGTGTGGGCGGCCATCCAGGGAGGCCAGAGCCGGGAGGAGGCCATGGAGTCCGTAGACCTCTCTGGCTATGTGAACATCCAGGACATGGGGGAGTCCCTCACCAAGAAGAACAACGTGGGCTGGGTCTACGACGAGATGTCCAAGCAAAAGTAAAAAAGGGGACAGGCCCCTTTTTTATTCGTAAATGAAGTTGGCGGTGGCGCGGCAGTTTTGGTCCGTGGAGAGCCTCACCCAGTGCGCCGCGAAACCGTCCGGGAACTGATGGTTGAGGACCTCTTCCGGTTCGACCGTCATTTCATCGTAGGTCTTCCAGAGCCCGCGGCCTGTGATGTCCACCTCGATCCTGAATGTTACGGCCTTCCCGGACCCGTGTGAAAGCTCGACCCGCTTCCGGTCGTACCCGGTCATGAGATAGGGGTCCGAGGGCTGCCCGGTTCGGACAGCCGTCTCGTGCCAGGGCCCGCCCCGTCCCTGCGGTTTCCCCAGTTTCCAGAGATCATCCACCGTGCCGAGCCATAGACCGGTTGTGCCATCCTCACTCCGTACGACATGCCCGTCCGCAGGAGCGTCCCGGCTTATGCCTGAGATGACGAGCAGTCCCCGCCAGGAACAGAAGTCGTATATCCGGCGGTCATGGGTGCAGACCGGCTTGATTCCCGCGATGCCTCCCGAGATGTCCCGCGGAAGCTCGTAGAACGTGCCGTGACAGTTGAACAGGCTGCGCTCCGTGACCACTTCCCGGATGCCGCGCGGCCATTCCCTTCCCATGGGAGCGTCGAACGCAGGATCGCTTTTGGGAAGGCGGAAGCGTCGGCCTCTCTGATCCGTAAGAATGACGGAGGCGTCGTCGAGCTCGAAATCCGGGCCTTTGATGGAAGCCTCTTCGAGAAAGATGCGCGCGGCTTCGGAATCCTCAACCTTATGCATCTTGAGGTCCGTCCCCATGAGGTAGTGTCCCAGGCGTTTGTTTTCGCCCTCGGCCTCCACGGCTCCCGCCAGGAATTCCAGCGGGCCGTTTTCCCGGCCGGATATACGAACGACACCGAAGGTGTAGGGTGCCTTGGTCCCAGCGGCCGACAGCCCTGCAAAGATCGGATCCCGGTTGTCATCCGAGCGATATTCCGCATCCGTGTAATGGAAATAGGCCGTCGCACTCCGGCAGTCCTGGTCGGTGTATATCCGGATCCAGGCAGCTTCAATGCCGGAGGGAAAGACTTGGAATGAGTAACCGTGTGGAGGCACCGAAAGGCTGGAGAATTTCCTCCATCCTCCTGAGCCTCGTTCGTCGATCTCGAGCGTGAAGATCACTGGCTGGTCGGTCTCGTGTGTGAGGTGGAGCACTCGCTGTGCAAAGCCGGCGAAAAGAAAGGGATCCGAGGCCTTCTCTGCCTCGATGTCGTCGTTCACCCACACGCCGCCGAATCCGGAGACAGGACCCAGATCCGTTAGGTCGGCCGGATCCAGGAACCAAAAGTTGGACTGCGCGCGTCCGACCAGGGCGTTGTCGAATTTGGACGCGTCGTTGCAGGCCAGGACCAGACGGTCTCCCCAGCGGCAGAAGTCCACGACCATCTTGAGGTAGGACGAGAGGGGGCGTAGACCAGAGGTGTCGAGCGCTCGGAAGGTCAGGGGGAATTCCCAGAACATGCCGTGCATGGTCATGAGGGCCCGGTCTTCGCCTATCTCCCGGATCCGCGGCCATTCTGTGTGCCAGCCGTGTTTGCCGTCATAGGTGAAGCTGGCCTTGGGCAGGCGGAAGGTGGACCACCGCCCATGATGCCGGAGCTTGAGCTTCACCGAGCGTTCGTCCCAGCCCGTGGCCCAGATCGGGTCCTCATCCTCTGTGGCGCCGTGGATGCCTCCTGGGCCCGTGACTTCCGTGAACTGGCTCTCCTCCACAACGGTCCAGTCCTGGCCGCTCCACTCGGCCAGAGAACCCGAGCCTTCGACGTCCGGGTCCTGCCAGCCGGAGGCGCCGTTGTTTGAAGCTACGAGCACTCCCTGGCTCGAGTAGGCACCCTTGCCGTGATATCCGGGGATGAGGTCGGGGGTCCCCTCTTGGTGATGGTCCGGGAACAGGGTGTTCACCTCCAGGCCGTTCACGTCCACTTCGTAAAGGCCTTCCTCCATGGTGAAAAAATAGACCTTGTTTTCCGGATCTGTCAGGTGCCGGGCCGTGGCGCTGAGGCGTCCCAGCATCCGATCCGGGGGGATGACGCGTACGGTCCCTTTGTGGTCGATGAAATAGGGGCCGATTATAAGCTGCCGGGATTCGCGGTGGATCAAACGGTTGGCGGGAGTGCCGCCTACGCTTTCGGGCTGGATGAAAAGGTTCAGGTCCTTGTCGATAGAATAGAGCCTGTCGTCGCTCCCTTCGGGCCGGTGCGGCGAGTAGGTCACGGCCCACAGACGGTCCGCCCAGGGGACGACGGCCCCGAGCCCGCATTCGTTCTGCGAGTTGGTCACGGCCAGGTGCGGGTAGATGCCGCTTACCATGGGACGAGGATCTGACCTCGATGTGCGGGCGCAGCGCGGGATGATGATCAGTGCGACACAGAGGAAAAGGGCGACACAGGAGAATTTCAGCAAGGGAGTGGTCCAATTAGGGAATCTAATTGGACCACTCCCCATTAGTTCTCCCTTTTTTACTTCAGGCCGCGCTTCTTCAGCAGCGGGTCGATCTTGGGCTCGGCGCCCCGGAAGCGTAGGTACATGGCCATGGGATCATCTGTGCCTCCCGCGGCCAAGATGTTCTCCCGGAAAGAAGATGCGGTATCTTTATCGTACAGACTTGTCTCCTCGAAGGCTTCGAAGGCGTCGGCGTCCAGGACCTCGGCCCAGATGTAGCTGTAGTAGCCGCTGGAGTACCCTCCCGAGAATATGTGCTGGAAGTAGGTGCTGCGCCAGCGCGGGATGATCTCGGAGATGAGGCCGATCTTGTCCATGGCCGTCTTTTCGAAGGCTGCGGTGTCGTGCTCTTCGACCTCACTCAGCACATGCCAGTCCATGTCCAGGAAGCAGGAGGCCAGGTATTCTACGGTGGCGAATCCCTGGTTGAAATGGCCAGCGTTCTTTATCTTGTTCAGCAGTTCATCAGGAATGGGTTCGCCGGTCTCGTAGTGGCGGGCATAGGATCTAATCACATCAGGATGGGAAGCCCAGTTCTCCATGATCTGAGACGGAAGCTCCACAAAATCCCTGGGGACGTCGGTGCCGGACAGCGGGCGGTAAGTGCAGTCGGAGAGCAGCCCGTGGAGGGCATGCCCGAACTCGTGGAACATGGTCAGGGCCTCGTCGTAGCTGATGAGCGCGGGCTGGTCACCGGTGGGCTTGGAGAAATTGCCGTGGTTGGCGATCACCGGCCGGATGTCCCGCCCATCCTGTTTGTACTGCTTCCGGTAGGCGTTCATCCAGGCGCCGCCCCGTTTGCTTTCCCGGGGATAGTAGTCCGTGTACAGGACTCCCACATGGGTTCCGTCGGCTTCCTTGACCTCGAAGGCCTGGACCTCATCGAGGTAGCGGGGGATGTCCGGGATCTCCGTGAAGGTGATGCCGAAGAGCTTGTTGGCCACATCGAACATTCCTTCCCGCACGTTTTCAAGCTTGAAGTAGGGCCGGATGGCCTGGTCGTCCAGGTCGAACTTAGCCATCTTGACCTTCTCGGCATAGAACCACCAGTCCCAGGGCTCGAGCTTGAAATCCCCGCCTTCTGCGGTGATCATGGCCTGCATGTCCCCGACCTCCTGTTTTGCCCGTGCCAGGGCCGGCTTCCAGACCTGCATCAGGAGATCGTAGACATTGCCCGCCTCCTTGGCCATGTTGTCCTCCAGGATAAAAGCGGCATGGGTCTTGTAGCCCAAAAGGTTGGACTTTTCCACGCGCAGGGCCGCCATCCTGGAGGCGATGGCCTTGTTGTCGAACTCGTTGTCGTTGTTGCCGACATTGGAAAAGGCCTTGAAAATCTTTTCGCGGAGGTCGCGCTGTTCGGAATACATAAGGAACGGCATGAAGCTGGGCTTGTGCAGGGTGAGCAGCCATTTGCCCTCATACCTGGCTGCCATGGCCTCTGCCCCCTTGGCTTTTTCTTCCTCTCCAGCCTCCCTTGCTTCCTCCGCACTTGACAGGACTGCGTTCATCTTGGACTGCGCGGTTTCGGCATAGCCGGTGACGAGGCCCTCGGGCAGGCCAACCAGGTCGTCCTCCGATTCGAGCATCATCTCGAACGCGTTGGTGTCGTTCAGCACGTTCTGGCCGAACTTGACAGTCAGGAGCGAAAGCTCTTCGTTGATTTCCCGAAAGCGGGCCTTCTTGTCCTCCGGCAGGTTGGCCCCACCCCGTACGAAATTCTTGTAGGTCTTTTCCAGCAGCATGGCCTGTTCAGGGGACAGGTCCAGGGAGTCTTTTTGTTCATGCACGGCCTTGACCCTTTGAAAGAGGCGGGGATTCAGGTTGATGTCCAGTACATGCTTGGTGCGGACAGGGGCCAACTCCTCCTCGATGACCTTCATCTCATCGGTGATGTGGGCGCCGCTCAGGTTGTCGAACACGCTGGAGACCTGTGCCAACAGCAGGCCGCTCTCGGCCAGGGCCGATACCGTGTTCTCGAAGGAGGGCGCCTCGGAGTTGTTCACGATAGCTTCGATCTCCTGATTGTGTTGAGCCATGGCTTCTTTGAAGGCCGGGCGGTAATGTTCGTCCTTGATCGATTCGAAGGTGGGTACTCCGAAAGGTGTGTCGAACTCGGCGAGCAGCGGATTTTCCACGGCGGACTCCTCTTTTTCGCTGGTCCGTGTGCATGATGTCGTCATGGCCAGCAATCCCAGACCTAATACGAAGATGATACAGGCATTTTTCATGGGCTATTCCTCTTGATTTGTGATGGTGTCGGATTCTTCCGCATGGCGGTAATGAAAGTATATCCAATAACCGATAAATTGCAACAAGGACTCGCAGGCCAAATAGCGTTCCCAAATCCATGAAAGTATAGGAACACTTGGGGCAAGCTGAAACGTCGGCCCGGCAACTTTCCCCAGCGAGGAAACTTGCCTTATT
>CBFDBC010000230.1:0-5230 GCA_965602945.1 uncultured bacterium | reverse complement strand
CTTGTAGCTCGGCGCGTCCGCTCCCCAGACCTTTGCGATCTCTTCCACTTTGATGCGGTTGCGGGGGATGTAAGCGCCATAACCGACGATGCCTTCCATAGGCTGCCTCCCTTCAGGTATTGGATTGTTCAGGCGAATTCGCATGACAATCAATTGTAACGGAAAATCCATGAAGATGAAAAGCCTAAATCAAAAATCGGGGTCAAAGTTATCAAAACCTGACCCCAAAGCGCGTTGACACCGCGCCCCCGGGAAAACTAGAATATGCCCAGCGACATGGCATACGTATCCCGGGCACCAATCCTATTTCCAGGGACGGAACTTTTCCTGAGTGAACATCGTCTACCCAGGTGTGAAACGTGAACATGGAAGAAACCGTCCGCGCCTGTCTGGATGGGCGACAAGGAGCCTGGGAAATGCTGGTTAATGCGTACTCCAAAAAGATCTTCAACCTGGCGTACCAGTTCTCCGGCAGCTATGAGGCGGCTGAAGACCTGACCCAGGAGATCTTCCTCAAGCTCTACGGTTCGCTCACCAAGTTCGATTTCAGCCGGAACTTCACCGCATGGCTGCTGACCCTTTCCAAAAACTACCTCATCGACCAGTACCGCAAGACCAAATACGAGAAGACCTCACGGGACGAATTCGACGAACACTCATTCGCTTCCGACGCGCGAAGCGGACCCGAAGCCGAGGTCATGGAAAACGAGAACCGCAGGATGGTCTGGGAGGGTTTCGAGCACCTGTCCCCTGAGATACGAATGGCGGTGATCCTGAGGGATATTCAGGGCAAATCCTATGACGAGATCGCCGAGATCATGTCCCTGCCCCTGGGTACGGTCAAATCCAGGGTGAACCGGGGAAGGCTTCAGCTGGCCCGGGTCCTGAAGGAATACAAGGAGAGGAACCATGGAATGTGAACGCATGGAAACACTGATTTCTCCTTACCTGGACGGCGAACTGGGCTCCGTCGACAAAGCGGCCGTGGAGACCCATCTTCACGGCTGCACGCGGTGCCAAGAGATGCTGGCGCTTCTGCGGGAAGTGAGCGTCTCTCTTCGGAACCTGCCGGAGGTCGAGATCAGTCCGGACCTGCAGCGGCGGCTGCTGGCCATACCCGATCGTAAGAGACGACTCCGCTTCAGCCTCGACTTCCTGGTGCGTCCCGCCCTGCAGCCTGTGCTGGCCGCGGCCACAGTGCTCCTGACCGTGGTCTCCTTCTACGCCTTCAGCCCGCAGCGCGGGGCCATCAACAAGTCCATCGAACGCCAGTTCCACCTGGGATATCACACAATCGGGAAGCTCTACACCCGGGCGGAGTCGTTCACCAGCTCACTCTCGGGCTATAAGGACAACTTTGTGGTCGCTCTACAGAATAAGAATCCTCTGCGAAGAGAGGAAGAATAAATTCATATATCGATACGGAGGTACACATGATGGAAGAAAAAGTTATTGTAAAACGCCCCCCCAAGTCACCGGGGTTAGCGGGAGTACTCGCCTTCTTTTTTCCGGGCGTGGGAGCTCTCTACAACGGCCAGGTCGGCCGCTTTTTCCTGTATGTCTTCACCCTCGCCAGCCTGATCACCATGCTGGCCCGTGATATCGGGTTGGACGTGTTCATCGCTCTCATGCTCGGTGCTTTCTATGTTTTTCAGATCTATGACGCCGCTCACAGCGCCAGGTTGATCAACCTGCGCGCCATGAACCAGGAAGAGGACGCAGGCATCGACGAGCTGGAGCAGATCCCAGCCGCCGTGAAAGCCGGTTCGGTCTTCTGGGGGATCGTGCTCATTTCTCTGGGAGTCGTGCTGCTGCTGGCCAATTTCGAGTTGGTCAACTACGCCACTCTCTGGGATCTGCTGCCCGTGGCCGTGGTCATCATCGGTGTGAAACTGATCATTGACTACGTGAGAGGCGGACAGGATCGGAAAGGAGAGGAATGATGGCAACCACACGGAATCGGAACGCACTGGCCTGGGGGATCATCCTGATCCTCATCGGTTTGATCTTCATCACGGACAGCATTAATATCAACCTCTTTGATTTTGTGGCCCGGCTCTGGCCCCTTATCCTGATCTTCTGGGGTGTTTGGAAGCTGTATTTCGGTCTTAAAGATCAGAAAGACGAACAGGAGACAGGCCTCACGCAGGACCAACCATGAGAGTCAGAGAAGTCTTTCTCCTAATCCTGATCATAGCCGTGGGGGTGGTCTTCACTCACATCCACACCGGCAAGTGGGATTTCGATTGGGAGGAGGGATTCTTCTTCGACACCGAAGAATTCACCTACACGGAAAACGAAGTCGTTTCCCTCCCTTTCCCGCCTGAACTGCAGGTGATCAACCGGAACGGCAGCATCGAGGTCCAGGGAACCACCGAAGACGGCATCCGGATCCAGCTCGATAAACGCATTCGCCGGCGCAAGGAGGAAACCGCCCGGGAGATCGCCGAAACGCTCCACCTGGTGGTCGAACAGGACGAGCAGATAATCACCGTGTCCACGAACCGTGAGGATCTGCAGCGACGGAATTTTCAGACAGATTTCACACTGTTCATCCCTGAAAACATGGACATTCGAATCAAAAACCGCTACGGCCTTGTCCAGGTCTCGAATGTGGGGGAGACGGACATCATCAACCGCAACGGCGAAGTGCAGGCCTGGGACATTTCCGGCAGCCTCATCATCGAGAACAGCTACGAAGATGTCTCCGTGGAAAACGTGATGCTGGACTGCGAGGTGGGAAGCCGGCAGTCCAATATTTCCCTGGCGGGAGTGAAGGGCACCACTCTCGTGGTCCACCGCTACGGGAGGGTCGAGCTCAGCGGGCTGGAGAAAGATGTGATCATCGACGGCCCTCACATCCAGGTGTACGGCAAGAACCTGACCGGTCCGGTGAATGTGGACAGCTCGTACGAGAGGATCGTGTTCGAGGACGTGGGGGACGTACACATCCGGGGAGACAACTCTCCCGTTTCCATCACCAGCGGCCGCGGCAGCGTGGACATCCAGAACCGGTACGCGCGGGTCGATCTGGAGAACATCCGGGGAAATGTGGAAGTGACCGGCCGGGACATGGGCCTCTGGGCCCGGGGCCTGACCGGAGACAAAGTCACCGTCAACACGTCCTACAGGGATGTCGAACTGGAAGGATTCACCGGGGAGGCATGGGTCACGCTTTCCAATGCCGCGTTGACCCTCCGACCCGATTCGCTGGCCCATTCCCTCGAGGTCAAGGGCGATTACTGCGACATCACGTTGTTCTGGCCCTCCGGCGCCTCACCTTCTCTGGAAGCGCAGACCAAGAATGGGGACATCCACTGGGGGTTGGCGGACGAGCCGGCGGTCAATGTGACCAACGGACACTCCATACTCAAGGCATTCTTGAATGACCAGCCTCCCCTCATAGTCCTCTCCACCACCTACGCGGATATCCACATCAAGCAGCAGGATTAGAACAACGCGTAAACGGTCAGCGAGAACTCTTCAGGCGGTAGATCTTTTCCGATAGGCAGCCGTTGATCTTTATATTGAAATACGAGATGAGATTGGCGATGTCCTTCTTGTATTTGGTGACATAGCGGGCATAGCTGTCCTCACTCTTGAAAAGCAGGTTCTCGAACTCCTCCACCTCGTCCCGGAGCTCGATCAGGTAATGGCTGATACTCCTGTACTGGGCATTGATGTCGATGAGGTCGTTCCCGGACAGCTTGTCCATATCCAGGTAAGGCGGCAGTGACTGCAGAGTGTCGAAGCTTTCGGTGTGCAGTTCGTTCACGTACTCGCTGATCTCCTGAAAAAAGGATTTGTACTTGACCGGCCGTCTCATTTTCTCCTCTGCCTTCTCGAGCAGCATTCCGTTCTGGTCTTTGAGGGAGCTGATGAATTCCTTGACCCCGAAATACTTGCGTTTGAACTGAAACAGATCGAGAAAATCCCGGCCGATATAGATCTTGTCCTTGTAGTTCTTCACAAGCTCCAGCGGGGAGTGCGTGTAGTACTTTATCTCGTAGCGTCTTCCACCCGAATCGCGCTCCCGCAGCCGGGCCAGCAGCAGGTAATTGTTCTGCTCGATAAAATAGCTGTTGACATCCAGAAGCACGGAATACACCGTGAGATTCTGGCAGATGTATTCCTTAATGAAATTGAGCACCTCAGTCCGCTTGGTGATCAGCTCATCGATGACCTCATTGGGGCTGGGATTTATGACGTTGTAGGACGAAGACAGCAGGTAGAGCACAGGTCCGGATCCCAATTCCAGGTAAAGATTCTTGAGCACTTTTTGGTGCAGATCGTCGAACAGACTGGATTTGAGCTTGGGCAACGAATCCACATCAAGCTTGAGGAGTTCTTCGACTTCATTCATGGTGACCTTCCTTGAACCTAGGAAAATGCTATCACCTGGGCCCTAAAAAATCAACCTGGGCCCGGCGCCTTGGGGGACATCCCCAAGATCCAGTCGGGATTCCCGTGGCGCTCATTTTGCAGCCTGATCACTGAAGCCTTCTCCCCGTCAGAGAAGGCCATGGGCTTGAGGGAAACGCCGAAGAACTCTGCCATACCTTCGGTAAACCGGTCCACCGCCCAGGGAAAGTCGACCCGCTCCCCCAGGGCCCGAGCGAGCGAGATCATCCGGATGTGTTCCCCACTGTCATCCAGCAGGGAGACGTGCTTCAGCCTTTCATCGTCCTCCTGGAGGGGGACCGATCCGTGCTGCAGGAACCTCCCCCCCACCCTTTTCTGGGCACTCCCCACTATCTTGCGGCCATCGATTTCGATCTCATCCCGGGCCGGGTAGGAGAAACAGGGGAGGTCTCCCCGGACATAGGATTGAGGAGGTGCGTCGGCCAGACGCGGCCGCAGGCCCATCCTTTCCAGCCCGCGCATCAGGCCCGATGAGATCAGCCGGTAGGATTCGGTCAGCGTTGTACCGAAGGTCCCGGTGTCGCTCGAGCAGAGTGAATAGGTGACCTCACGATCATGCAGGACCAGCTTCCCGCCTGTTATCCGCCGGACGATATCGATGCCTTCCCTGCGGCAGTAGGCCGCATTCAGGACATGGTCGACCTTCTGGGAATAGCCGAGTGAGACCGTAGGCCGGGCCCAGGAATAAAACCGCAGGTGGGTGCCCGACTCTATCTCGAGGGATCGGAAGAGATACTCGTCGACGGCCATGTTCCAGGAGCCGCTGCACGGCTCGGCATCAACGATCAGCCGCCATTGTTTCATGATA
>CBFDBC010000229.1:0-5233 GCA_965602945.1 uncultured bacterium | reverse complement strand
GAAGATTCAGAAGTATAATGGCAAATCCTCCGATGCAGAAACCTTCCTCGAAACAGTGCTGATACACCGGACACGGTTTAACATAGATGGTTTGTTTCAAGCTAAATAATTCTGAGGAGGGCAAGAGGATGCACAAGCCAAATCGTTTCTTTATCTTCACGTTAATCCTGGTCTTTGCGGGAGTGAGCCTGCTGGCGCAGAACACCCCGATCAAGAAGGCCAACTACGAGATCCCGGCACGCTTCACCCCCAACAAGATGCGGAAACTCGTGTTCAGCACGCGGGTGGATGCGCACTGGCTGAAGCACAGCGACCGCTTCTGGTATGTGTACGAGACCAGCGAGGGCAAGACCTTCTGGATCGTGGATCCCGTGAAAAGGACCAAGCGGCCCATTTTCGACAACATCAAGATGGCGGCTTTGCTCACACGGATGACCATGGACCCCTACGATGCCCAGCATCTCCCCATCGACTCCATCAAGTTCAAGAAGAACGACACGATCATATATTTCAAGGTCATGAAGAACAAGGACGTGCTGGACGCTGAGAAGCGGAAGGAAGAGGCCGCCAAGAAAAAGGAAGACAAGGAAGAACAGAAGGAAAAGCAGAAGGAAGAACAAGAGAAGGGGGAAAAGGACAAAGAAAAGGAAGAAGAAAAGAGCGAGATGGAGAAGGCCAGAGAAGAGGCCAAGAAGTTCCATCACTTCGAATATGAACTGGCCACCGGCCAACTGAACATGCTGGATGCCTTTGTCGACAAGCCCCAGAAGCCGAGCTGGGCCAGCATCTCACCCGACGGCGAGACGATCATTTTCGGCCGTCAGTTCAACCTTTACTCCATGGACAAGGCCAACTACGAAAAATGGCTGGAGGACCCGGATGACGAGACCATCGAGGAGCACCAGCTGACAACGGACGGCGAGGAGCACTACAGCTACCACAGAGGCGGCCGGGGTGAGTCCAACGTGGACAAGGAAAAGAACAAGGACAAGCGCAAATCCGCCTATGTCATCTGGTCACACGATTCCAAGAAATTCGCGACCTCCCGCACCGACGAACGCGAGGTCAAGGACCTGTGGGTCATAAACTCCGTGGCCCAGCCCCGGCCCACGCTCGAGACCTACAAGTACCACATGCCCGGCGAGAAGGAGGCCCCACAGTCCGAGGTGCTGGTCTTCGACCTGGAGACCAAGGGCATGGTAAAGGTCGAGGCGGACCGGTTCAAGGACCAGGGCGTCTCCATCATGTCGGGAAGATACCCCATCAACACCCGGGACGACGACTACCGCGCCCCCCGCTGGCTGTCGGAGACATCCGACAAACTGTACATCTCCCGCACCAGCCGCGACCTTAAGCGCATCGATATCTGTGTAGCCGACACGGCCACCGGAGAAGTCACGACCCTGATCGAGGAGCGGCTCAACACCTATGTCGAGACCCGCCCGCTGGGATTTATCGCCAACGGCAAGGAACTGATCCAGTGGTCGGAGCGCGACGGATGGGCCCATTTCTACCTGTATGACGGGAACGGCACCCTGAAGAAGCAGCTCACTTCCGGTCCTTTCCACTGCGACCGCATCGTGGGCATCGACGAGAAGAGCCGGGTGATGTACTTCACGGCCAACGGGCGGGAGCCGGGGGAGGACCCCTACTACCTGCACCTCTACCGCGTGAACCTGGACGGCACCGGCATGAGGCTCCTGAACAAGGACGACTTCAACCACTCCGTGGGCATGAACGATGCCAGCACCTTCGTGGTGGACAACTACTCGCGCATCGACACGGCCCCCACGGCAGTGCTCAGGAACAACGGGGGAACAGCCATCATGGAGCTGGAGTTCGCGGACCTGTCGCGCCTCATGACCACAGGCTTCACGTTCTCAAAGCCCTTCAAGGTCAAGGCCGACGACGGTGTGACCGATATCTATGGGGTCATGCACAAGCCCTTTAATTTCGACGAGACCAAAAAGTATCCTGTTCTCGCGTATGTCTACCCCGGACCCCAGACCGAGGCCGTCTCCAAGTCCTTCTCCTCACGCGGCGACCGCACCTGGCGGATCGCCCAGTTCGGCTTCATCGTGATCACCGTGGGCAACCGGGGCGGGCACCCCAGCCGGTCCAAGTGGTACCACAACTACGGCTACGGCAACCTGCGCGACTACGGGTTGGCCGACAAAAAGGCCGCCATCGAACAGTTGTCTGCCCAACACGCGTTCATCGACATCGACAAGGTCGGCATCTTCGGCCACTCCGGAGGCGGGTTCATGTCCACGGCCGCCCTGCTGGTCTACCCCGATTTCTTCAAGGTGGCGGTATCCTCATCCGGGAACCACGAGAACAACATCTACAACCGCTGGTGGAGCGAGAAGCACCACGGGGTGAATGAGATCGAGGACGCGGAGGGCAACGTCAAGTTCGAATACGATATCGAGAAGAATTCCGAGGTCGCCAAGAACCTGAAGGGCCGGCTGCTCCTGGTCACCGGGGATATCGACAACAATGTGCATCCGGGCAATACTATCCGGATGGCCAACGCGCTCATTAAGGCCAACAAGCGCTTCGACTTCTTCCTCATGCCCGGACAGCGCCACGGCTACGGCAGCTTGAGTGAATACTTCTTCTGGCTGATGGGGGACTACTTCTGCAAGCACCTGATCGGAGACTATTCGCAGGACGTCGACATCGTCGAGCTCAACCGCGAGGTCGAAAAGAAGAAATAACCCGTCAGATCCAACCGAGTTCGCTGAACTGTGTGAATCCGGGGAACAGCACGGCCCAGACAGCGAAGAGGACCACACTCACGAGGTACGCGACTATAAAAAAAAGCGCGACAGGGTTGTACAGGCCCAGCCTCCTGTCCCGGATCAGATAGAGGAGCGCCAACAGACATCCGATGCCGGCGGCCGGCAGCGAGAGTGGAACGGTCTGGCCCTCCACTCCATTGGCGAAGAACGCGAACCCGAACAGTAAACCGCCCAGAACAGAGAAGAGCTTCCCTGAAGAGGACGGTTCGGTAACCGGAATCTTGCGCGACCACAGGAGAAGGCCCAAGGAGATCAGGATCACACCGGTTTCCCAGATGTAGTGGCTGAGGGTCTCGTCGAAGTAGTAGACAACGGAGATCAGTCCCTCGTCTCCCCTACCGTATACCATCCGGCCGATGGCATTGGATGGGAGGTGGATACCGTGGCCGTCCACATACATGAGCCCGCCAACCGCCAGGAAAACCTTGGCCGCGACCCTATGAAACCTGTAAGGGAGGTCGATGGGATGGAGCCTCTTGACCCGGGTGTAGACCAGGAACAGAGCGGACATCACGGCCAGCGGCGTGAACAGATCCACCAGATCCCCGAATGACAAGGGCCCATAGAACGGAAACCTCAGGAAAGCGGGGAGCACCTGGAAGACCGCGAACACCAGCCCGAAGACAAACAGGGGGAATCCCAACCGGCTGTGGTCGTTCCTCATGGACTCACTACCATACTACACAATGGACCTATAGTTAACGCCTGATCCAAATCTCGATCGAGCCATTTCCTTTAGTCGCTCTGCCAGGGATTTTTTGCACTCGGGGACGTTCCCCCAGGCTAAAAGACATGGTTGAAATTGAAGTAGATCCCGATGTCTTCCGGGCTGAAGCCCACGTCGAAGCGCACGACGAATTCCTTTAAATAATACCGCAGCCCCCACCCGGCGGTGGCCGCGAAGGCGTCCAACCGTATCTCGCTCCACTCCGGCCAGACCGAGCCCGCGTCGACAAACAGGTTGCCTCCCAGTTTCTTCCAGATATGGAACCTGTACTCGGCATTGATCAGGATCTTGCCCTTGTCCCGGAAGCGATTGACCTGATATCCGCGCAGCGCGCTGAACTCGGAGTGACCTCCCAGCTCCGGGAGCTCGAAGAGCGGGATGGTGTCGCCCGAGATCCTCTGAACCAGCCCCCGCACGGCCACCACATTCTTTTCGCTCAGGAAACGCCAATATCCTCGCAGATCCAGGCCGTAGCGGAAAAAGGAGGCATGCTTGTTACCCAGCCAGCTGCCGGCGAAGTCTCCCTTCAGGATCAGGCGCACGCCGTGTTGGGGATGGATCTGGCTGTCGGAGGTGTCGTACCACAGCAGCACGGCCGCATAGGGAGAGTACTGCTCACCCACCGTCCTGAGCTCATCCGTCAAGGGTTTGTCGCCCTCCACATCGAAGTAGTGGACGTTCTTGAACGCATATTGGATCTGGGCGACGAGTTGAGGAGTGAAGCCGCGGCCCAGGGTAAGGAGCAACTCCTTCTTCTCGTCCGTGAAATGTGTCAGGTCGTCCTGGCTGGAATCCGGGCCGATACCATAGTAGTACTGGTTCAGGAACTTGTTATACGCCGCCTTGAGGTCGAAGGAGAGGCCGAAGACCGTGCCCTGACGGAGCTCTACATCAGGGATCGCGAATATGAATTCATAGAGCCGCTCCCCCTTGGCGGAGTTGAACAGGAGCAGGTCAAAGGATTCCCGAAATTTCAGGAGATTGACGATCTTCCCTTTCCCCCCGTACCCGAAACCGCCATCCGTGTCATAATTGATGAAAGGGAAAACGCTCCAGGAGATCTTTCTTTCTTCACCAGAGCCTCGATCCTTTTCCTCTGCGAAGGCACCCTGCCACAGGCAGAACACCAGGATCGCCACGCAACTCAGAATCTTTTTACCCATCACCCTCCTAAGATATACCAGATTCTAGCACAAGTTGTTAAATATTCCTCAACAAGTTGTCAAAGTTTTGTTAAGATTAGGCCCGCACGGTACGAATACCAGGCCTTAAATGGGGAACAAGGCCGTTAGGGAAACAATTCGCGGGGACATTAATGCGCATCCGCTCTAAACGATGACTGAAAAGCTAATCCTTGCCCAACAGGACGAGGGGACCCTACTGATCAAGCTCTCCGGCGACTGGACATTTGCGGAAGGGATCCCCTCCCCGGATGAGGTCCTGAGCAGGATCGGGGCCAAACCGGGAGTGCAGAGTCTGGCCTTTGACTCCACGGAAATCGGAGAGTGGGACAACGGACTGCTGATCTTTTTGAGGATGATCGCCGACGCCGGCAGCCGGGAGGCCGTCCGGTTGGATGCACAGGGGCTGCCTCGGGGAGTCCAGGGACTGCTGGAGCTGGCCACCGCCGTGCCCGCCAAGTACGGTCCCCGGGCGTAGGCCACGAGTTGGACGCGGTATCCCAGGGCCTCTCTCAGAACGC
>CBFDBC010000228.1:0-5236 GCA_965602945.1 uncultured bacterium | reverse complement strand
ATTCCTCGGCTCGCTCTCCTCTGCGAGGAACCATGCCCGCTCGCCTCCGGATGGCTTCCTCTCCAGCTTGCCCGACCGCTCCACAGGTCTGCTCGGTTTGGAATGCTTCCTGCGAGGATATCCTGGATATCACCGGGAGGATTCCCGGGGAGCTTTTCTCTTCCAGTAGAAATAGGCCGGCAGCCCCACCGAAATGATGATCAACCCGGCCAGGGCGTTCCAGAACTCGTTGATCAGGGTGTTGAGGGAGATGAACATGGCCGACAAGATGAAGATGATCGGCGTGACCGGGTAGCCGAACACACGGTAGGGACGGGGCAGGTCGGGCCGCTTCCGTCGCAGGATGATCACCGCTCCCGCTGTGAGAGCGAAAAAGATCCACTGGCCGAAGATGACATAGGTGAACAGCTGCTCGAAGGTACCCGACAGGCTGAGCACGATACTCCATGCCCCGATCGCCAGGATGGAGACATGCGGGGTCAGGAACCGGGAATGGACATCGGCCGTCCGCTTGAAGAACAGCCCGTCGCGGGCCATGGCATAGTACACCCGGGGTGAGGTCAGCAGCACCTGGTTGGCCGCGCCCGTGATGGAGAACAGGATGATGACCGCGATCACGGAGGCACCCACAGGACCGATGGCCAGGCTCATGGCGTCGCTTGCGATCCGGTCGGACTGCGCGATCCCGGAGGTGGGGAAGACGTAGAGATAGGCCAGGTTGGTGATCAGGTAGATCCCGATCACGGAGACCGTGCCGATGAAGAGCCCCAGGGGCAGGTTCCTGCCCGGATTGCGCGTCTCTCCCATGCTGTAGGTGGCCGCCTCCCATCCTTTGTAGGCCCAGAGAACGGCCACGAGCGCCACGCCGAAGCTGCCTATGAGCCCCATGTTGAAGGAACCGGGGGCGGGGGCGACAAAATGCGAGGTGTTCCCCCGGGCGAAACCGAACACGATGACACAGACACCGGCCAGGGCGGCAAACTTGATGAGTGTGAGGAGGTTCTGGAGGTTGGCGCCCCAGCGGACTCCCACATAGTTGACCGCAACGAGCACCACCACGAACAGGACCGACACCAGCTTGGCGGCGAATGGTGACATGGGGAAGAAGAACGGAAGGTACTTGGTGGAAAAGGCGACGGCCAGGGTGGCGATGGCGCCAGAGTCGATCACCAGGAAAAGGGTCCATCCGAACAGGAAGGCGATCAGCGAACCGTATGACTCACGAAGGTAGATATACACGCCTCCCGCCTGGGGGTAGGCCGTCCCCAGCTCGGCGAAGCTCAGGGCACCAAAGAAGCTCAGCATGCCGCCTACTACCCACACGGCGAGGAACAGCAGCGGGGCATCGATCTGGGCCGCGATGGCCGCGGGGACGATGAAGATACCCGAGCCGACGACACCTCCGACGACGATCCCCACGATGTCCCAGAGGCCCAATACCCTTGGCAGGCCCGAATCGGGCGCACCGGTCTCGTTTGCCTGATCAGTTTTAGTTTCCATGCTGGGACGAGTTTAAAACCAATCCTTCGATTATGCAAGTGGAGCTTACCGCTGCACTTTCACGCTGCACGGACTACCATCCGATCTCTGAACGGATGGATTCCACCAGGAAGCCGACCAGGTCTTCTTCCGGGGCCGTGGAACGGAACCGCACATAGCAGATGCCGTCGGGGGCGGGGTTGCGCAGGCGGAGGCTTTCCGCCTGCTGCTGGCCGTCGATAGACACCCTGCAGGAATGGATTTCGGCATCCCGGGTGCCGGTCCATTCGAGCCGGACGGTGTACCAGCGCTCGGTTTCAAGGGTTGTGCCGACGTTGATCTTCCCGTCGGCCGGGATTTCGAACACGTACATGGCTGCTTCCTCCCCTCCATTGTCCGAGGGGTTGTAGAAACAGTTGGTCAGGCTGATCAGCCCGCCTTTGAATCCTTTCCGGAGCCTGATCCGGGTCTCCATCGACCCGGTTTTCCCGGCGGGAAAATTCCAGCATGCCCCGTCCTGTTCGTTGAACACCCAGTCACAGGATTCCCTACCCAACTGCAGGACATGCTGGAAGGGCCGGGTCGGATGCTCGAGCAGCGTGGCCCCCAGCACGCGGGAATAGTAATTGGTCTTGCCCCAGCGGTCCACAGAGAGCTTGAACACTGAGAGATCTGAATAGCCGCGGGAAAAATCCGTGAAACGGCTGCTTTCATACAGCCAGCCCAGGTCGAAGATCAGGGCCTGCCGGTGATTGGATTCCCGTCCCACGGATTCATCGTCCTGGCCGGTGAACACGATGACCTTGTTGTCTTTCGTGACCGTGAACTTCTGATGATGGATCCCCGCGTCATAGGCGGGAAACCGGGAAAAGACACGGGCGTGCCGCTGCCGGCCCAGCGCCACCTCCCGGAAACCGATCCAGGAACGGCCGTCGTCTTCGGAGACAGCGGCATGCAGCACATCCCGGGCCGTATTGTGAAAGCTGGCTTCCCGGATCAAGCCCGTGCGCGGCATGGAGTTGAGCCACATGATCAGCAGGCGGCCGTCCGGGATCCGTGTCATGCGCACGTTGCTGAACACTCCGATAAAACGCGAAGGGCGGGGTTCGCTCCAGCTCTTGCCCCAGTCGTCGGAGAAACACTCCCAGAGATGATCCTGCGAATTGCGGGTGAGCATCCAGATCTTTCCGCTTTCCAGCTCTATCATCTGGGGTGAACCGGCCGGGTTGTCCCAGCGGCCCGGGAATTCGGGTGAGAAGATGAGGTGGGAGGGGCCGCTCCAGGTATCCCCGTCATCGTCCGAATAATAGGTTACGACTCCTCCCTCGGCCGGCGCCGCCGCCACCATGCGGTGGAAACCGGTGGGCTCCTCTTCGTGCAGCCAGATGAAGCTTCCCGTCGTGAAGTTGACATGAAACGGCAGCCGTTTTTCCGCTCCCCAGCGGGTGCGGTGGTCATAGGTCCGGAGGAGGCGTCCATCACCCCTTGTGTACATCAGATAGATCTCTCCCGAAAAGGGGTTGACCTCAGCGATCTCACTGCGGGATCCTTTCCCTGTGTCCAGGGCCAGGTGTTCCAGGAACCAGCTTTCCCCGCCGTCCTGAGAGAAATCCTCGTAGAGATAGGCTCCGCTTCCCTCGTGTCCGGGCCCGGTGCGAAAGATAAACCGCACGGCGCCGTCCGGCTCCGCGATCAGGCTTCCGCCGTTGGTCGCGGGGACGAACAGGAACACCGGGGCGAACACGTCCGCCAGCCGCATGGGCAGCCTCACGTCCTGCCCCGGGAGAGTCACGACAGAGATAAACACCAGCAGAGCGGCGAGTCCAGAGTGAAAGAGCGCTTTTTTCATCCCCTTCTCCTTGAACCCCCATTGTACGCTTTTCCTCCCCCCGCCTCAATCTATTCGTGTCTATTCGTGCTCCGACCATTTTAAATGATTAGAAACAAATCACATACCTCCTTAGAGGCATGCTTTTTTCGTCTTAAAAGGCAAGTTTTAGGGGCCATATCGTAGTTTTAAGGCTCGGTTGCCTTTTTCGTGAAACTCTGCCATAAAGGGTAACGTTAGGAGGGAGAAATGAAACAGAACGAGTATCATACACCGGCTTTGATCCTGCTTGCGGCTCTTATCCTGCTGCTGCCTGCGGGTTGCTCCAGGTCCCAAGAGGAGCCTGCCGCGCAAGCCGAAGCTGTCGTATCTGAAGGGGAGGCAGGACCGGCGCCGGCCGAACAGACGGTGTTCACCAGAGAGGATCCCGGCGCCTACGGAGGCAAAGAGGACGGCCACGTCCCCAGTGTGGCCTATGAGAGAACCGAATCGGGCCTCAGGGTAACGGTGAGCGTGAGCCATGAGATGAACGCAGAAAAACCGCACTATATCATGTGGATCCAACTCAAAGACGGGGAGGGCAACGCGCTGGGCGAAAAACAGTTTCAGGCCTCAGACGAGAAGGCCGCTGCGGTCTTCGAGCTCACCACCACACCGGAAAAACTGGTCGCCTTTGAAAAATGTAACCTTCACGGCCTCTGGAAGGAGGAGGTCGAAGTCATCTAATATAAAGAGAGGTTATGTTCGGCATGATGTCTTCTCTCCAAATCTTTCTCAGGAGGCGCACGATGTGTCAGCGTTCCCGGAAATTCGCCGTTTCGATCGTGATGGCTCTGTTCTTGAGCCTTTCTGTCTTAGCCCAAAGCCTGCCCAAGGCCAAACCCGAAAAGGTCGGCCTCTCCTCCAAACGCCTGGAACGTGTCAGCGAGCTGTTCCAGGGCTTCGTGGATCAGCAGCAGCTGGCCGGAGCCGTAGCCCTCATTGCCCGTAAGGGAAAGGTTGCGTTTTTTAAGACCTGGGGCCGGATGGACCTCGCCGATGACGTCCCGATGCGCAAGGATACCATCTTCCGCATCGCCTCCATGACCAAGCCCATCACCAGCACGGCCGTCATGATCCTGCACGAGGAGGGCCGGTTGTTCCTGAACCAGCCAGTGTCGCGCTATATCCCCGAGCTGCAGGGGAACCTCAGGGTTTACACGGGAATGCAGGGCGGCCGGGCGCAGTACACGGATCAGAGCAGGCCCATCTCCATCCGCCACCTCCTCACGCACACCTCGGGACTGACCTACGGCAGCTTCGGCGACACTCCCGTGGACAGGGCCTATCAGGAAGCCCGGGTCTTCCTTCCCGACCTGGACGGCATGGTGCAGAAGCTGTCCGACCTGCCGCTTCTCTTCCAGCCTGGCGAGAGATGGAACTACAGCGTGTCCACCGATGTCCTGGGAAAACTCGTCGAGAACGTCTCGGGCATGAGCCTGGATGAGTTCTTCGAGAAGCGCATCTTCCGGCCCCTAAAAATGAAGGACAGCGGTTTCCATATCGCCGAGGAGAAGATCGGGCGGGCCGCCACCATCTACAAACCCGGAGACGCACAGGAGGGGCTGGAGGTCTACAGCAACACGCGTAAGAATCCGTTCACTTCCCGGCTCCCCAAGATGCTCTCCGGGGGTGGTGGGCTGTATTCGACTGCCATGGACTACCTCCGCTTCTGTCAGATGATCCTCAATGGGGGGGAACTGCAGAGAACGCGCATCCTCAGCCCCAAGACCGTTCAGTTGATGTCACAAAACCACGTCGGCGACCTGTACACCCAAAATGGATACGGTTTTGGGCTGGGTTTCGCCGTCCACACGAATCAGGGAGAATCGGGAGTGATCGAGTCAGAGGGGACGCTAAGCTGGGGGGGGATCTTCAACACCACTTTTT
>CBFDBC010000227.1:0-5283 GCA_965602945.1 uncultured bacterium | reverse complement strand
TGCCTCCAGCCGGGCTTTGTGCTGTGCCATCATTTGCATATTTGGCACAATAACCAAATAATGGCGGTATGTCAAGAACAGGATGTTGGCCTGGCATACATTATGCGATCTTTGAATAGGAGAGTTAGGGTATAATAAAGGCGTGGGGTAGAACATGCGCCAGACCGAGATCAAAGTCCGGAGGCTTATGATCCGTTGTCGTCCGGCACCTGATCCGGCTGCCGCGTGCGCTTGTACAGCCAGTAGAGCACCGCGGCCGGGATCTCGTAGCAGGCCAGGATGACAGGGGCGAGGATCAGGGTGTACACGTTGAGGTCGCGCACGAACAGGAAGATGAATGCGGCCACACCCCCGATGGCAGCCAGGATAGACCCGATCAGCAGCAGCCCTGCATAGGTTTTTTGCACGCTCATGCTCCCTCAGAATTTATCGAAATCGAATTTCTTTTTCTCGAAGACGGAGAGGCAGGCATCCACGACCAGGCTGTCGTATTTATCGCCCCGGTTGCTCTGGATCTCATCCAGGGCGACCTCGATGGTGAGCGCGGCGCGGTAGGGCCGGTGCGTGGCCATGGCTTCGATCACGTCTGCCACAGCCAGGATGCGGGCCTCCATGAAGATCTTGTCCCCTTTCAGCCCGTTCGGGTAGCCGCTGCCGTCGAGGCGTTCATGATGCTGCAGCACGAAGTCCGCGATGGGCCAGGGGAATTCGATGGACTTGAGGATGTCATAGCCCACCTGAGGGTGGGTCTTGATGATGCTGTACTCGACCGGGCTGAGCTTCCCCGGTTTGGCCAGGATCTCGGCCGGAACGTAGATCTTGCCCAGGTCGTGCAGCCCTCCGGCCAGCCGCACGCCCTCCATCTGGTTCTTCGAGAGCCTCATCTCCTCGGCGATGGCGCAGGCCAGCTTGGTGACCCGGCGCTGATGCCCAGCCGTGTACGGGTCCCGGGTCTCGATGGTGTAGGCCATGGCCTGAACGGTCCCCTCCATGGCGCTCTTCTGTTTCACCCAGCTCTTCTTCAACTCCTCTTCGGCCAGTTTGCTGCGCGTGATGTCGGAGAAGGCCAGGACGATCCCGGATATCTCGCCCGACTCCTCCCGGATGGGGGCGGCATTCTGATGCACATGGGTCTTTTCCCCTGACTTGGAGCGCAGGAGGACCTCGGAGGCGATCTTGAATCGTTCACTCTTGAGGATCTTTTCAGATGGGATCGTCAAGGATTTCCCGGATCGTTCGTTCAGGATGTGAAAAACATCCTTCAGGTCTCTTCCCGTGGCCTCGGCCTGGCCCCACCCGGTCAGGTCCTCGGCGAACGGATTCATGAACTGGATACGACCGTTCTCATCGGTGGCGACCACTCCGTCGCCCACGCTCTGCAGGATGGTGGTCAGCCAGCGCTCGCGGTTCTTGAGCTTCATCTCCATCTTGAACTTGTAGAGCGCGATCTCCACGGTCGTCTTCAGTTCCCTCTCTTCGAAGGGCTTGAGCAGGTAACCGAAGGGCTCGGTCTTTTTGGCGCGCTGCAGGGTGGTCTCATCCGCATAGGCGGTCAGGTAGACCACGGGGATGTTCAGGCCCGAATAGATCTGGTCGGCGGCCTCGACTCCGGTCATCTCCCCCTGGAGCATGACATCCACCAGTGCCAGGTTCGGCATGGTTTCCCTGGCCAGATCCACCGCCTCTTCGCCTGAGGGGACCACCCCCACGACCTCGTAGCCGAGCCCCAGGAGCATGTTGCGGATATCCCGTGCGACGATGCTCTCGTCTTCCACCACCAGGATCTTGGTCCTTGTCGTCATCCCTGATTCTTCCTCGCAACCCTATGTGCCATGCCATAGGACGGCTGTCAATTTCTGCTCTGAGACCGTTTAGTCGGAGGAAACCAGCCAAATCTTATATTTTGGAGGCGTCGAATCCGAACCATTTCTTGACCGTGACCGTGACGGAATCGGTGATCGAGTAGAAGGTGGGCAGGAAGATCAGCGTAAAGAAGGTGGAGGTGGTCAGCCCCCCGATTATGGTCACGGAGATGGGCGCCCACATCTGGGACCTGCGCCCGGCAGCTTCGAAGAACTGCGGAAGGAAGAAGGGCAGGGCCAGCGGTAGGACGCCGAAGATGGTGGTGATGGCGGTCATGATGATGGGCCGCATCCGGTCTTTGCCCCCCTGCACGATGGCAGCCGCCTTCTCCATGCCGGATTTTCGCAGGGTTCGGATGTGGTCGATCAGGATGATCCCGTTGTTGACCACAATCCCAAACAGTACCAGCAGCCCCAGGTAGGATGTCGTGTTGAGCGTGATCCCCGAGAGCGTGAAGATGAGGGCCACGCCGAAAAGTGCCAAGGGCACGGTCAGCAGGATGGTTAAGGGGTGCACGAAAGACTCAAACAGCGCGGCCTGGATGATGTAGATGAAGACCAGCGCCAGGATGATGGCCATGCCCGATTCGCTTTGGGATTCGCTGAAACGACGGAAGCCCTGGCCCAAGCCCCAGGTGTATCCCTCGGGCAGCTGGACGGTATCCATGACGGCACGGATGTCGGTGGAGACGCTCATCATGCCCTGGGACTTGGTGTTGACGTTGATCATCAGCTTGGACTTCTTGTCCTCCTTGCGGATGGAGGTGGAGCCTACGCGGTAGGAGAAGTCCGAGATGGCGGTGAGCGGGATCCGCTTGTCCTGGGTGTTGAGGCTCAGGTTCCTGAGGTCGTCCTCGCCGAATCCGTCGTCCCCCTGGATCTTCAGGATGATGTCGATCTCGCGGTCCTCGGTCTTGAACTTGCCGATGGGTCGCTCGGACAGCGAATTGGAGATGGTCTGGGCCACCATCCGGCTGCTCACACCCGAGCTCTCGGCCCTCTCGCGGTCCACCTCGACCATGAGCTGGGTTTCCCCCCCCTCTAGGTCGCTGGTGACGTCCTCCACGTTCTCCACGGTCCGGAGTTTTTCGATCACCATGGGTACCAGCTCGGTGAGCGTCGTGTAGTCCATCCCGATGAGCTCTACCGTGACTCCGGAAAAATGGCCGCCGCGCCCAAAGCGCTGGCCGTATTCGTAGGTTATGCCCGCCTTCCTGGGCAGGAGCTCCTTGAGGCGTTCTTTGATCTCGGTCACTGATGGGCCTTTGTCCTCCAGGTTCAGCTCGAGGGATCCGCGGAATCGTCCCTGCCGCATGTTGCGCACCCCGAAGCCGGTGGTCACGTACTTGATGGCCAGCTCTTCTTTGTGCTCGAAGAGCGTCTGCTCGAAGCCGGCAAAGAGGACCTTCATCTCCTCCAGCGTGAAGCTGCGCGGCATGTAAACAGTGAGGCGTACCTCCCGTTCGTCGCTGCGCGGCATGAATTCGCGCTCGATGTTTTTCAACATTAAGAGCGAGACCAGGAAGATGCTCACCGCCAGCCCCACCACCGCCAGCTTGGTCATCCAGTTCTTGATGGTGAAGCTGATGATCTTCTCGTACTTGGAAGTCAACCAGACCAGCCAGCGCGCCTTTTCCTTGGACTTGCCCTTGAGCAGCCGGCTGCCCGCCAGGGGGATGAAAGACAGCGAGACGAGCAGTGATGCTACCAGGGCCAGTGAGATAGTGAGGGCGAAGTCCTGCATGAAGCGCCCGAAACCGGATTGGGACATGAAGCTCAAAGAGATGAACACGATCAGGGTCGAGAGCGTGGACGCGGTGACGGCCAGGGCCACCTCACCGGCGCCCTGTTTTGAGGCCTGAAGCGGAGACAGGCCCTTTTCCTGGCGGAGCCGGAAGATGTTTTCCAGCACCACGACGCTGTTGTCCACCAGCATGCCTACCGCCATCATCAGGCCGCTCAAGGAGATGATGTTGATGGTGACGTCCGCCCGGAGGGCATACCTGTAGAGGTACATGAAGCTGAATGTGAACACCATGGCCATGGGGATGGCAAGGGCGATGATGACGGTCAACCTCAGTTTCCGGAGGAAAAACAGCAGCACGAAAACGGCCATGAGGCCCCCGATGATCCCCGATATGGTCAGGTCCTTGAGGCTCTTGAGTATGTCTTCCGACTGGTCACGGTAGAAGATGACGTTCATGCCGGCCAGCTCCGGCTTGGCCTGCGGTAGGTCGGCCATGGCCTCCTTGACCGCGTTGCACACATCCACGATGTTGGCGTGGGAGGCGCGGTAGATGGAGAAGCGGACCGTCTCGTCTCCATTGAGCCGGTTGAAATCCTCCTTGACAGGGTAGTCGTAAGTGACGCGGGCCACGTCGGCTATGGTCAGGCCCTGGTTGTTCACGGGCAGGCTCTTGACCTCCTCCAAGATCTTCAGCTCACCCGGGATGCGGGTCACATAGCGGGTCTGTTCGTCCTCGACATACCCGGCTGAGATGTTGATGTTGTTGTTGCTGATTGTGTCGACCAGGTCATTGATGCGGATGGAGGAGGAGTAGAACACCTCGGGCTTGAGGTACACGGTCAGGACCTTGCTGCGGATCCCCCGAATGTCCACGTTGGCCACGCCCTCGATCCGCTCCAGCTGCTGCGTGATGAAGTTCTCTGACCAGAAATAGAGGTTGTCCAGGTCTCCCGGGAGCGCGATGCTGAAGTTGATCACCGGCATGTCGTTCATGGACCAGCGGCCGATGCGGATGTTCTCGATATCGTCCGGCAGCGTGTCCCGGATCTGGTCGATCTTGTCCCGGATCTGCATGGAGGCCAGGTCCATGTTGGTGCCCATCTTGAACTGCAGACGGATGTTGGAGTTGGAGGATGATGAGGTGGAGCTCAGGCTGTCCAGGTTGTCGACCGTGGCGAGGGCGTCTTCCATGGGCCGCGTGATGATCCGCTCCACTTCTTCCGGTGAAGAGGAGGGATACGGGATCGACACACTGAGCCCGGGGAAGGATATGTCTGGCATCAACTCCAGGGGAAGCTTGTTCATGGAGATGATGCCGATGGTCACGAAGATCAGCATGGCCACGATGATGGTGACGGGTTTGCGTATGGAAAAATCGGGTAGGTTCATGGTTTCCTCGATTGTGCTTTGTCCATGGCCATGGACGCCTTGGCGGACTTGAGGATTCCCATCAGCTTGCCTTCCTGCTCCGCCACGGCGGTCGTTTCCCGGACCACCAGGTTATAGACCAGAGGGATGAAGATCAGGGTTAGGAAGGTCCCGAAGATCAGGCCGCCGATGAGTGTCAGGGCCAACGGGATGCGGATCTCAAATCCCTCGTTGAGATCCAGGGCCATGGGCAGGAGCCCCAGGACGGTCGTGATTGTGGTCATGAGGATGGGCCGCCATCTTACC
>CBFDBC010000226.1:0-5296 GCA_965602945.1 uncultured bacterium | reverse complement strand
GACCCGATCTGGTCACGGTCAATTCAGGGCACAACGGCGTCGGCCTGGAGGATGACCTCGATCTCAAGAACACGGAATCTTTCGGCCTCCAGCTGGTCGACATGCTGACGGAGCAGCTGCAGGGAACCATCTCCATCGACAGGAACGGCGGAACCACTTTCGCCCTCCGGTTCAAGGAATTGAGCCTCACCTGAGCCGCGGGAGCACTCGATGGCAGCCATCCAGGTCGAAAACCTCACCAAACGGTTCGACGATTTTACGGCCGTCGATGACGTGTCGTTCGAAGTCCGGACCGGTGAGCTCTTCGGCCTGCTCGGCCCCAACGGAGCGGGAAAAACCACTACCATAAACATGCTGTCCACCCTGCTGAAGCCGACTTCAGGCCGGGCCCGGGTGGCGGGCCATGATGTCATCGGCAGCAAGGACGATGTGCGCCGCAGCATCGGTGTCGTGTTCCAGGAACCGGCCCTGGATTCCAAGCTGACCGGCAGAGAGAACCTGACCTTTCATGCCATGATGTACGGCCTTGGCCGGGAAGAACGGGGGAAGCGGATCGCCGAGGTGCTGGGACTGGTGGAACTGGAGGAGAAGGCCGGGGTCCTGGTCGAGAATTATTCCGGGGGCATGAAACGCCGCCTGGAGATCGCGCGAGGACTCATCCACAGACCGCAGGTGCTGTTCCTGGACGAACCCACCCTCGGCCTGGACGCCCAGACGCGCCGCCATATCTGGGAATACATCAAGAGATTGAACGCAGAACACTCCGTGACCATCATCCTGACCACGCATTACATGGAGGAGGCGGATTTTCTGTGCGGGAGGGTGGCCATAATGGACAGGGGCCGGTTTGTGGCCCTGGACACCCCGGCCAACCTCAAGGACATCCTGGGGGGAGATGTGGTTACCATCGAGGTAAAGGGAGATGCCCCCGGATTCGCAGAGAGGCTGGAATCTGTCGAGTGGATCAAGTCCTGCAAACAGCATGAATCGGCACTCACACTCACCATGGAAAAAGGAGAGCGCCGCATCCCGGAGCTCATCCGGATCGCGCAGGAGGACGGAATCGACGTCACCTGTGTCAACCTGCGTAAGCCCAGCTTGGAAAACGTCTTCCTGCACTTCACGGGCAAGACCATGCGGGACAGCGAGGCCAGCCAGAGCGAACGCAACCGGGCGATGATGCGGGGACATTTCAGGCGGAGACGATGATAGATCCGGCGGCGATCCAGGTCCTCTGGCTGCGTGAGATGAAGCGCTTCCTACGCGCCAAGTCCCGCATCTTCGGGGCCCTGGCCATGCCCCTGTTTTTCCTGGCTTTCCTGGGGATGGGGTTCCGCCGTATGCCCGTGCCCGGGATGGAGGACGGAGTGGGCTACATCCTCTTCCTGGTCCCCGGAATCCTGGGGATGAGCCTCCTGTTCTCATCGACCTTCGGGGGGCTGTCCGTGCTCTGGGACCGGGAGTTCGGATTCCTCAAGGAGATCATGGTGGCGCCGGTCAGCCGTATATCCATCGTCCTGGGGCGGATCGCCGGCGGGGTCACCACAGCGTTGATCCAGGGAGTGCTCATCCTCTGTGTCTCCCTTCTCCTGGGCTTCCGGATTACCTCGCCGCTGTCCCTGCTGCTGGCCCTGGTGTTCATGACCCTGATCTCCGTGACCTTCATGGGGCTGGGCCTCGTGTTCGCCTCCAAGATGCGCGACATGCAGGGCTTCAGCATCGTCATGAACTTTGTCATATTCCCTCTCTTCTTCCTTTCCGGCGCCATCTATCCTCTGGAGAACCTGCCTGTCTGGCTGAGAATCCTCGCGTATGCAGACCCCCTGACCTATGGCGTGGACGGGCTGCGGGCCGTGCTCATCGGTGTCTCGTCCCTGCCCGTCTGGCTGGATCTCGGAATAATGCTCTTCTTCTCCTTGTTCATGATCGCGTTGGGGGCCTATTTTTTCGAGAAGAGCGAGACCCTTTAGCCTCGGGGGTGAAGTGAGATCCCCACTGTGGGTTGAGTTGGCCGAACCATGGATCGAGAGAAGGCCTATCAAAGCCATCTGGAACAAAAGACCAGCTCTCTGCATTCCGGGCTGGATCGTCTCGGCTATGGGTCATGTCGCCCCCGGATCATCCATGCCCCCGGGGAGAGCGGCTTTCGCAGCCGCGCCAAGTTCAAGATCTACAGCGGCCCCGAGACAAACCGCGTGTGCGGGACAGATCCCGCGGCCGGAGAGGTGCCGGTCGAAGACATGCTCTGGATCCTCCCGGGATGGGCGCGGGACGTGGTCAGGAAGCTGCAAACCTCCCTGCTTTCAAGCTATGCGGATCTCCCGGTGGACGGATTCGAGGTGAAGCTGGCCCATGGCCGGCAGGAGTTCCACCTCACGCTCTCGGTAAAACGAGGAATGGGGGGGAATAGCTACGAGCCACTAGCCGCGGAGCTCCTGTCCCACATCCCTGAGATACTCGGCGTGGCCGTACCCTCCCGCCGCGAATCCTTCGGGGACGAGTGGATCCGGCACCGGATCGACGGCCGGGAGTTTCTGGCCCATCACAGCGCTTTCTTCCAGTCGCATCCTGGCTTGACGTCCCCTCTGCTGCAAGAGGTGCGGAACATCTCGCGAGTATCTGAAGGCCGTGCGATCGTCGACCTCTACTGCGGTGTAGGTCTCTTTTCCCTGTTCCTGGGTTCTTCCGACACCCCGGTCCTTGGTGTGGACAATCACTCCAAGGCTGTTGAATCTGCGAGACTGAATGCAGAACGGATGGGCTTCTCTCGAGCCCGGTATATCTGCGCGGCGGTGGAAGCCCGGATTCCGAAGATTGACATGCGGCCCCATGACCTGGTGCTCCTGGATCCCCCTCGCTCCGGATGCCGGGCCCAGACTATCCGGGCGATCGCCGCTCTGAATCCCCGGGAGGTCTGCCTGGTCTCCTGTTTTCCGCAGACCCATTTCAGAGACTTGGAAGTGTGGAGGTCCGCCGGGTATTCTCTCAGCCGGATTTCCGCCCTGGACATGTTTCCGTTCACCAGGTTCCTGGAAACGGTATCCCTGCTCGAAAGGCGGGATTGAGAATTAGCGCCGGCGCCTATTCCGGCAGTTCTGGCTCTTCCTTCTTTTCCTGAATCTGCTCGGGCTCGTGGGCGCTGAGTTGATCCAGTTTGTCCGTGAATTTGCCCAGGCGCTTGTCCGCCTCGTCGAACTTGCTGCCGGCATTGGTGAGGTGGGTTCCGATCTTCTGAAAGGTGTCCCGGAACCGGCCGAGGTCTCCCTGCAGGCGGGAGAGGGACTGGAAGATGGACCGGGCCGATTTTTCGATCTGCATGCCCTTGAGCCCCAGCACGATCACCTGCAGGTAGGCGAAGAAGGAATTGGGTGAGACCGGGATGACCCGCTTTTGGATGGCATAGGTTAATATGTTTCGCTCCTGTGCCAAGGCCTCTTCCTTGAGGATGGTCTCGTAGTATATGTTTTCGGCCGGGATGTACATCAGGGCGAAGTCATAGGTGCCCTCATCCGGCAGGATGTATTTCTTGGCGATGGCATCGATGTGTTTCTTGACGTCGGTTACGAACTTCTTCCTCAGGTCCTCTTTTTCCTTGGACTCCTCTTCCGCCAGGTGTCGCTTGAAATTCTCCAGGGGGAACTTGGAGTCGATGGGGACCATGTTCTGGCCGATCCGGGCTACGGCATCCACCACCTCGCCGCTCTTGAACCTGTGCTGCAGCGTGTAATGCGCGGGCGGCAGGACCTGGGACAGCAGGTCGCCCAGGAAAAGCTCACCCAGCCCACCCCGGAACTTGGGAGCCCGCAGCAGGTTCTCCAGGTTGGCGATATCCTGGGCCTTCTCCAAGACCTGCCGGGTCGCGGCCTCCATCTTGCCTAGGTCTTTCTTGACATCACCCAGGGTGCCGCCTATGTCTCCCGTGGTCTTCTGGAACTGGCTGCTCATGTTGTGCAGCTGCTGGTTGAGCTGGCTGGTGAGCTGCCCGATCTGATTCTGCATGAGGTTCAGCGCCTTGTCGTCTGAGGAGCCTTCCTCCGCCTGTGCTCGTTTGAGGTCTTCGATCCTGCGCGCCGTGTTCCGGATTGTCCACACCAGCACCGCGAACAGCACTAACAGCAGTCCCGCCAGGATAAAAAGAAACAGGTTTAGGTTCATGCCGCCTTCCATTTCCTGCCATTATACACCGTCTCATCCTGTCATGGCGAGCCCTCATATCATGGTGTGCCGTCGTTGTCATTGCGAGGAGCGCAGCGACGAAGCAATCTCCCTGCTATCATTGACATCTTCGGGCGATTTTCCTAAAATAAGCAGACTTTATGGCCCGTTAGCTCAACTGGCAGAGCAGCTGACTCTTAATCAGCAGGTTGTAGGTTCGATTCCTACACGGGTCATACCTTAACCCCTTAATTTCCAATAGTTTCCTTTTGGTTAACTTTTCCGTGAGAGTATGTTATTTTGGGCTATTCTCAGCGTAAAATGGCATGTCTGCGTCAATTTTGCGTCAATTTTTTTCTTGGGTTAGAGTGCGTTTTTTGTGCAAACTCTGTTTTAGTGTAAAAGACCACTGGTCTTCAAAACCAGTGTGGGGCGCGAAACCGTCCCGGGTGGGTTCGACTCCCACGTCTTCCCGCCAGAGGTACTCTCTGGTTTTCCCTTTATGCACCAATATCCATAATTAGGCGTTTTTAGTCAAAATTTGTGACACCGGCGTTACACGGGGAGAGGTCTGTGTGACGCAAGGGACTTAAAATCCTCCAGGAAAAAATCTTAAGCTTTTTCGTAACGCATTAATAGCCGGCAACTTACTGAAAAACCTAGTATTTAACGAAATCAAGGGAGAAGTGCATTATTCCAATTTTTTACACTTCTGCAAAACTACGCAAAATTCGGCGATTCTACGCAATTTTGGTGACAAATGATGACAAATTGGTGACAAGGAGGAAGACCCCAGAATAAGAATCAGAGCAACGGATTCCTAATCCGTGTGTCGCCGGTTCGAGTCCGGCCAGGGGTGCCACATTTCCAGAGTTATCCGCCAGCTTTCGTTTGAGCAACCATAAGCAAACGTAGGCGATTGTAAGCAAAATCTGTGACATTTTCTGTGACATGTGAAGGAGTCTGTCTCAAATAATGACAATCGACGGATGTTCTATGGACTGTATAAAGAAATCACGTTAAATTATAACCTAATATGAGCAGGAGGAAATAACAATGGAAGTTAAACAGGTAAAACTCATCTATTTTTCACCCACTGGAACCACTCAAAAAGTATTGGAAAGTATTGCTAAAGGTATCA
>CBFDBC010000225.1:0-5306 GCA_965602945.1 uncultured bacterium | reverse complement strand
TCCAGCCGCTGGCGAAGGGCTTGCTCGACGGTTTCGATCTCTGCCAGGGTTGAATCGATCAGTTCTATCAGTGCGTCCGCAAATCCTCTCTCAGCTGCGACCTTACGGGTTAATTCCCAAATCTCCCTAAGCTGTTTTAGCTTCGCCCTCTCAGATTCGAGTGACTGAGATCTTGTTGCCAGGATCTCCTGGCTGTTGTCACCGAATAGTTTATAACGCTGCCATTCATCCTGCAGTTTGACCAGCTGGCCGCTGCTCAGATCTTTGAGTTCAAGCCGCTCCAATTCTCCTTTGGCTCGTTCCAGATTTTTTATAGACTCAGGCAGCTCCAACTCGATCCTGCTGACATCGGGAACGGAATTTACCAAAGAACGGATCTCATTGAGCAGCGTCTTGATCTTTTCCGCCTGGAGAGTGATCTCGGTGGCGGGAATGGCCTGGATGGCAGGCTCCTCCAGGAGGGCCTCGGCCTCCATATCCTGGGCTTTTTCCTCCTGCGTGGTCCCGCTCTGTGCGATGATACTCACGGACTCCGCCGAAAGGACAACTGCCGCAAACAGCACCAAGGTGAAAACAAGCAGATATTTACTCCGCATTCCCACACTCCTTCGAGGTCTTAATACGAGCTATTGTCTCGATTGTATTATCAGAGAGAAGTAATGTCCATGGGACTTTAGTCCCACATCTTGCTCATTTGGGGACGGACCATGAAAACTGTCTGATAACAATCAAGTTAAATTCCAAAAGGCCCACTTTTTTCATCTTAAACGCCCCTTTTAGGGGACAAAAACCGCACTTTAAGCAATTTTTCTTGCCTGAACAGTCTCATCTATGAACAATAGGGGAGACACACCATCCCAGGGTAAGGAGGGTCATCCATGTCAAACTCAATCCTCAAAAATACGCTTTGTGTCTTGGCCATCGCCGCTTTAGTACTTTCAATAGGATGCCGGATCAACGATCCCTTGGTAAACAGCCCCCTCAAGGTCGCGATCTCCTTCACCGAGGACGCATCTGCCGAGCCGCTGGACGGGCGTATGCTGCTGCTCGTCTCCAAGAACGACGAAAACGAGCCGCGCTTCCAGATCTCAGACGGGCCGTCCGGCCAGCAGGTCTTCGGGATCGATGTGGACGGGCTCGCTCCCGGCGCAGATGCCTCGTTCGACGCCACGGTCTTCGGCTACCCCGCCCGGAGCCTCGCCAGCATCCCGGCCGGAGAATACTGGGTACAGGGGCTTCTCCACATCTACGAGACCTTCCATAGAGCCGACGGACATGTTGTCAAGCTCCCCATGGACCGGGGTGAGGGCCAGCACTGGAACCGGGCCCCCGGCAACCTCTACAGCACGCCTCAAAAGGTATGGATCGACACTGGCAGGAAAGAAACCATCCGGATCGTGCTCGACCAGAAGATCCCCCCCATCCCCGAGCCTCCCGAGACCAAGTACATCAAACACATCAAGATCGAGAGCAAGCTGCTGACCGAATTCTGGGGGCGGCCCATGTTTCTGGGCGCCCACGTGCTCCTGCCCGAGGGATTCGACGAACACCCTGAAGCCCGCTATCCCCTGTGTGTCTTCCATGGCCATTTCCCCTACGACTTCGGAGGCTTCCGCGAGACACTGCCCGACCCCGACCTGGAGCCGGACTTCAGCTCGCGCTTCGATGTCACGGGCTACAACCTCATCCAGCAGCAGGAGGCCCACGACTTCTTCAAGCAGTGGACCGGGCCGGGCTTCCCGCGCATGCTCATCATAGAGATCCAGCACGCCAATCCCTACTACGACGATTCTTACGCCGTGAACTCGGCCAACCTCGGCCCCTACGGCGACGCCATCACCTACGAGCTCATCCCCCACATCGAGGAGAAATTCCGGGGGATCGGCGAGGGCTGGGCCCGCTTCCTCTACGGCGGGTCGACCGGCGGCTGGGAGGCCCTGGCCGTGCAGGTCCTCTACCCCGACGAATACAACGGCTGCTTCGCCGCCTGCCCCGATCCCATAGACTTCCGGGCCTACACTGTCATCAACATCTACGAGGACACGAACGCCTACTACATCGACGGCGACTGGAAACGAGTGCCCCGCCCCGGCCATCGAAACTTCCTGGGTCACGTCAGCACAACACTCGAGCAGTCGAACCACAGGGAACTTGTGCTGGGCACGAACTCCCGGTCCGGCGACCAGTGGGACATCTGGCAGGCGGTCTACTCCCCGGTGGGAGAGGACGGCTACCCCAAGCCCATCTGGGACAAGCTCACTGGCGAGATCGATCCGGAGGTGGCGGCCCACTGGCGCGAGAACTACGACCTGCGCTATATAATGGAGCGCGACTGGGAAACCCTGGGCCCGCGTCTCCACGGCAAGCTCCACATCTACTGCGGCGACATGGACAACTACTACCTCAACAACGCCGTGTACCTGACAGAGGACTTCCTGGAGAACACAACCGATCCCTACTACTCGGGAGAGGTGGACTACGGCGACCGCGCCGAGCACTGCTGGAACGGAGACCAGGAACGCCCCAACCACCTCTCACGCCTCCGCTACAACGTGATGTACATCCCCAGGATCCTGGACCGCATCCGGAAGAGTGCTCCCCGGGGGGCGGACCTGACATCCTGGCTCTACTGAAACCGGCTTTCCGGCCGCTTCGTCCCGGCGGATGCAGCCACATCATTGCTCGCACAGGACAGGCTTTATTTTGACGACCGAAATCTGTATAATACCGCGCTCAAGGAAATAGTCCATGGTCAAGATCTTCAAAGCATCAGAGACTTCACGATATTCATCGCTCGCCAGTCCGACAAATCGGCGGCCCCCTGGAATATCTGTTATTCTCCTGTTGGCGGTAGCCAGCCTGCTCCTCAGCCGCCCGGCGAACGCCTCATCCCAGGGCTGGATCAACAACTCCGCAACATTCTCCATCACTCCCCAATGGAGCCTCAAGTTCACTCAGGAGATCCGAGCCCTGGATGTCACCTATGCGGATCCCTACATGCACAACCTGGCGGCCGGCATCATCTACAATCTGCCCAAGAACTTCTACGTGGCTGCCCTGTACAAGCGGGAACATGTCGATATTATAGGGGAAATTCTCAATCTGGATGACGATATCGTTCTCGATGAGGACCGTTTCACCCTTGAGGGCGGATGGAAGGCCTCTCTGGCCAAAGGCCTCAATTTCGACGTCAGGCTCAAGACGGAGTTCCGCTCCTTCAACCTGGAGGACAGCAACCACGCCCGCTTCCGCCTGCGCCTCCGTCTGAAATACGACACCCATATCGGCAGCCTCAGGCTAAAGCCCTTCATCGCCACCGAGACGTTCGGCAAGACCCAGGTCTACACCGTGCAGAAGAACCGGTTCTACCTCGGCTCCATATTCCCCTTGAGTCAACACGTCGAATTGATCGTCAATTACATCTGGCTGAACGTCCGTGACCTCGGCGACATCCATATCATCAACACGGGTTTTGACCTGAAATTCTGATCTCCCACGCAACCATTCCCTTTCCCCAACAGTCTTACAGTATAATGATCCCAATAAAGGATTAGTCTATGCTCAAGAATTATCTGCTGACCGCCTGGCGCAACCTTAACAAGAACAAAGGGTATTCCTCCCTGAACATCCTGGGTCTGGCCGTTGGCATGGCCGTCTTTGTCCTGATCTTCCTGTACGTCCAGCACGAGCTGAGCTTCGACCGCTGGCACGAACACGCGGACAGGATCTTTCGCGTGGTCCAACACCAGCCCGGCAACATGTACCTGGGATCGGACCGATTCGCCGTAACCCAGGCCCCACTGGCTGCGGCCCTCATGCAGGAATTCCCCGAGGTCACGGCCGCCACCCGTATCGACACCTCCGGCAACGTGCTGTTCACTCTCGGAGAGAAAAACTTCCTGGAACAGAACGTCCACTGGGCCGATCCCTATTTGTTCAAGGTCTTCTCCGTGGAACTCCTCCGGGGTGATCCGGAGACCTCCCTCGACGATCCCCACTCCCTTCTTCTTTGCGAGACCGTGGCGCGCAAATTCTTCGGCGACCAGGACCCCATCGGCCAGACAGTGGTCTACCTCGAAGAACACGCCATGCACGTGACGGGCGTCTTCAAAGATTTCCCCAAGAACAGCCACTTCATCATGGACGTCATCCTGCCGTTCGATGCCAAGCCGATCCTTGAGAACCGGAAGATCGAATCCTGGGGCAACAGCTCCTTCTACACCTATTTCCTCCTCCAGGAGGGAGCGGACCCTGGCCTGCTGGAGGACAAGTTCCCGGACATGTATAAGAAATACCGGGGGGATAAAGGCTGGGACAGCGCCGGCTACTACCTGCAGCCTCTCACAAAACTCCACCTATATTCCAACATAAACTTCGATATCAGCCCAGGAAGCGACATCCGATATATCTATCTCTTCTCGTCCATCGCGTTCCTCCTCCTGGTCATCGCCTGCATCAACTACATGAACCTGGCCACCGCCCGTGCCGCCAAGCGGGCCAAGGAAGTAGGGATGCGCAAGGTGGTGGGAGCCCGCAGGAACCAGCTGATCAAGCAGTTCCTGGGCGAATCCACGCTGCTCACCCTGGTGGCCCTGGCCCTCACCCTGGGCCTGGTGGTCCTGTCCCTGCCGGTCTTCAACAGCTTCATCCAGAGGGACCTCTCCTTCGATCCGCAGCACAATCCGGCTCTCCTTCTGGCGGTCCTGGGAACGTTTCTACTCGTCGGGCTCCTTGCGGGCGCATATCCCGCCGCCTACATCTCCCGCTTCAAGCCCATCTCCGCACTGCGCAGCACATCCTCTAAGGGCAAAGGGGGCGCCCTCCTTCGGAACCTGCTGGTCGTGTTTCAGTTCACGGTTTCCGTCCTTCTCATCCTGAGCACGGTCGTGGTCCGCAACCAGCTGCACTATATCCAGAACAAGGAGATGGGCTACAGCCGCGATCATATCGTGGTTCTGAGGCCTCGCGACGGAAACCTCCACCAGCAGTTCGAGGCATTAAAGATCGAGCTGCAGAGCCACCCCGATATCCTCGGTGTGGCCGCCTCCTCCAGCCTGCCCAATCATGTCAGCTCCCAGACCAATGCCAAGTGGCCGGGGAAACCCGAGGACCTGAGGGTGCCCATCTATGTCTGCGATGCCGACTACGACTTCCTCGATGTGTTCGACCTCAAGCTGGCCGAAGGGAGGAACTTCTCCCGCGAATTCACATCCGATGCCAAGGGGGCGTTCCTCATCAACGAGTCTGCCCGAAAGGCCATCGGCGTGGATGCTCCCCTGGGCATGCAGTTCAGCCGGCGGGGCACT
>CBFDBC010000224.1:0-5323 GCA_965602945.1 uncultured bacterium | reverse complement strand
TATGTCGGTCATGACAATAACCGCGACGCCTTCATGCACAATCTGGTCGAAACCAAATATGTGAACAACATCCTCTACCATGAATGGTTTCCTCAGATCTTTATGGACATGCACCATATGGGGAATTCCGCGGCCCGTTTGTTTCTCTCCCCATTGTTCGATCCCCGTCATCATTCCCTGGATCCTCTGCTGACCCGCGAGATCGAGCTGACCGGGGCTTATATGAGGACTGTTTTGGAAGAGCAGGGGAAGATCGCGGTGATGCATTATGCCCTGTGGAATCACTGGCGAATGTCGGCGATCCATACCTGTGCCCTGTGGCACAATGTGGCAACCATTCTCTTCGAAGCCGCGGCCACTCCTTTGGCAACCCCTATCTTTCAGAGAGCCCGGGACCTCGCTCCACCAAACAGGAGGGGGCTGGGTACGCAGGGCAATACGCAGACCATAAATTACCCCAGCCCCTGGCCGGGGGGTTGGTGGAGGCTCAGGGACATTGTGGAATATGCCTACTGGTCCGTCATCGGTTTCCTGGAAACCGGGGCCAGACACAGAGATAAATATCTCATGAACATGTACTCGATGGCCAGAAACTCCATTGAAAAAGGCAAAAACGAAGCACCCTATGCCTATGTCATCCCACAAGCCCAAAAGGATCCCAACACGGCAGCCAAGATGATCAACATCCTCATTTCCGGCGGGATTGAGATCCATCAATCAACAAATTCCTTTGCCGCGCAAAATCATGATTATCCGGCCGGAACTTATGTAGCCCTGATGTCCCAGGCTTACCGGCCCTATCTCATCGATATCCTGGGGCCGCAGATCTACCCGGACCGAAGACAGTACGATGGAGGTCCGCCGGAAAGCACGTTTGATCTGACCGGTTGGACCCTCCCTTACCTGATGGGAGTTGAGGCCGTCAATGTGGACCTCCCGTTTGAAGCCCGTTTGGAGCCGGTTCAAGCGGCAGAGTTCCCCTTGGGGAGAGCCACCGGGAGTGCCCAGACCTATATCCTTGATCACAATGTTCTGGACAGCTACAGGGCCGTCAACCGGCTTCTGAAGGAGGGTGCCGGTGTGGCCTGGGCCACAAGATCTTTTACATCCGGCGGGAAGAGATATCCGGCCGGCGCGGTCATCGTATCCGGCCCCGGAATAGAGGAAAAGGTCCAGTCCCTGGCCAAGGAGTTCAATCTCCAGATTCAAGCCGGAGGCTCGCCCGATGAACTCATGCCGCTCAAGCCGCTACGTTTGGGACTCTACAAGCCATGGATCGCCAATATGGACGAGGGTTGGACGCGTTGGATTTTTGATAACTGGGAGTTTCCCTACACCACCCTTTATGATTCCGAGATCCGCAGTGGTCGTCTCATACAGAAATACGATGTCATCGTCCTTACGAATGTCTCGTCTTCGCGCATTGTCAACGGTCATGCGGAGGGATTGGTTCCGCCCCAATATGCGGGAGGAATAGGGTCGCACGGACTGACCGCACTCATTCAGTTTGTACGAGACGGGGGAACCTTGATCACGCTCAATGCCTCTTGCCAACTGCTCCTGGATCACTTCAAGGTCCCGCTGCGAGATGTCTCCCGCAGTTTCCCGTCCACGGAATTTTTCTGCCCCAGCGCCATTCTTAAGGTAAATGTCGACAACACTCATCCTATCGCCTATGGCATGGAGGAAACAGCCAATATCCTCTCTTACGGAAGCCCAGTATTCGAATTTCTAGACGGCGATAAGTCCAAGTCTAACGAGACACAGGCTCGGCTGATGGACTATAAAGTTGTAGCGCGCTATCCCAACAGCAATCCCTTTAAGAGCGGCCGTCTTATAGGGGATCATGTTCTGCACAACAAACCGGCCTTACTTGAGTTCGGTTGTGGAGAAGGAAGGATTATTCTGTTTGGATTCCGGCCCCAAAACCGGGCGCAGACGCATGGAACGTTTATGATGTTTTTCAATTCCCTTTATTACGGCCCGGCATTGACGGATTTTGAGTAGAGAAGCGGGAGCTGGGCAGGCGGTGGGCGATACAGGTTCTAGACCTGTGATATCTTCAGCCTTACCGATACCCCCTCCGATACACCGTCCGGTTGCTTGACGGAGGTCCGCCCAGCGCCCCTCTCCTCGTAGTCTCCATTACCAGGGAGGGCTCCCATGGGGTTCCCCTCGCAGGCTGCAGCCACATCGTCTGGGTCACCTCGTTCGTTGTCCAACGGCCGTCTTCGGAGTCCTGAAACGGATAGAGGGTCGTTATGACCAGCCGGTTCCCATCCCACGCGGCTGTCGAGGTCGGGGCTGGTCCTGTGCGGCCCATAGTCACGGCGTTCTCCGTCTCCGATCCGTCCAGCACGAAGCGGTACCGGACCAGGGGCTGGATCTCCCGCGGCAGGAAGAAGACCCGTTCCACCTCGAGTCGATCTTCGCTGTGTGCGATGGAGATCCGGTCGCCCCAGCCGCTCCCCAGGGAGGGGATCGGTGGCCGTGAAGACCGGCCGGTGGGGGGTGCGGAGCTGACGGCAGCCGTGGACCACGTCCCCGAGAAGTCGGGGTTCGGGAGCGCCTCGGAGCGGCGGCCTAGGTCCCTCCGGTCCGTCCGCGAATAGGTTGCTACGGGGCTGCCTGAACCTGCGGGCGGAGGCTCGTAGGGGTCGTCGATGCCGCCCGGGACCCGGGGGTGGACCTCCAAAGAGGCCTCGTAGTCTGCCACGATCCCATCCATGATACTGATGGCCCAAGGATAGAAGTCCTTTACATCGATCTCCTCCCTGGGGTCGACCCGAAGATCGAACAGCCGCACCAGGTTGTCGGGGTTGGGGTCCGGCATCTCAGTCCGGAAGTGATACCAGAGCTTCCATCCCCGCCATTTCACGGCCATGACATGGCCCTCCCGGGCCAGGAAGATGGCGCTCTCCCGGCTGGAGCGGGCCTGCGTTCCCTCAAGGAACGGGAGCTGGTTCACACCGTCGATGAGCCGGTCGCCGGGTATGATCTCGGGTGCCCCGGCCGCCGATGCGATAGTGGGGAAGAGGTCGACCTCGTGCACCATGCCGTTGGACACACGGCCCGCCGGGATCCTTCCCGGCCACCGGATCACACACGGAGTCCGGATCCCTCCTTCCATGGCTGAGTTGTAGTACCCACGCCAGGGGCCGGCGGACCCCCGCCAGGGACGCCTCATCTCGGCTCCGTTGTCGGTGCACCAGATAACCAGCGTGTTGTCCTCGATGCCGAGGCGTTCGAGGGCCTCCAACACCAGGCCCACATTGTGGTCCACATCCGCCATGGCGTCACCCATGTCGCCGGCTCCCGTTGTGCCGGCCATGTCCGGATGTGTCAACGTGGGGAAGTGGACCTGTGTCATGGGATAGTAGAAGAAGAACGGCTTCCCTTCCCTCACGTTCCTTTCCATGAAGTCGATCCCATGCTCAACGGCCTCCCGGTCGATGGTACGCCGCGTCTTGAGGTTATAGGGCTTCACCCGCCGGGATGGCTCGCCGGCCCTTCCTTCCCAGATGTAGGGAGTCTCGGCCCTGGTCGGATCGAAGCTCTCGAATGAGGTGAACTGCGCCGTGTGGCTCGTGCCCGGAATGCCCCACCACTCATCGAATCCCTGCTGCGTCGGTTCCCGCCGGCCTTCCCAGTCGGATCCGCCTACGTGCCACTTTCCGAAGAGGGCCGTCGAGTAGCCAACGGATTGGAGGGCCTCTGCGATCGTCACCTCCCACAACGTCATCCCCGCCGCGTACCCCTCGCCTGTGCGTACGGCATAGCGGCCCGTGAGCAGCGCGATGCGGGAAACGACACATGAATACTCCACGTTGAAGTCCGTGAACCGTATGCCCTCGTCTGCGATCCGGTCGATATTCGGCGTGGGGACGCCGCGGGCCCCGCCGTAGCAGCCCACCTCTCCGACCCCCAGGTTGTCCGGGAACATCAGCACGATGTTGGGATGGATTCCTTCTGAGCCCTCAGGGATCTGTGGCGAGGCGAATACCGGCCATGCCATGAGGCCGGTAACTAACAGGGCAAGCGAGAACACTGCAATATTTTTCATGAAATCTCCTGAAACACGGCGATCCGCCTAATCATTATACTCAGGCGTATATTTTCACTCTTATACTAAGTCAGCCTGCAGACGCTCTATTTTTTCGCCTGAATGGGCCTTGTGTAGACGACCTCTCCCCCGATAACCGTCATTTCCGGTTCGATCTTCCAGATATCCTCAGCCGGGATGGTCAGGTAGTCCACAGGAATGACCACGAAATCGGCGAACTTTCCTACCTCGATAGATCCCAGGGTGTCTTCCGCAAACATGGTGTAGGCACCACCCATGGTCGCAGCGCGCAGGGCCTCTTCTCTTGTCATGGCCTGTTCCGGGATCCAGCCGCCCGGGGGATTGTTGTCCCGGTCCTGCCGGGTCACCGCGGCGTGCAGTGTGTAGAAGGGATTGAAGGGAGAGACGGAATAGTCCGTCCCCGTCGCCACAACGACGCCGAGGTCCAGCAGATCGCTCCAGATATAGGCATACTTCAGGCGCTCGGTCCCCATCCTGGCCTCCGCGAAGTTCATGTCCTCGGTGGCATGCAGCGGCTGCATGGAGGCGATGATCCCCAGCTCTGCCAGCCTGGGGATGTCCTCGGGCGTAAGGACCTGGCAGTGTTCCAACGCGAACCGGGCTTTCTTACCGTCTACGCCCGTCGCCTTCAAGGCTCTCTCGTAGGCGTTGATCGCGACACGATTGGCCCCGTCACCGATGCAGTGGATCCTCATGTTAAAACCGATCTTCAGCAGCTCGGTGGCGGATTTGGCGATCTGGTCTTCACTCTGGCGAGGTTCCCCGAAATAATCCGGATAATCGCTGTACTCCTCGAGGAAAAGCGCGCCCCTCGATCCCAAGGCTCCGTCCGCAAAGGCCTTGACGGACCGGACATAGTATTTATCGCTGTGGTTAAGCGTCTTGCCCAGCTTTTTCGCGGCGCTCTCATGGACCATCTCGTTGATCCTGATCCTGAGCAGGCCCACGTCGTAGAGTTTTATCCGCCTCTGGACCTCTTCATAGCCCGTCATGCTGGCGCCATGGATGGTCGTGAGGCCGCTGGCCACCGCCAGTTGGGTTCCCTCAACGAGGTTGCGGCTGATCTCGAAATCGGTCATGGAGGGCAGGGGAGGGATGAGGCGCGTCAGCTGCCCGGGAGCCCTCTCCACGAATTCGCCCGTGGGCTCCCCGTTCTTGTCCTTCTTGATGTGTCCGCCTGCGGGATCGGGTGTGTCGCGTGTGATGCCGGCAAGTTCCAGGGCCTTGCTGTTGGCGCCG
>CBFDBC010000223.1:0-5360 GCA_965602945.1 uncultured bacterium | reverse complement strand
AAGGGGAACGTCAGGCTGCGGCTGCCCGTCCATTTCAAAAACAGCGCAAAGAAAGACACATTGTCCTGTGTGTCCAGGAGGTGGGGCGTGGACTGGGACAGCGTGGCATACCATTCCTCATGCACTCTGATGTTCCCTTCCCAGCCGTAGTATAGAGAGGGAAGGAGTAGAGCAATACCCAGCGTCAGGACCCCGGCGCCCGCCGCCCTCCAACGGTTCTTGAGGATCAGATAGGGGAAAAAGATCGCCGCATACGGTTTGAGGGCCGTGCTCACCCCCCAGAGTATACCTGCCGCGACCTCATGCCATAGTCTCTTTTTATCCAGCGTCATGGCCAGATACCCGATCATGAGCAGGATCACCACGGTCACGATCGTGTTGATCTGTCCCAGGTCCCACTCCCTGAAGAGATATTTGATCAGGACCAGCGGGGGAACGAACCAGATGGTCACGGGTTTTTGCTCTCCCGCGGGGAGCAGGCGGCCCGACAGATGGATCATCAGCCCGGAGCACAGCAGTATGAAGGAATACCACAGAGCCTTAGCCGCGGCCAGGGGAAAATAGGTCAGGGGCGTGTACAGGATGGCGGAAGCGGGGAGGTATTTGAACATGTAATGTTCGTCCTCGACCCGGTAGAGGGATTCCGCCACGCGCAGGCGCTGCCCGGCCTCGTAATTTACCTCGAAGTCCCGCATGTCATGCCGCACACGCAGGAGGAAGCCCGCCACGAGCACGATCAGCACCAGCCCGCACAGGGCCCAGGGCAGGAGTTTGTTCTTCCGTATCGACATGGGCTTTCCCAGCCAATACATTACCATGCTTCTCGAGCCGGGACAAAATCTTTTTCCCGGCGGCCGGCTATTCCTATCTGGATTGAAACGATGTAAAATACCCGGTTCAAAACCGAACTCAGGGAGAAAGCACCATGATAAAAAGCAGATTGTCCGCAGCGTTCCTGCTTATCGCAGGGTTAGGCTCCTCCGTACTTCCGGCCGCCGCCCAGGAAGCAGGCCGACGCAGGCCCTCGCCTACGGCACGAAACGAACCCTTGGGGCACAGGACTGAACCGGTTCAGCTTAAAACAGGATCAAACAGTCCGGTGTATCAGCGCCGGATCCGGCCGGATGCGTCACCGGCCGCCAGCCGTTCGATCTCCCCTACATCCGCCTGGTTGAAGTCGCCGAAAACAGAGTGCTTCCAGGCTGCCGAAGCTACCCCGAAAGCCAAGGCGTCCCGGTCGTCTTTTCCCCGCAGGAGGGAATAGATCAGCCCGGAAGCAAAGGCGTCTCCGCTGCCCACGCGGTCAATGATGGGGACGTCGTATTGAGGCCCGAGCAAAAATTCCCTGCCGTTGTCCAGGCAGGCGGACCATCGGTTTTGGGAAGCGGACACACTCTCACGCAGGGTGATGGCTACCTTCTGGAATCCGTAGGCCTCCCGCATGTCCCGGCACAGGGCCCGGTAGCCTTCGCTGTCGAGCTTTCCTTTCTCGACATCCGTACCGGCCGGGGTGAGTCCGAAGATCCGTGTCGGGTCTTCTTCATTCCCGATGCACACATCCACGTAGGGCATAAGCCCTTCCATGACTTCGCGGGCCTTTGCCTCGCTCCAGAGCTTCTTCCGGAAATTCAGGTCCACGGAGACCGTTATCCCCAGGCGCTTGGCTGTTTCCAGGCCCGCCCGTAGAGCCAGGGCTGGCCCCTCTCCCAGGGCGGGTGTGATGCCTGTCCAGTGGAACCAGGCCGCACCCTGCAGGATCCGCTCCCAGTCAAAGTCAGAGGGAGAGACCTGAGTCATCGAAGAAAACGCCCTGTCATAAACGACCTTGGAGGGCCGGACTCCCGAGCCGTGTTCCAGGAAATACACACCCAGACGATCCCCCTGACGGAGGACGGCCGATGTGTCCACATTGAAGGACATCAGATAGGCCAGGGCGCTGTCTCCCAGATCGTTGTCCGGCAGTGCGGTCACAAAGACCGCCGGAAGGCCGAAGCCGGCCAGGCCCGCGGCCACGTTAGCCTCGGCACCGCCGAATTGACCATCGAACCGGCGGGCGCTCCGCAGGCGTTCTCCCTTGGGCGGGGAAAGCCGGAGCATGAGCTCACCGAAAGTAACGACACGGGAGGGGGCCTCCGCATCCGGTGGGGCCTCCGGCCGGGCCTGCACGTCCGACGCAGTACCGGGTTCCAGCACCGCGCGCCAAGCCCGGATATCTTTTCGCATCCGGTCCGGGTCGTTCAGGCTCTTTGTCAGGGCCGATGCACAGAACACACCGCCGGGATCCGATGCGGCCGCCAGTCCCAGCGTTTCCAGGGTGAGGCCTCCCGTATAGACCAGGGTGAGGCCCTGGAAAGGTCCCCGCCAGGCCGAAGCCAGATCCATCCGGGACATTCCTCCCGAGAAGGCGGGGAAGAGCTTGTACACCCACTGGTAGGGATGTTTTTCCCTCAGTTCCTCGAGCGAGCAGCCGTAGAGCGCGGCCTTCCGGACCAGCTGCTTGCCGGCATCCGACAGCCCGCCGGGGATACACATGACGTCGTGTTTTACGCACTCCTCCACCACCTCGGAGATGTAGTCAGCGGAGACCACGCCTGCGGCTCCGGCCTCCACGGCCAGCCGGGCCTGCTCCCGGGTCATCACGGTTCCGGCCAGGACCAGGGCACCCGGGTACCGGGATCGTATAGCCGCGATCCCGGGGATCGCAGGAGCCGAACGCAGGGCGATCTCGAGCACGATCCCCTCGGATTCCGCGATCTCGAAGGCGGAGATGCACTCCTCTACAGACTTCGGGCTCAGGAGCGCAACCAGCCGCGCGCGGCACATGCGTTCAAACAGCGTGTGTGATTCCCCCATGTTCGATCTCCTTGGTGTGATCTCTCCGGCAGTCCAGCACGGCTACGGCGTTCACAGCCTGCGGATCTGCATGCCTCCACTGAGCTCCACCACCAGGCCGGTGGCGTAGGCGAAATCGCCCCTGGCAAGGGCGGCCGCCGCCTTACCCACATCCTCGGGAACTCCCCAGCGCTTCTGGGGCACCAGGCCCTCGGCGATCAGGCGGTCGTATTTTTCCTTGACGGCTGCGGTCATCCCGGTACGGAATATCCCCGGTCTGATCTCGTAGACATTGATCCCCTCGTCCACCAGCCGGTGAGCGAAGATCCGCGCCATCTGGCTGACGCCGGCCTTGGAGATGCAGTACTCGGCCCGCGAGGGCGACGACACCTCCGCGGATATGGACGAGATGAACATCACACAGGGCGGCTGTTTGGATGAGGGAGGCGTCCGGCCGATCATGTGCCGGGCCACCCTCTGTGTCAGGAAAAAAGGCCCCCGCGTGTTTATGGACATCACACGATCGTAGCTCTCGGCCGAGGTCTCCAGCACATCCCGCCTCTCGAGCGGGGCCACGCCGGCGTTGTTGACCAGGACATCGATCCGACCGAAGCGGGCGAGCACGGACTCCACGATCCTTTCCTGGTCCGCGAAGTCGGCGATGTCGCCGGGAAGGGGAAGGAACTCCCCGCCGCCCTCCTCGACCGTGGCCATGACCTCGAACAGGCCGTCTCGAGCCTCGTTTTCGTCGTAGCGGATGTCGTTTCCCGCTACAGCGAATCCCTCTGAGGCCAGAGCGAGGGCTATTCCCCGCCCGATCCCCTGGCCCGCACCGGTTACCAGCGCCACACGTTTCTCAATCATGAAGAGCCCTCCCCATCGTCGTCCTTATTCTCATCAACTCCCGATTCGACCTCATGTGTGATAACCTCGTCCCTCAAGAAGGCGTTCCAGATGTTTTCGAACCAAGCCTCCTCTTCAGGGATGGCCCGGACCGGAACCCAACGCGTCACAGGTTCACCAGCTCCATCCAGCGACACCTCACAGACGTGGTCGTTCACGAAGGCCGATCCGGGGGTGAGGATGAAGCGCCAGTCCTCGCCCAGGGCCTCGCAGGGCGGCTCCCCCCTCGGGTCCATGACCAGATATGAGCCCCGGCTCTTCCCCCCCCGGGCCAGGTACGCGGCGATGGCCTCCAGGTAGAGAGCATGGGTCAGGCACAGGTCCAGGTTCTTGAAGGCGTCCGGCCACTTCCCCGCAGATGAGATCTTTGTGCCGGTCCGCAGGCGCTCGTGCAGCGCCCAGGCGTCGGACAGGGCCTGGCCGATGTTCCGGGGATCGCGTATATGGGCCCCGTGTACCGTCATTCTCTGCTGCAGCTCGCGCCGGGTCTCATCCAGGAAACCGTCGTTCTCCAGCGCCGGATCGATCATTCCCCGGGCAGAACGGACGATGTCCGCGATCCGGTCCCGGGCCGCGGCCAGGAAGGCTTCGTCTTCCGGGGGTGGGTCCGCATAGCGGTGGGCGATAAAGAGGGCGGCCCGCAGGCCTCCTACCTGGCCCGAATTGAGCGCCGACCCTCCGGGCCGGTATACCCCGTGCGTACCGTTGACCTCGCCCACCGGGAAGAGATGGCGCAGGTTGGATTCCCACCAGATGTTCCCCTTGAGCCCCCCGTTATTGTGCTGAGCGCACACTGCGATCTCAAGGGGCTCGGATGCGATGTCGATCTCGTTGTCCCGGTAGAGGTCGATGGCGGGCCGGTTCATCTTCCGCAGCCGTTCGATGGGTGTTTCGAGCAGGGCCCCCGATCTTTCCAGGTAGGCGAAGGCCTCGCGGCCGAGACTGTCCAGGGAAAAATCTTCCAGCAGACCGGCTCCGGAGGGGTTACGGGTGAAATCCAGGAACACCCTGCGGCCCTCCTTCACGGTCTCCCGGAAGACCAGGAGGTCGATCAGTGAAGAACCGAACTCCCGGACCTTGCGGGGATCGAAGGGCCACTGATAGCCCTTGAGGAACACAGCCGTGGCCAGGGTTCCCATGTCCGGGAAAAAGGGGTTCAAAAACTCCCGCTCGTCCCCACCCTCAGGGCCTGTGGACACGTAACGGGGGATGACCTGCTGGTAGGTCCCGGAGAGGTTCCAGCGGAACCGGGTGGATGCCAGGCCGAACTGGGATTCCGTGAGGTTGTGCCCCACGGCCCCGGCGGCCAGGGCCATCCCGGTGGACCCGAGCTGGCTCTCCGGATACACGGACGTGGCGTATATGCCCGCGGGCCCACCGGTCCCCAGGATCAGGTTACGGGCGTTGAAGGCCACGAACTCTGGGTCTTTACCCTGATCTCCGCCCAGGTCCAGGGCCAGGGCTCCGATGACTTCGCGGCCGCCTCCCCTTTCCCTGGTCAGAAGGGAGACGACCTCATGGCGGTCGAACACAGGGATGCCGCGGTCCCGGACCGCCCCGGCCAGGGATTCGAACATGAGCTGTGAGGTCAGGGGCCCGGCCGAAGTCGCCCTCTGGCGCGGGTC
>CBFDBC010000222.1:0-5454 GCA_965602945.1 uncultured bacterium | reverse complement strand
GCAAACAGTGTTTTGGTATCTGTGAGATCGTTGCCGACCGGGAAACCCGTCCAGAACGCATCGAAGGCGTATTTCTGCATGATGGGGCCCAATATGATCCCGCCCACGAAGAGGAACACAGCCGTGATAATGGCCAGCTTCCGTACCTTCCCGTCTTTACGAAGGGCCTCGAATCCCGCCCGGAACGCGAAAAATAGGGCGCCGAAGATGACGAAGATGTGCAGGATGAGGACCGGGCCGGGCACCTCCCCCTTGTAGCGCATGACCACGGGCTCATCCGAAGGAAAGGTGGTTGACTCTCCCTGCGAGGTCAGGGTCACCTGGTAGGCCAGCTTGCCGGCCATGGGCTGTTTGGGAAGATAGGCGACGAGGTCGTTTCCGTCCCGCCGCATCTCCAGCCGGGTCCAAGCGTCGCTGGTGGGGAAACGTTTGTATTCCACATAGCCCTCGAAGTCCTGTCCGGGCACGGTTATGCGGACCGGGCAGCCCGCCGTGATGACGTGTGTTCGGAGGAGCTCGGCCGAGACAGTTTCGCCGGCCAGCTCCACCTTGACCCGCTTCTCATAGGTGGGTCCCGTGACCCGCTGGTACACGAGCACCACAGCCGTCAGTAGGAACGCCAGTATCCAAAGCAGCACTTTTTTCATGTCATTTTCTCCCAAAATTTAACTCGCCAATTATCCTCCAGCTACTCGGATAATGCAAGGCTTGTCGGATTTTGCCGGACTCCTCAATGAGATATCCGCATATCGCATCTGCGCTTTGCCTGGATTCCGAGTCCGGGCTGGAAGAAGTACGGTTTGCCGCGATCCATTCCTTCCGTGAGAAAAGATGTGCCCACCAGAGGAACGGGAACGAAATTTCAGTTTCAATTTTAAGGGAAGATTTGCTATAATGACTACGTCAAATAACAAACAAACCTTGCATGGAGATGGAGGCAAAAATGGCCAAGAGAAATTTTATTGGAATTCTGGTCACTTTCATGATGGTCGCGGTGCTGTCTTCTTCGCTGCTGGCGGCGGACGCATACAAATCCACCTGGAACATGGCTCAGATGGCGGTGGACGGAACGGAATTCGACTGGCAGGATGCAGCCCCGTTCTTCGAGAAAAAGGTCGCCGCGGATTATGCGTTCAAGAACGATGCCAATTTCCTCTACGTGCTGTTCAAGTTCAAAGATGCCAAGCAGTTCATGAGCACGGTCGACTGGACCGGCATGACCGTGTATCTCGACCCCAACGGGAAGAAGAAGAAAGACTACTTCATCAACTTCCGGAAGAAGCAGATAACAGCCGAGGAGTTCATCGTCAAGATGGAAGCCGAAAAGGGACCGCTTTCCCAGGATGACAAGAACCAGATCATGGCGAACGAGTTCTACGTCGACCACGACGTCCAGGTGACGAACAAGAAGGCCAAATCCCAGACACTCGAGAAGGTCGAAGGGATGGTCCCGGCCATCTTCAGGGCGAGCAAGAACCAGGACGGAACCTATCTCTGGGAATTTGCCATCCCGCTGGCACGGCCCGCGGAAATGGCCCCCGGTATCGGCGCGGTTCCCGGACAGCAGATCAAGGTCGGCTTCTTCTGGGGCGGTGCCACAGACGAGTGGAAGGCAGCCATGGCCTCCCGCATGGGAAGCCAAGGCTCGGCAGCAAGATCCAGGGCCGCTGGGGGAGTGTCATCGGAGAGCGGCGGCGCGAGCACCAGGCTGGACTCCAACATCGGGCTCGCCTCTATGCGGCGTCAGATGCCCAAGAAATATACTATCTGGGTGGACGTCCTGCTCGCCAACCAGCAGTAGACACGCATCAATTTCGGTAAAAAGGGGACAGGCCCCTTTTTACTGCGAAAAAACTGGGACAATCCCTCATTGCTGTCCTTTATCACTCCAGGTCCCTGACCTCTTTCACGCCATAAACGTTATCAGAACCACTCCGCCCACGGCCAGGACCAGGGCCAGGATCTTCCCCCGCGTCACGCTTTCTTTCAGTAGGACCATGCCCAGGAAAAAGATGAAGACGATGCTCATCTGATTGAGCGCGGCCGCCGTGGAGGCCATGGTGTACTTCATGCCGCCCATCCAGGCCGTAAAAGCCAGATATCCTCCGAAGAAGGAGCTCGCGGCCAGAGGCAGCCACAGGCGCGGGTTTCCGATCTCAACCGCATAGTCCCTGCGCCGGGGGTGAAAAGAAAATCCCAGGGCCATCAGGGCCAGCCCCCCGACCGTCCGCACGAGCGTGGCCCACAGGACGGGTACCTGAGGCAGGTAGGGTTTCATGATGACGATGCTCACGGCCATGGACAGCATGGCGGCCAGGCCCAGCACGATACCGGACAGCAGATCCTTGCGGCGGATGGGGGACCGGTCATTCTCGTCTCGGGATACGATCACGACGGCGCCGATGATCATGGCCACACCCGCGAGCTGGAGGGGCCGCATGCGTTCGCTCAGGAACAGCGCAGCCAGAATGATGACAAGGGGGCTGTAGCTGCAGTTGACGATGGCGGAAAAACCGGCCCCGAGCCGGTTGAGGCTGGCGAAAAAGAGGGTGTCTGAGACACCGATCCCGACCAGGCCGCTGAGGAGCATGATGCCGTATATGCGGGCAGGCAGATCAGGCAGGAGGGGCTCTCTCAGGACCCAGGAAGTGATCAGGAAAAGCACGATGCAGAAGGTGCATTTGAACAGGTTCAGGCTCAGGGGCCGTACACTCCTGCCCGTGATGCGGAACAGGATTACGGCTACCGCCCAGAACAGGGCGGCCGTCAGAGCCAGAAGCTCTCCCTGATGTGCGAATACCGTCTGCTCCGGCAGCATACGGGTATTCTATCAGGAAAAGTGAGTGAATCAAGTAGAGAGGTGGGGGAGGCGGATCGAGGGGAGGCGCTGCAGGACTTTGTACGGATCAGCCCTGAGCGGCAGCTTCAGCTTGATCCTTGGAGTCGCCTTTATCGCCGGACTGGTCGTTGAGTCCCGGCTTCAGCCCGTCTCCTTCGTCTTCCAGATCGACCTTGACACCCAGCAGCTGAGCGGCACCTTCATACAGCTGGCGGAACGAGCGTTTGGACTCCTGAAGCTTGGCCAGTCTCTCTCTGGCTTTCTGTATCTCTTTTTCCATCTCCTCGTCAATGGTGTCCAGCTGGGCCTTGGCCTCTTCCATGGTCTTGCGGTAAAGCTCCTCTTGATCTTTGGTGAGAGCCATCATAGTCTCCTTATAAATAGTAACATTGCTTTCACGTCTATCTATTTTGTGGAATGGGGCCCCGAAGTTCAATCACCTTTAGAGGTGAAATTTTTTATCCGCAAAGAGCAAACCCCGCCACTCCCGCAGGATGACCCCTATTCGGGGACGGACCATGAAATGTAATTGAAAATAAACAAGTTACATGCTAAAACGGCCCAAAATCGACGCTTACGTCCACACTTTTTGGGCCAAAAGTCTAACTGTAAGCGGTTGAAGGTTCAGTCCCTGTGGAACCTGTGGAGTGTCACTTTGACCAGCACCATCTCGGGCCAGCCCAGGAATTGAAGGAGTCAGGAACTGTACAGTTTTTCTCTGCTGATCTCGAGTGCCAGGTTGAACTCACCGGCCAGGACCTGTGCCGCCAACGAGGCGGCAAAATCCTTTGCGGTACGGACACCCATGATCCGCAAAGCCTCACGGCCCACCGGCGGGATAAGGCCCTCCCTGGTCGAGGCAATGCCCACCTCGACATTGGGAAGCTCCACCCGGTAGACCACATCACCCTTGTCCTCTTCGGCAAAAACGTTCTGGAACGAGGACACCAGCGGGCTCTGCGGATTGACCTGTGTAGCCTTGTACACGGCTGGTATGATCTCGCCGCCCATCCCGGAATAGAACTGGCACTCGAGGTTCTTTGCTCCGCAGGCATCTACGCGTACGAACGCCAGAAATTTGTCCCGGTCCACCTTGAGAAGACTCTCGAACTCGCCGGATGGGACCCGGATCTCCGCCGAGGCGAACCGCCCACGCTTGTTCTTGGGGCTGGGCTTCAGATCCCCGTCATGGCCCTGAGCGATAACACTGAGCTCGAAATTGATGCCCGCCTCTCTCAGGAGCTCCTCGATCTCGCTCTTGGCTGCGCCCACGGCCCGGCTTATGTCGCCGTGCCCACGGAAGTTCTCGAACTCCGCCACGAAATCGATGAAGAGAATGTGTTTACCTGCTTCCGCGACCGGCTTGAATTCCACGCCGCTGATCCTTCCGGAAAATTCCTCCAGCCTCTGTTCCATTGCTGCACTGATCTGAGGCAGCCGCCGTTCGATCAGAGAGCGGGCCTTTTCCAGCAGCTCCCTGTTTTTGAATACATATCCGTTGCACCGCACGGCTCGGGCCCGGTCAGCAACCCGCACCTCAGCCCCACCCAGCCGGTTGATAAGATGGCAGCCGCGTGTGACTCCAATCGGACCCATGCCCGTGCCGTACACCAGCAGGTTGGTGAAGGTCGCATCCACATCCCCCCTGACCTCAATCCTCCCGGCATAGGAGAAATAGATCTCCTGCCCGCCGACATAATTGGACACCAGGGGCCCGAACCCATCCAGCGGATCGAGCTGCCCCCCGCACAGCGAACAGGTAAGGTATTCATCCCGGGCATCCAGCTCCCAGACAAGGTCGTCCTTCGGGCATCGCCATCTCGCCTTGTAGGGTTTCTCGGGCAGCTCGATGTAGTGAAAGCCCTCGCCCGTGACCTCTTCCAGGAAGCCCCTACGGCACTGGGCCGCAATCCGGAAGTTTTCAGGCGGTTCGATCCCAAAGCCCGAAACCAGCTCATCCTCGACCTTCCAAGGGGGGAGAGATCCCTGCTTCAGCCTCTCGATGCAGGCTTCGATCGCAAAAAAGTGGGGATTATTTCCGGGATCATCCATAGGGAACCGTCCATACAGAAACGGGCCTTACAGATGTGGTCTCTTCACACACGCACGTTCGGATCAGAATGATCGCGGAGCGGTTATTGAGGTTCTTCCGGCTTTTCTTCCGGGGCTTGTTCAGCAGGAGTTTCTTGTTCTGTGGTGCCATCCTCAGAGGTGGCGGCCTCCGGGTCCAGTGAATCCTCTTCTTTCTTGGCCAGCCGTCTCTGACGCTTTTCTTCCTGCTTTTTGATGCGTTTAAGCTCTTTACCTCTCTTGGCGCCCCTGTAAGCGCGACTACTCTTCGCCATGATTTCTCCTGATTATTATTCTTATGCTGAACATAATACCATAAAAATGCCTCAATTTTAAAATGCAATACAGAACTTTGCCTCCTGCAGATCGAGGCGTATTCCGCACAAATCCCTTGTTTGTATTCTATCTGATTATTATTTAAAGTAAGAAAAACCTTCTTGGAAGTGTGACCATGCAAAAACCGCCTATAATAATGTTACTGCTTGCCCTTACTATCATCGTGTCAGGATGCCGCATGCAGGATCCAAAACCGGATAGGATCGTCC
>CBFDBC010000221.1:0-5470 GCA_965602945.1 uncultured bacterium | reverse complement strand
AAGGAGCCGATAAATCAATGAAGATCCGCAAAGCCGTAATCCCCTCCGCCGGCTACGGCACCCGCTTCCTTCCGGCAACCAAGGCACAGCCCAAGGAGATGCTGGCGGTGCTGGACAGACCCCTGATCCAGTACAGCGTGGAGGAGGCGGTCGGGTCCGGCATCGAACACATCGCCATGATCGTGAGCCGGGGCAAGGACGCCCTGCTGGACCATTTCGACAAGAACCCGGAGCTCGAACACTTTCTTGAAGAGAAGGGAAAAACCGAAATCCTGAGCGAGGTCGAACGGATCTCCGGCCTGGCCAAGTTCCACTACATCCGTCAGAGGGAGATGCTGGGCCTGGGTCACGCCATCCTGCAGGCCGAGGAGTTCGTGGCCGGCGAGCCGTTCGCGGTCCTGCTGCCCGATGACATCTTCGACTGCCAGGTTCCCTGCACCCGGCAGCTGATTGCGGCCGCCGAGGAATACATGGCCTCCGTGATCGTACTGGGCCGTGTCGATGCGGAGGGGACCAAGAAATACGGGATCATCAAGCCGCACCCGGTCGCGGAACGCGTCTTCCGGGTGGATGACATGATCGAGAAACCCGGCCCGGAGCGGGCCTTTTCCGACCTCGCCATCATCGGGCGCTACGTGTTCACCCCCGAGATCTTCAAGGCGATACGGAACACGGTACCGGACCACAGGGGCGAGATCCAGATCACGGACGCCATCAGGCTCCTCCGGCAGGACCAGCCCGTCTACGGTTACCTGTTCGAGGGCACGCGCCATGACTGCGGGGACAAGCTCGGTTTCCTGAAGGGATCGGTTTCCCTGGCCCTCAAGCGGTCCGATTATCAGGATGAGTTCCGGTCATTCCTCAAGGGCCTCGACCTGTAGCTCCCAAGCGACGCCTCTCTCGCCGGCCTATTCAATCCGAGCGGAAGACCCTCCCAACCTCCCCATGCGCTCGGACTAAATAGGGCCGGGAAGAGCGGCGAAATGAAGGCGTGGGAGGCATGAGGGAAAAAGGAATGGCGAGGGACGGAATCGAACCGCCGACGCAAAGATTTTCAGTCTTTCGCTCTACCGACTGAGCTACCTCGCCGGCCATCCTTGATCGGATTGCATGTAAGTATAGATATCTCCCGGGGCCTTGTCAACACCCATTTCCAGAGCGGGCTCCCGGGTAGTAAATTGCGGAAACGGCGGAATTTGTGCTATTCTGTGCAATCGGAGGAAGGACCTTATGGACGAGAATGAGCTGAAGCAGCTCCTGTCGCGGGAGAGCCCGGAATTCAAGGAGGTGATCGACCTTCATCAGCAGTATGAGCAGCGCCTGCAGGAGCTGAGTGACAAGACCTATATGACGGATGGCGAGGAGCGGGAGCTGAAAGAGCTCAAAAAGAAAAAACTCGTCCTTAAAGACAGGATGTATTTCTGGATGTCTCAGTACCAGAAATCCCTCCGCTGAAGTTGGGCAGGGGAAAAATGACAACAGGAAAACTGCGCCTGGCCCTGATCGGGACCGAATCCCTGCGGGGCCAGGAGATCAGGAACCTGCTCAGCACGCGGCCGTTTCCCCTTGCCAGTTTCGATTTCTTCGATCTGGATGTGCATGGAGAGTTCAGCAAGCTGACGGAATTCCAGGGCGAGCCCAAGGTCATCGCCCCCGCGACGCCCGAATCCCTGGAGGGGGTGGACCTGGTCTTCCTCGCGGGCGATAAAAAGACCAACCAGCGTTTCGGAAAGCTGGCCGGGCAGAGGGGATTCAAGGCCCTGGACCTGGGGGAAGCCTTTGTTGAGGACCGGGATGTTCCTGTGATCGTCTCGGGAATCAATGACCAGGCGGTTTTAAAAAGCGGCCCCTCCCTGGTGGCCAATCCACACCCTGTTGCCATCGTCCTTTCCCACCTGCTGAACGTCCTGCGCCGGGAGTCCCGAGTGCGGCGGGCCGTGGTCATGTCCCTCCAACCGGCTTCGGCATTCGACGACGCAGGCATCCGGGAACTGGCTAGCCAGAGCCTCGATATGCTCCAGAGCACGGCCGTGAAAAAAGAGGTCTTCCGGGCTCAGGCCGCCTTCAACCTGCTGTCTCAGACCTCTCCTGTCGATGAGAACGGATTTTCCTCAGGGGAGAGGCAGATCGTGCGTGAGGTCAGGGCGGTCCTGTCCGATCCAAAGCTGCCCCTGACCCTCTCCCTGGTTCAAGCGCCGGTGTTCCATTCCTACTCACTCATGATGTATCTGGAACTGGCGGACGACCTGGATCCTGCCTCCATCGGATCCGTTTTGAAGAAATCGCCCCAATTCAAGTTTTCGGCTCCCTCCATAACCTCTCCGGTCTCTTCCGTGGCGGTTGCGGGGCAGGACAGGATCTATGTGGGCCAATTGAAAAAGGACACGTCCCGGAGGGGGGCATACTGGCTCTGGGCCGCCGCCGACAACCTGACGCGGGGATCGGCATTGAACGCCTATGAGATCGCCCGGTCCCTGGCTGCGATATAATACCGTGGAACGCCCATGAAGCAACTGATGAGGCTTCTCAATCTGGTCCTGTTCGAGAAGCGGAGGCTCGCGCTCTCGCTTGCGTGCACCGTGATGGTCGCGCTCTTCACCCTTGTCTTCGTCAACCTGGTCCAGCCTATCATGGACCACATGTTCAAGGAGTCATCGGAGCTGGTTCCTGTGGCCGGCACGTTCACGAGCTCCATCCTGAGGGCCTTCGACCTGACCATCGAGCAGCTGGTCCAGTATCTGCCCTGGATCCTGGTGGCCGTGATCTTCGGGAAGGGGCTTTTCACGTTCCTCTCGTCCTTCTTCATACAGTCCATCGGTATCCGGGTCGTGCGGCGCATGCGGGACGACCTCTACCGAAGCCTGATATACCAGTCCGCGGATTATTTCGACCGCCGCTCCACAGGAGAGCTCATGTCGCGCCTGACCAGCGATGTGGACCGCATACAGGATGCGCTGTCCGGCAGCGCCAAGGATTTCATGCAGGAAGCCCTGGTGCTGGCCGCGCTGGTGATCACCGTGTTCGTCCTCGACTGGAAGCTTGCCCTGGCCACCCTGCTGGTCACGCCCCTGGCCGTCATACTCATCGCCGTGTTCAGCCGGCAGCTCAAGCGGATCGGGAAACAAAATCAGATCAGGGTGGCCAATATATTCAGCCTCCTGCATGAAACCATAACCGGGAGCAAGATCGTCAAGGCCTTCACCATGGAGAGGTTCGAGATCAAGAAGTTCATGGAGGCCACCCGGAATCTCTACCGCACCGCGATCAAGATGGCCTGGGTCGGGAGCCTGTCCTCCCCGTTCATGGAATTCCTGGGAGGCCTGCTCGGGGCTTTCATCCTCCTGGTCGGAACCCAGCGCGTCCAGGCCGGGCACATCTCTTCGGGAGAATTCGGAACCTTCCTGTTCGCCATCCTGTCGATGTATATGCCGATCCGCAAGATCTCCCGCGCCAACAATGCCCTGCAGCACGGAGTGGCCTGCCTGGAAAGAGTGGATGAAGTGCTTCAGAGCCGCCCTTCCATCGTCGATAAGCCCGAGGCCCCCACCCTGCCTCCGGTCAAGGGGAGGGTCGTCTTCGAGGACGTGACGTTCAGCTACGACAATTCCGGGCCTGTGCTGCGCAACATCACCTTCGATGTCCAGCCCACGGAGTTGATCGCCCTGGTGGGATTGAGCGGTTCGGGGAAGACCACCATCATCAACCTGCTGTCCCGGTTCTACGAGCCCACCTCAGGGTCTATAAAGATCGACGATACGGACATCCGGGAGGTCAGCCTCCGATCCCTGCGCTCTCAGATCGGCCTGGTGACGCAGGATCTGATACTCTTCAACGATTCGGTGCGCAACAACATCGCCTACGGCCTGGCCGATACACCGGAGGAGGACGTCGTAAACGCCGCCAAAGCGGCCGAGGCGCACGGATTCATCTCGGCGCTTTCCCAGGGATATGATACTGTGATCGGAGAGAAGGGAGGACTCCTGTCCTCGGGGCAGAAGCAGCGGCTTTCCATCGCCCGGGCCCTCCTCAAAGATCCTCCCCTCCTGGTCCTGGACGAGGCCACCTCGGCCCTGGACGCCGAGTCCGAGCAGCTCATCCAGGTCGCCCTGGCGAATGTGATGAAGGACCGCACCACTATCGTCATCGCCCACCGCCTGTCCACCATCCGCGAGGCGGACCGGATCCTGGTGATCGAAAAGGGGACGATAGCCGAGACCGGCAGCCATGACGAGCTCGTGGGGCAGGACGGGACCTACCGGAAACTGTTCGAGCTGCAGTTTCCCGAGAAAAAGGAGAACGACTCGTGATACAGAGCATGACCGGTTATGCGGAGAAGTTTTTCGAGACCCGGACCTTTTCCTTGAAGGTCACGATCAAGAGCCTGAATCACCGTTTCCTCGACTGGAACTTCCGCGCCGGCCAGCTCAACGAGCTGGAGAGCCGCCTGCGGAGCCAGTGCCAGAAGGCTTTGAGCCGGGGACGGATCGAGGTGTTCATCGACATACAGTTCACGGATCCCGCCCACTGGGAGGTCCGGATCAACGAGGAACTGCTGGCCAAGCTCGTCGCATCGCTCGAGCAGGTGTCCGGCCGGCTGAATCGGGACGTCAACTTTTCAGTCGATCACATCTTCGGAATACCCCATGTCATCGAGATGAAGAGGAAGAACCTGAAACGGGAGGAAGCGGATTTCATCGAGAAGTGTTTCGTGAAAACACTGGGAGAGCTGGCGCGCGTGCGCCGGAACGAGGGCCGCAGGCTGAAGAGCGAGATCCTTGCCCATGCGCGCACGCTGCGGCAGGCCGTGCGCGAGATCGAGAAGCTGGGGAAAAAACAGCCGATGCTCATCCGGAACAAACTCAGGGAGCGCCTGAAAGAGCTGGGGCAGGACACGAGGGTTGCCGAGGAGAAGCTGATCGAGGAAACGGCCTACATGGCGCAGCGCTATGACCTGTCGGAAGAGATCGCCCGGCTAAAGTCACATCTCCATTATTTGCAGGAGCTTATGTCGCCAAAGACCGAGGGCCCCGTGGGGAAAAAACTGGATTTTGTGGCTCAGGAACTCTTCAGAGAGGCCAATACCATCAACTCCAAGGCCCAGGACATCGAGATCATCCAGAAGAGCTTGATCGTCAAGGGGGAGCTGGAGAGTATCCGGCAGCAGCTACAGAATCTGGAGTGACCGGCTCCTTCCGAGCCTTCATGACACCATGAATGTCTAGAATGAGTCGGGTAAACTAAAACGTCAGCCCGGCAATTTTCCCCAGCGAGGAAAATTGCCTTATTCCTCGGCTTGCTCTCCTCTTCGAGGAACCATGCCCGCTCGCCTCCGGATGGCTTCCTCTTCAGTTTACCCGACTCATGCGGGAATCGACGCAGGCAGAAAATTCTTGAGCCATTGACAGGTTTAATGTGCGGGAAATTGTGATAATATAGGCTCAGGGAAAGACAGATGCTGTTTGTGATCAGC
>CBFDBC010000220.1:0-5576 GCA_965602945.1 uncultured bacterium | reverse complement strand
TCCATGACGCCATCTACGACCGTTTCATGGCCGATTTTGTGGCGGCCGTGGAGAAGCTCCGCATGGGCGATCCCCTGGACATCAACACCGACATCGGGCCCATGATAAACCTGGAGGCGGCGGAGCAGACAGAGGAATGGATCACCGAGGCGGTGGACAACGGCGCGCACATCGTGGTTGGGGGTAACCGGGACGGGGCTATGTTCGAACCCACGATCCTGACCGATGTGCGGCCCGAGCTGCGCATCTCGTGGCTGGAGGCGTTCGCGCCTGTGGTCGTGGTCTACCGCTACCAGGACTATGAGCAGGCACTGAAAGAGGTCAACAACTCGATCTACGGCCTGCAGGCCGGCGTATTCACCAACGACCTCAACAAAGCTTACCAGGCCTACGGGCGTCTGGAAGTGGGCGGGGTGATCGTGAACGACGTGCCCACTTTCCGTGTCGACCACATGCCTTACGGCGGCATCAGGGAGTCTGGATTCGGCCGAGAGGGCCTGCGCTACGCTATTGAAGAGATGACCGAGATGAAACTCCTGGCCATCAATTTGAACATATGAGGAAAAAGGGGACAGGCCCACAGCTGCCCCCCTTTTTTTAAAAATGACGAATAAGAAGGTTATCAAGAACTTCCAGAAGAGGTCGCAGAAAGAGATAGAACGACGGATGAACGACGCATTCAACCTGATCAAGCCCAAGTTTCCGCCCCCGTTCGATCCGGGCTTCCGCCCTCCCGTGCTGGCCAATCGGAGGTTCCGGGAGGAGGTCGCTGCTTCCGGAGAAGGCGTGCCCCTGGTCATGGCCCTGGAACGCTCGGATGGGGCTGTCTCACGTTTCGAGACCCAGGTGTACCACGAGATCCATCCGCGGGCGCGGGCCAGCCTGGCCTATGCCGAGCGGATCCTCAAGTTCCTGCTCTGGAGTCGGGGGGGCTGGCGCGCCTATATCGGCGGGCCACGCTCGATCGGCGAGCACATCGCAGAATCCTACGCCCCTAAGGGTACACGCTCCTATGACTATTACCTGATGGGTGAATCCGTGTACGGGAGGACTTTCGAGGTCGTGATCTGCAGGCCCTCGGAAGTGCCCGAAGCCAGGGAGATGAGCCATCACATAGGCCGCCACATGGACGGCTGCCGCATCGGCTTCGACCTGGGAGCCTCGGACCGCAAAGTCTCGGCCGTGATCGACGGCGAGGCCGTGTGGAGCGAGGAGGTTATCTGGGAGCCCCAGGCTCAGCCCGATCCTGAGTATCACTACCGCGAGATCATGACAGCCCTGCGGGTCGCAGCCCTCAAACTCCCGCGCCTCGACGCCATTGGCGGGAGTGCTGCCGGCATTTATGTGGACAACACCGTCCGCGTGGCCTCCCTGTTCCGGCGCGTGAGGGACGAGGATTACCCCAGGGTGCGGGAGCTTTTTTTGCGTATCGCAGATGAGATCGGCGTGCCCTTCGAGGTGGCCAACGACGGCGACGTGACCGCCCTGGCTGGCTCCATGTCTCTCGGGGACAACGGCGTACTCGGCATCGCCCTGGGTTCGAGCGAGGCCAGCGGGTACGTGAACCTCGAGGGGCACATCACGGGCTGGCTCAACGAACTGGCCTTCGCCCCCGTGGATTACAGCCCCAAGGCCGTCGAGGACGACTGGTCGGGCGATACCGGCTGCGGCGCCCAGTATTTTTCGCAGCAGGCCGTGTTCCGGCTGGCCCCCAAGGCCGGGATCTCCGTGCCGGAGGATCTCAGCCCGGCCGAGCGGCTCAAGTTCGTCCAGGACAAGCTCGAATCCGGGCACAAGGGCGCGCGCAGGATCTGGGAGAGCATCGGGGTGTACCTGGGGTATTCGGCGGCCCACTACGCGGATTTCTACGACATCAAACACATCTTGATCCTGGGGCGCTGCACCTCCGGCAGGGGAGGGGAGATCCTCCTGTCCAAGGCCCGTGAGGTGATGGAGGCCGAGTTCCCCGAACTGGCCGAGAAGATCACGATGCAGCTCCCGGATGAAAAGAGCCGGCGTGTGGGCCAGTCTATCGCCGCCGCCAGCCTGCCGGAAAGCGGAGAAAAAGGGAGAGAAAAAAGGGGAGTGGTCCATTTAGAGGAGCTAAATGGACCACTCCCCTTTAAAGAAGGAGATAACATATGAGCATCATACAACCCAATGCCGATGTGTATATCCCTGATGGCGTCGATTTCGAGGAGGCGTTGAAGCGCACCACCCACCTGGCCGTGGGTGCCCATCAGGACGACCTCGAGATCATGGCCTTTGACGGCATCCTCAAGTGTTTCGAGCAGGAGAACATGTGGTTCATGGGGATCGTACTCACGAACGGAGGCGGATCTCCCCGGGATGGTGCCTTCAAAGACACGACCGACGAAGAGATGCAGGAGGTCCGCCGCCTAGAGCAGAAGAAGGCTGCTGACATCGGCAAATATGGGGCCTTGGCCCAACTCGATTATCCCAGTTCTGTCGTGAAGGACAATTCCCAATCAGGGCCGGTGGATGATCTAGAGGCTTTAATAGAACTCGCTCAACCTGAGGTCGTGTACCTGCACAATCCGGCCGATAAGCACGACACGCATGTGGCTGCGTTTCTGAGGGCGTTGACGGCCTTGAGGAACCTTCCCAGGGATATCCGGCCTGACGAGGCCTATGGCTGTGAAGTCTGGCGCGACCTGGATTGGCTGCCCGACGAATACAAGGTCGCTTTCGATGTGTCTGAAAAGCCCGAGCTGCAGACCGCACTGCTCGAGGTCTTCGAGTCCCAGATAAGCGGGGGCAAGCGCTATGACCTGGCCACCCTGGGGCGGCGCAGGGCCAATGCCACCTACTATGCCTCGCACGGCACAGACACGGCCACGTCCATGATCTATGCCATGGATCTCATGCCGCTTGTCAAGGACGCCAACCTTGACATCAAGATGTATGTGGAGGGCCATATCGAAAGGTTCGGCGAGAAAGTCGACGACACGCTGGATAAGCTATGAGTCTGAGAGACGAGATATTTGAACAGCCGGCCGTGCTCAAGCGGCTCATAAAAAACCAGCTGCCGCTGGTGCGTGACATAACACAGTCGCTGCGGCAGCTGGAGATCGACTACATCTTCCTGGCGGCACGCGGTTCCTCCGACAATGCCGGGCTCTATGCCAAGTATCTCTGGGGTGCGGCCAACCGGCTGCCCGTGGCGCTGGCCACTCCCTCGCTCTTCTCGATCTATCAGAGCCCGCCCGAGCTCAAGAACGCTCTCACGGTCGGGATCTCCCAGTCCGGGCAGTCCCCGGATATCGTGGGCGTCCTCAAGGAGTCGGGGCGCCAGGGCCGCCCCACGCTGGCCATCACCAACGATCCCGACTCACCCCTCGCCCAGTCCTCGGATTTCGTGCTGGACATAAACGCCGGCGCAGAAGAGGCCGTGGCCGCAACCAAGACCTACACGGCCCAGCTGCTGGCCATCGCAATGCTTTCTGCGGGGCTCAGCGGCTCGGAGGCCGACCTCGAGGCCCTGCACAAGGCGCCCACGTTCGTCGAGCAGATCCTCAAGTTAGACAGCCTGATCGCAGAGGAGGCCGAACGCTACCGCTACATGGAACAGTGTGTGGTCCTGGGCCGCGGCTTCAACTATGCCACGGCCTTCGAGTGGGCCCTCAAACTCAAGGAGCTGGCCTACATCGTGGCCCAGCCCTATTCCTCGGCCGATTTTCGTCACGGGCCCGTGGCCATGGTCTATCAGGGATTCCCGGTCCTGGCCGTGGTCCCGAGCGGAGCCGTGTTCGAGGATGTGCTCAAACTCATCTCCAACCTGAAAAAAGAGAGGAAGACGGAGCTCCTGGTGATATCCGATAAAGAGGAGGCACTCTCACTGGCTCACACGCCGCTCCGTCTTCCTGATGGCATCCCGGAGTGGCTGAGCCCCATCGCAACGATCGTGGCGGCCCAGCTCTTCTGCTATCACCTGACCCGCGCCAAGGGATTCGACACCGAGTCACCGCGCGGCCTCAAAAAGGTCACCCTGACGAAATAGATAGTCATTGCCGCGCTCCCTCCGGTCGCTCGTAATTACAATAGTAAGGCAATGACCATTTAGAGATGGATTATTTATAAAAGGGAACGGATTCTGCGGGCTCCAGCGGTGCATCCGAAACAGAGGCTTCATGAATCTCAGCCGCCACCTCAACTGAATCCGGAGCTCTGGAACTCGCTTTTTTCGTCTCCGCCTTCGCTTCCTTCCTCTCCCTCTGGCCCTTCTTGATGGCGTTGATCAAGCCGCCGACAAGCGCCGACACCCGGTTGGCCCGATCCTGGAAATCCAGAAAATCACCCTCTCCCAGATATCCCATGTCCCGCGACAGGATCAGGCTCGACTGAAGGCCCGCAGCCGATGCTTTGGCCAGCTTGAGGTAATAGATGAACTCGCTCCCGCTGCCCCGTGCCTTCCCCTCCGCGATCCTCGACATGACCCTCAAGGCCGACTGTCTCAGCTGGTTGCTCATCACCTCGTCGCCGTTCAGGCTGCCCTTGGCGGATAACCGATGCAAGTCAAGTGCCAAGTCCTTGGCCTGCCTCCAGCACTCAAGGTTCTCGAATGTGTAATACTCTGCCATTTTAGCGCTCCTTTATACTTTGCTACTTTCTAAAGCATAAGAGAGGACGTCGTTGCCAAGATTTATTCTCACATCTCTGGAAAATAAAGGGGAGTGGTCCAATTACAGCGTTTAATTGGACCACTCCCCATTAATTTTTCCAGGGGCGGCCGCGGGGCCGTATCGTGTGTTCGAGTCCATGTTCTTCTGCAGTGCTTTGGATCCAGTCGTCCTTTCCAAATGGTGTCTGTCGCTCTAGGCTTCTCGTCAATCTTGCTGCATCTTCTTCTGAAAGGGGAGTATCGACGATTTCCAGCCAGTTTGGAGGGAGCTTCACTACATCCCTACTGAGCAAGTAGTTGATGCTTCTTGATCTTTCGAATTGGCTGGACCATCTCCATTTGGCTGAAGTATCTACTAGCCCAGCACGCAGGGCGTTGGCTTCAATGTATCTAAGCACAATCAGAAGGTGATACTCATCCTGGATTATAAAATCTTTGTAAGGCCCCTGCCATATATGCCCCGTTGTTTCGTATTTTTTCCTATGTCTATAAATGTGTTGGGTCATGAATAGATGAATCCATTTACTCAGACCAGCTGCCGGTGTAGACCTGACAAGAAAATGAAAGTGATTGGGCATGATACAGTACGCAATGATATCAACAGGGTGTCTCTTTTTAGCGTTCGAGACTGATTCCAAGAAAAGTGAATAATCCAAGTGATCGATAAACACTTGCTGCTTTGCATTACCTCTGTTGAGGATATGATAGAAAGCACCATCGATAAGACACCTGCTGTGTCGAGGCATGGATTGTCTTCTCCCAAAAGAAAGGACGTGTCGTAATCGGGAATTGTGTCACTTGGAAATGAAGGGGAGGAGAAAATAAAGGGGAGTGGTCCAATTAAACGCTGTAATTGGACCACTCCCCTTTACATTTTATTTAGTGTATTTTTGTCGAGCTGGGGGAGAGAGTAGCCTCCAGTTCCGATATCTCC
>CBFDBC010000219.1:0-5592 GCA_965602945.1 uncultured bacterium | reverse complement strand
GCCGTGGCCTATGTGGAGCGGGTCACCTGCAACACGGCCGCCAACGCGCGCAAGGCCAAGCGGGCGGTAAAGAAAGCCATCCAGTATCAGCTGGAGGGAATGGGCACGACTTTTATCGAGGTGGCATCGAACTGCCCCTCCCAGTGGAAATGCACACCCGAGCAGTCGCTCGACTGGCTCAAGGACAAGGTGTATCCCTACTATCCGCTGGGCGTGTTCAAAGATAAAGGGAAGGCACAGGAGTAATAGATGCTACAGGAAATGGTGTTTGCGGGGTTCGGAGGGCAGGGAGTTCTATCCATGGGCACGATCCTGGCCTATGCGGCCATGAAGGAGGGCAAGGAAGTCACGTGGTTCCCATCCTATGGGCCGGAGATGCGGGGCGGGACCGCCAACTGCATGGTGAATATCGGCGATGAGGAGATCTCTTCCCCCATCGTCAACGACTACGACCTGGCCATGGTGTTCAACCTGCCGTCGCTCAAGAAGTTCGAGTCCAGGGTCAAGCCGGGGGGCACACTGGTCTGGGAGAGCAGCATAATAAAAGAGCCGCCTCAGCGGGACGACATCACGATCCATGCGCTGCCGGCCATCCGGGTGGCGGTGGACGAGCTGAAAAACTCGAAGGTCATGAACATGGTGGCCCTGGGGGCACTTGTCAGGATCAACGGGGTCGTTAAGAAAGAATCGATCGTGCAGGCCTTACGGGAGACGCTGCCGGAGCGGTACCATCACCTGCTGCCTCTTAATGAAAAGGCCATCGAGACCGGCATTTCCCTCATAAAATAAAAAAGGGGAGAAAAATTAAAGGGGAGTGGTCCAATTAAGGACTTTAATTGGACCACTCCCCTTTAATTTTATTATTACTTCGACAAATCCATAAAGATCTTTTCTACCTGGGATTGGTCCATGAATCCCACATGCTTGTGGAAGATATTGCCGTCCCGGTCGATGACGATGGTGGTCGGGATAGCGTTTCCCGGATCATAATCCTTAACAATCTTCGTGTCGCCCATGGCCACAGGATAGGTCATCTTGCTCTTTTCAACATAGCTCTTGACACTGTTTTCTCTATCGCTCACAGCCACACCCAGGATAACGAGGCCGTCGCCTTTGTACTTCTCATAGGCCTCGATGAAGCCTGGGATCTCCTGACGACAGGGGGGGCACCAGGTGGCCCAGAAATTCAGGAACACCACCTTGCCCTTGTAGTCATCCAGGGAGATGTCCTTCCCTCCCAAGTCTTTCAGAGCGAAATCCGGGGCAGCCTTTCCTTCTGCTGCGGATATTGCGCTGGTCAACAGGACCAGGGCGGTAAACACCAGGGCCAACGATAAAGATAGCCTAGCAAGTTTTTTCATTTTCGACTCCTCTTCAGGCTTATATTGAATTCCTAGTATTATTATAGGGTATAGGCGATTAAAATGCAACAATTAAAGGGGGAGGAAGAAATTAAAGGGGAGTGGTCCAATTAAGGACTTTAATTGGACCACTCCCCTTTAATTTCTTACCAGCGGTAGGTGATGGCGGCCCAGGTGAAGCCGGCACCGAAGGCCGTGAGGACGATAATGTCGCCCTTCTTGAGCATGCCGGTCTCTTTCATCTCGTGCAGGGCCGTGGGGATGGTCACGCACGAGACATTGCCGTATTTGTGGATGTTGATAAACACCTTCTCGTCGGGGAGGTTCAACCTCCGCCCCGTGGCGCTGATGATGCGGATATTGGCCTGGTGCGGGATCAACCAGTCGATGTCGCCCTTGGTCAGCCCGGCCTTGGCGACCGCCTCGGTCGCCGCCTCTCCCATGCGTTTTACAGCATGCTTGAACACTTCGTTGCCGCGCATCTTCAGGAACGGCAGCCGCTCGTCCACGACCGCATACGAGCACGGCCTCCTCGACCCCCCGCCCGGCTGCAGCAGGAGCTCGGCCAGGTTGCCGTCCGCCTTCCAGTAGTGGGCCAGGAGCCCCGATTCGTCGTCGCTCTCTTCCAGTACGGCAGCAGCCGCTCCGTCCCCGAACAACACGGCTGTGGTGCGTTCTTCCCAGTCGGTGACCCTAGTCAACGACTCTACCGCGATCAACAGGATCCGTTTATTCGTCCCGCTCAGGATCATGCCCTGGCTCACGATCAGCCCATACAGGAATCCCGAACACGCGGCCCCCACATCAAACGCCGGGATGTGATCCGCCCCCAACCCCCTCTGCACCCAACAGGCCGTCGACGGAAAGGCCGTGTCCGGCGTCGCCGTGCACACGATGATCAAGTCGATGTCGTCCTTGGTCACACCCGCGTCATCCAGGGCTTTCTTGGCCGCCGCGATCGCCATGTCGGAGCTGGCCTGCTCCGGCGCCATGATGTGCCGCTCCTTGATGCCGGTACGCGTCGTGATCCACTCATCCGAGGTGTCGACCAGCTTCTCCAGGTCGGCGTTGGTCAGGATCTTCTCGGGGACATAGTAGCCGGATCCCCTAATCTTAATTCGTCGATTTTCGTTTGAATTCATGATATGGCTCGATCGATTCTAAAATCATAGACTATAGCATGTTGAGCAAATATTGCAATCCCCGACGATTCCTTTACAATGAGGGTGAACCGAGCTGACGGATATACAGGATAGGATGGACTTGATGAACTTCGCAGACACCACAGACAGAAAAACTCCTCTCAACAGGCTTCGACACGCGTTGCTGCCCATGATATTGCTCCTGTTCATTATACTTCTGCCTGCAGCATCCCAGGCCCAGGCCCCACATGTCGTGGGGCAGTACCAGGACGAGGCCCCCCTCCGCACCTGGAACATCTTCGGCCCCCTGACCGCATCCCAGACCGCCATGGGCGGGACCCGCTACGCCCGCTCCTTCGACCTCTCGGCCTCCCAGACCAATCCCTCCCTTTTGAGCCGCCTCCCCCAGGTCACTGCGGTCCTCTCCGGCTGCTGGCAGCAGGCCGAGCTCTTCCAGTACGGGCCGGTCAACACGGGAATCCTCAGCAGCACCGAAAATATCGTCCACGACACCACTCTCCTCGATTTCGGCGGGGTGGCCGTCAACACCAAGGGTTGGGGACTGGCCCTCACCGTGTCCATAAACGACCTCCTGGAACGTCCGCCCTCGGGCGGCACTGTCGAGGAGTGGGGTGTCCCCGTTTACACATTCGCCTTCATACAGGACGGCTACATCCGCACCTTCAACCTCGGCCTCGCCCGCCAGATCACACCGCGCCTCTCCGTGGGTATCGGGCTCAACCACGAATCAGGGTGGCTCGAGCGCTCCACAGTGGAAGAGCTGCTCTACAGCGGGGTCACCATCGCAGACTCGAAGGAGCTGACAATCAAATCGTATTATATGAATGCCGGCGTCACATTCGATGCGACAGACAGCATCACCCTGGCGGCCGTGGTGCGCACGCCCTACACCCGCAAGGCCGAGGGGGAGAGCTCGGTGAGCAACACCACCCCGCCGGCCACGGACATCCGCATCGAGGTCGAAGCCGAGAGCTCCTACAAGCAGCCGCTCATCGTGGGCATGGGTGCCGACTTTGCCATCACCGAGAGGTTCCACTGGGCGGTCGATGCCAGTTTCTTCAACTGGAAATCCTATCAGGCCAACTATTTCGGCGAGGAGCTCGACCGCTGCCTCAAGAACATCGTGACCCTACACACGGGACTCGAATACGAGCAGCCCTTCAAGATATCTACCCAGGATTTTCGCCTCCCGCTCTGGCTGGGCTTCACCTACGATCCCCAACCTGTGGCCTGCGTTGACTCCACCTACACCTATGTGACCGGTGGGCTGGGCCTGCGCCACCGCCACTTCCACCTGGAGGTGGGCGGCATGATCGGATGGGAGCGCGGCACCGACGACGACCTCAAGGTCTACCGCGTGGCCGCCACAGCCGGATTTCGGTACTGAGCAATGTCGATGCGAGTCCCTTATGGCATTGCGAGGAACGAAGTGACGAAGCAATCTCAATCAGGGGATCCTTCCACTCAGATTGTCTGTATTCCCCCGGAACAAACCCCTTGATCAGTAAGAGGATAACTATGACACATTGGACATGGATGATGATGACATTAATGCTCGTGTTCCTCCTGGCCCTGCCCATCCTGGCCCAGGATCTGGGGGACCACGACATCGTCAGCTTCGAGAAGACCCCAGAGATGGTGCAAATCCTCCAGCACCTCCAGCTCGACCTCCTCATGGAAAAGGACGGCCGCGTCTACGCCGTGGTCGGGGCCCGCGATCTCCTGCGCCTCCAGCAGGAGTTCATCCCCTTTGCCATCGAGACCCTTGATTTCCCTCCCTACTCGGACAAACACATATCTGTGCAGAGCGGCATCAACGGCCAGTTCTACTCCTACAAGGAGGTAGTGGCCGAGCTCTTGAACCTGGAGCAGTCGTACCCCAACATCGTCCAGGTGGTCGACATCGGCGACTCCCTGCAGGGACGGGACATCTATGCCATAAAGCTCAGCGACAACGTCACTCAAGACGAGGACGAGGCCGAGGTCGTGTTCCTGGGCTGCCACCACGCCCGGGAGTGGATCGCGGTCGACGTCCCCATCCGGATCGCACGCCGCCTGGCGATGAACTATGCCTCCGACACCCAGATCCGCTCCCTGCTCGACCGCAGCGAGGTCTGGATCGTGCCCATCGTGAACCCCGACGGCCTCGAGTACTCGATCTATTACTACCGCTACTGGCGCAAGAACCGGCGCCGGAATGCCGACGGCACCTTCGGCGTGGACCTCAACCGCAACTATTCCTTCCAGTGGGGCTATGACAACATAGGCTCGAGCCCCCACCCCGACTCGGGGACCTACCGAGGCACCGGTCCCTTTTCCGAGCCCGAGACCCGGGTCGTTCGCGACTTTGTGCAGGCCCACGAGTTTCAGGCACTGATCTCGTTCCACAACTACTCCCAGATCATCCTCTACCCCTGGGGATACATCAAAGCCCTCCACCCCGAGGACGATCGGCTCGAGTACCTGGCCCGCGGCATGGTCGACCGCATGGCCCAGGTCAACGGCCGCATCTACGAGTACGGACCGGCCGGGTATGCGCTCTACACCACGAACGGCGACACCACAGACTGGGCTCTCGGTGAGGAAGGCATCCCCGCGTTCACGATCGAACTTCCTCCACCCAACCGGGCGAGCGGGGCTTTTTTCAACGACGAGGACGACATCATCCCCATCACCGAAGAGAACATGGCCGCGGCGCTGTGGCTGATCGGTTGGGCGGTCGACAACCGGGAGAGCAGGGTCGTGAACGGGACTGCGGAGGGCGCAGGCCGTAGCATCCCTCGCCGGAAGGTACGGCGCAGATAGGTTCCCGCACCCAACTTGACAAACCTGAAACAAACCGTAACAATGTCGTCCTAGATTCCAATCCTTGGAAGAAACCACAATGAAAGATTTCGTCAGCAGTCTCTTTTCCGCGCAAAATGCGGTGGACGGCACCGATGGCGGCTTTCCCTTCTGGATATTCTGGCTCCTGATTTTCGTCATTCTCCTGCTCCTGGTTTTTATCTTTCTCCGGGACAAGGATCTGCGCCACCGCCTGGACTCGTTTTTCAAGGGCATCAGGAACC
>CBFDBC010000218.1:0-5597 GCA_965602945.1 uncultured bacterium | reverse complement strand
CCAGCCCGATCAGAAACAGTCTCGTTTTCATGGATTCGTCTCCTCACGTGGCATAGATATCTAATAAGAATAGGTATACGTGTCTGGCACTGGAAATGTTGCCTGGTGCCTGCCCGGGGACAGCATTTTCAGCTGCGATCCCGAATTCCGGTGGAAATAAGGGCTCAGATTATCTCCAGCTTTTCCTTGTCCGGGAGTTTGGGGAATTTGGCATGAGGTTCCTGCTGGTACCAGAACGCCACGGACGAGATGTCATCCTGAAGCGGCAGGTAGCGCCCTCCGGAACGCCAGCTCAGGGCCTGCATGGTGATCTTCAGGTCCTTTTCGAAGCGAACGGGGTCCATGATGTGCCAGCGGTAGAGGCCGAATCGCTGCTGGGACTGCCACTGCCCGTCTGGGGAGATGACTTGGGGCATACCGGCGTGAGGGGTCGTGAACTCCCGGTATTTGCCCTCCACCGTGAAGCCGTAGGAGCCGCAGAAGTAGTCTTCCGTTCCCGTGCCGCAGATGGTGGGGAACTCCTTGTCGCCGTCCATGTAGAACTTGATCTCGCCCTCGCCCCACCAGCCGGTGTTGTTGGCGCCCCAGCACATGTAGGTGCCCACGAAGTGGCCCCAGCCCTTGATGCCGTCCACGATGGTGTAGACCTCCTTGTAGGGTACGGGATTGGTGCGCCGGAACTGGGCATGGAAATAGGCGGCGTCCTCCGGCACTTCGGTCAGCGTGTAATTGACCTGGTAGTAGAGGGTCATCTCCTTTTCGTCCAGGTTTTCCATGGTGATCTTGCAGGATTTGCGGAAGGGCATCGTCCAGTAGCAGTTGAAACCGCTTCCGGGATTCACACACACCGGTAGGGAGGAGACCTGGGCGAACTTTCCCCATCCGTTGGCGAAGAAATCACCCACCGGGACCTCTACCGAAGGTTCCGTCTCCCCGTCCCAGTAGAACCTGAGGATGGAGAAGCGGAAGTTGCCGGCGGGCGTCATCCAGATCTGCTGGATGGCTCCGGAACCGTCGATCTCGGCCATCACGAAAGTCTCCTTCGGCGGGATCTTGACATAGGGAGAGACCTTCCAGCCCTGCCCCAGGTCGCGGGCCGCCGGCAGGGCGGGGCCGTCCGTGGACATGCCGCCCTTTCCCTTTTCCCCGGTGAAGTTCTCCGGGCTTATGGAACGGCTCCGGGCATGGGAGAGCCGGCACAGGTTCCCCAGGTTAAGGTAGAGTCCGTCGAACACTTTTTCCTCCTCGGCGTAGAGTACCAGGGCGGCCAGGATAATGACCAGGGCCGCGGGTAGAATTTTTCTTTTCATGGGATGCCTCCTTTACGGCTATTAGGGGTGCGATCGATGCGGTTGAGCCGGACTGCTTTCGCGCCATTATTCCCCTAGCCCTGGTTTATAATTTATGATCCCGTGCTGTCAAGTGCCGGTTTGCAATCGTGATCATTCCCAAGACTTTGCACTGATATTTCGATCAGTCTGGGAAGCTGATAAGGTCGATACACGGGGATGCGGATGGGCTTGGCTGCTCTGTTCCCGGTGCCCGGAAAAGGACACTGAATGTCCGCCCCCGGCCGACCCGCCCCCCCCATTTTTCCCACCCTACCGTTCGCAGCGAGAAAACTCAGATGTCGGCAGCCGGGAGGAAGCCTTTTATCGTTCTGGGGACGCTGTTATACTGGAACTGGCATGTTTATTGCTCAAGATCCGGCGGAGGGTCATCCGACATGATCTGGAACTACCTCAAGATCGCCTTTCGTTCCTTCAGGCGGCACAAGGTCTACTCCTTCATCAATGTTGCTGGCCTGGCTCTCGGCATGGCCTGCTGTGTCGTGCTGTTCCTGTTCATACAGCACGAGTGGGGTTTCGACCGCTTCCATGAACACGCCGACCGGATCCACCGGGTGCTGCTGCGCACGGATTACGACGGGGAGGTGAGCCTCCATCCCGGAGTCGCCGCCCCTTTGGCGCCGGCCTGGCAACAGGAGTTCGCCGGGATCGAAAAGGCGGTCCGCTTCGGCAAACATTCCTCGCTCGTCAAGTACCGGGACAAACGCTTCTACGAGCAGATATTCTACGCCGATCCGGAGGTCTTCGAGGTCTTCAGCTTTCCTCTGGCTGAGGGCGACCCGCGCTCCGCACTCAGCGGCCCGGACAGCCTCCTCATCTCCGAACGCATGCGTGAGAAATATTTCGGTGCAGACGATCCCATGGGGCAGACCATCGTCCTCATTGATCAGCCGTACCGGGTCACAGGGGTATTCAGAGACATCCCCTCGAACTCGCATCTCCAATTCGATTTCCTGGGTTCGTTCGCCCGGTATGAGCGGGCCTATGCCGAAAAATGGGGTGTCAGCAATTTCGCCACCTATCTCCTGCTGCGGGAAGACTTCTCCTTCGAGGACTATGCGCTCCGGATGCCCGGGCTGGTGGAAAAACACCGGGGGAGGGATACCCGCTACACGTATGGGGTCTCCTATCCGCTCGAGCCCTTGACCCGGATCCATCTCTTTTCCCAGGCACCCTGGGACATGGGCCCGGATGGGAACATCCAGCACCTGTACATCTTCTCGGCCGTGACGCTGTTCATCCTGCTCATCGCGTGTTTCAACACCATCAACCTGTCCACGGCCCGGTCCATGACCCGGGGCCGCGAGATCGGGCTCCGCAAGGTGGTTGGGGCCGGACGCGGCCAGCTGGCGCAGCAGTTCCTGGGCGAATCGTTTTCTCTGACGGCCGTCTCCATCCTGCTTACCCTGATCCTGGTGGAGGCCTTCCTCCCGGTTTTCAACCGGCTGTCCGGCAAGTTATTAGAAGTGGATTATCTCCACAATCCCGCCCTGTTCGTCTTCCTGGCCGGAGTGTTCCTGTTCGTGGGATTCTTTTCAGGCAGCGTCGTTGCCTTGTATGTGTCCGGCTTCCAGCCGGTGCGCATCCTGAAAGGGGTGTTTGCGGGTACCCGCGTGCCCCTCTTCCGAAAGGTCGTAATCGTGGGACAGTTCGCCGTCTCCATCCTCTTCATCGCCTCCACCCTGATCATATCCGGCCAGCTGCGCTACATGCGCACCAAAACGCTGGGTTATACGCGGGAACATGTCATCAGCATCCCTATCTATGACAGCGAGGTCTATGAGAGCCTGGACGCGTTCAAGGCCGAGCTCCTCAGGGATCCCGATGTCCTGCATGTCAGCGCCTCCTCGTTCTCACCCGGCCAAACCATCTGGTACCAGAGCTACTCGTACGAAGGCATGGAGGATGGCTTGAACACGATGATCCGCTGGATCGCGGCGGATTTCGATCTTCTCGAAACCCTGGAGCTGGACCTTGTTGCAGGGCGGGACTTTTCCCCGGATTTTCCCACCGATATCGCGGGCGCCTACATCCTGAACGAGGCGGCTGTCGACAGAATCGGGTGGGGTGATCCCCTTGGGAAGAGGATGGACGTCATAGGGGAGGGTCCGGTTATCGGAGTGATCAAGAATTTCCATTTCCGGTCGCTGCATTATTCCATCGAACCGCTGGCCCTGTGTGTCTGGCCCGAGGGATACGAAAACTTCCTGGTGCGTGTCCGCCCCGGCCGGATCCCTGAGACGCTCTCTTCCATTCAGGATGTCTGGGAACGGTTCTCTCCCGGGCAGGCTTTTACCTATGCGTTCCTGGACGAGGCCTACGACAACCTTTACCGCACGGAGACACAGCTGGGCCGCATTTTCGCCAATGTCACGGGCATTTCACTTTTTATCGCCTGCCTCGGGCTCTTCGGGCTGGCGTCCTTCTCCACGGAGCGCCGCACCAAGGAGATCGGGATCCGTAAGGTGCTGGGGGCCTCTGTGCCGAGTGTGGTGCTCCTGCTTTCCGGGGAGTTCACGCGCTGGGTGCTGGCTGCCAACCTGATCGCCTGGCCGTTGGCCTACTGGATCATGTCTGGTTGGCTGGGGAAATTCGCCTTTCACACTCGACCGGGCCTCCTGCTCTTCCTGCTGTCCGGGGGGGCGGCGCTGCTGGTGGCTCTACTCACCGTCAGCTTCCAATCGGTCAGGGCGGCCAGTGCCGATCCCGTGGATTCTCTACGCTACGAGTAGATCTCCCCTAAAAAACATTTCCAAGGATTTCTTTTTATCAGCGTCCAAGTCTGAACGAAGACGAGCCGTTGGGGCCTCACCAACTCCGGCATCGGACTCATCTTCTACTTCTGACCTGAATAATTCAAAAAAACTCGTGAATTATCCAGGCCAAATCGGAAATTCTTGGCCTTGACCTAGCGGGCCTGCAGAATCCGGTCCGCTCTTGCCGAATTCCTAGTCAAAGGCTACAATACACATGAGAATTCTGATCAGGAGGGGAGAAGACTCATGAAAAAAACAATGACTTTCGGAATCACGGTGCTGCTCATCGGCAGCCTGATGTCGGCCTTCGCCCATGCACAGTCAACCGCTGAGATCCTGGAGAAGATGATCGAGGCGAACGGTGGACGGAAAGCCCTGGCAGCCATCAAGGACACGACGATGTCCGGCGATGCGGATATAGTGGCGCAGGGGATCAGCGGGACTATGACCATGTACCACAAGGAGCCGGGCATGACCCGGCAGGACATGGAATTCATGGGGATGGTGATGACACAGGCCTTCGACGGCGAGGTAGCATGGTTCACCAACCCCCAGACCGGCGCGGTGGATGAGGTGCCGGCCGAGATGCAGGAGTACTCGAAAAGGGGAGCGCTCGAAATGGGCAACTCGATCCTGCTGGATCCCGCAAAATTCGGTGTCTCACACGAGCTCAAGGGTAAAGAGACTTTCGAGGGCAAGGAATACTTTGTGCTCGAAAGGATCTTCGAAAGCGGCGAAACCTCGACGATGTACATCGATACACAGACCTATTATGTGATGAGACAGAAGCAGATGAGCCTGGACTTGATGGGAGGCGAGGCGGAGCAGGAGATGGTCTTTTCGGATTACCGGAAGGTGGATGGGATCCCGTTTCCCTTTTCCATGACCATATCCCAGGGTGGGGAGGAGCTCGCCGTCATCACGATGATGGAAGTCAAACTCAATTCCGGGCTGGAAGACTCCTTCTTCAAGATGGAGAAGTAAGGCATTTCCAAGTCCGTGGTAATGAAACAGTCAGGCTCGCCTCCGGACGGCTTCCTCATCAGCTCACCTGACTAAGTAAACACGGCTCAGTTTTGGAAATGCTCTCAGATGATATGAGGCGAGTGCATTTGATGGAGTGGACTGACATGAGACAATTGTACGCTGCCAGGTTCCCTGTCTTTTTACTCGGGATTCTTATCGGAATCCTGATCTTCCCGCTGCATCTTTCCGGCGGCGAAGTGGTAAAGGGCGAAATGGCTCGCAAGGTGGATACCTATCTCAGCCGGATCGTCCCCTTCGGGTTTTCCGGGGCCCTCTTGATCGTCCAAAAGGGAGAGATCGTGCTCAACAAGGGGTACGGCCTGGCCATCCGAAGCACAGGCATTCCAAACACGGAGGAGACCGTGTTCAGCACCGGTTCCCTCACCAAACAGTTCACGGCCGCGGGGATCATGAAACTGGAGATGATGGGGAAGCTGAATTCAAGGGATCCCATCACCGGGTTTTT
>CBFDBC010000217.1:0-5609 GCA_965602945.1 uncultured bacterium | reverse complement strand
GCGTTATAACCCATTCGCGGTAGATATCTACAGCTTCATGGGCTACTTCCTTGTCGCTGCAGCGATCTCGGTCCGTGAATAATCCGGAATATCGTTGCTGTGCGATATTGAGATAAATTTTAACTTGCAGTTATGCAAATAGCGCAAATTGGCTGTTTTTATAACCCCGGGTCATTAAGGCTTACGTAGAGTCATAAAAATCGCGCAAATCCGTAATATTTATGACAACAGGTTATTCATTTTGACATGCACGAGAGGCTGTGAAAAAATGTCCCGCAGGAAGAGGCCAATCTTGAAGAGAAGATCGTTCCTGCGATTCCTGGGACACACCGGGGCCGCCGCTCTGGCCGGAGGGACCATGAGCTGTGCCGGGAGTACCCGCCGTCCCAATGTCATCTACATCCTGGCCGATGACCTGGGTTATGGAGAACTGGGCTGCTATGGGCAGCGGATCATCCGCACACCGAACCTCGACCGGATGGCGGCGGAAGGAATGCGCTTCACTCAGCATTATGCCGGATCCCCGGTGTGTGCGCCCTCCCGCTGCGTCCTGCTCACCGGCAAGCACACGGGCCACTCCGCAATCCGCAACAACGGCCGCCCCCCGGGCAGGCCGCATGACCCGGAGGCAGGTGTTTTCGCGGGCCAGAACCCTCTGCCGGAGTCGGAGACGACCATCGCCGAAGTCCTGAAAAGTCGGGGATACGCCACCGCCGCCATCGGGAAGTGGGGACTGGGCTACCCGGGGTCCAGCGGGGATCCCAATCGCCGGGGTTTCGACCTCTTCTACGGTTACAACGGCCAGGTCCACGCCCACAACCACTTTCCGCGTTTCCTGCTGCGCAACCGGCAGGAAGAGAGGCTGGAGGGCAATGACCGCACGCTGTCAGGGAGGCAATACGCGCAGGATCTCTTCATCCGGGAAGCCAAACAATTCATCCGGCAGAACCGGGAGCGGCCGTTCTTCCTCTACCTGCCTTTTACCATCCCGCACCTGTCGCTCCAGGTTCCCGAGGAATCGCTGCACGAATACAGAGACATGATCTCCGAAAAACCGTATGAACACCGCGGCTACCTCGAGCACCCATATCCCCGCGCCGCTTATGCCGCCATGATCACGCACATGGACCGGGGGATCGGCGAGATCCTGTCCCTGCTCAGGGAACTCGATCTGGAGAAAGAAACACTCGTGATGTTCTCCAGCGACAACGGGCCCGCCTACGACCGGCTGGGTGGTACGGATTCCGCCTTTTTCCGGAGCGCCGGACCGTACCGCGGCCTCAAGGGCAGTGTCTATGAGGGCGGGATCCGGGTCCCGATGATCGCCCGCTGGCCCGGGCGCATCCCCGGAGACACGGTCTCAGATCACGTCTGTGCTTTCTGGGATCTGCTCCCGACGCTGAGCGACATCTCGGGGGCAAAGGCGCCCGAAGGGATCGACGGTCTGAGCTTCGCCCCCACTCTCCTGGGGACCGGGCGGCAGGAGGCCCACGCGTATCTCTACTGGGAATTCCCGGCCTATGGGGGACAGCAGGCAGTGCGGATGGGGGACTGGAAAGCTGTCCGCACGGGCTTGAAAAATGACGCTGCCGACCACGCCGTGCAGCTGTATGACCTGAGTGCTGACAGGTCCGAGAGTCGTGATGTGGCCGGTCAGCATCCTGATGTAGTCCGTAGGGCGCGAGAGATCATGGGCTCGGCCCGGAGCGAATCCGAGCTGTTTCCCTTTCACGAGATCCATACGCGCCGTTTCTGATCACTCCAGAATGGGATCGTTTCTGATCCGGATCTGCCCTATCTCTATGGCTGCGCCCATCTTGAGGGTTACACGATAGACGCCCGGTGCAGCGTCCCTGTCGGAGAGCGCCTGACCGAAGAGGTCGCGACCCTCGGAATAAACCGCAAAATTCCGGGTAAACTGGCGGTGGATGGAGTTCAGGGCGCGACCTGTTTCAGCCTGTCCCAGTTGGGTCTGAAGTTCCTGCAGTTGATCCTTCTCGTCCACCGTCGACACCAGCGTTTCCATCTCCTCGAGAACAGAAACCAAACGGGCCTTGAATGCCGAGACCTTGTCCGCTTGAGGAGGAAACCGCATATCCCAGCGGGCCTGATTTATGCCGGCTTTTCCCGGCACTACAAGGTCGCGTTTATGTTGACCTGTGATGTCCTCGATCTGAATGCTGATCCTTTTATCAGGAGCCGATTTTAGATAGAAATTTATAGCCGCCCCGCGAGAAGGATTTTCACCCCGAAACTTAAAAAAGCTCTGCTGTCTTCCCAGAGAAACATTCTGCCATCTCGTGGCGGTACGGCTCTCAAAAAGATGGACATCTTTTGCCAGGACCTGTTCAGTCAGCTGCTGCAAGGGTGTGATGTCATCGGCGATCCAGATGCTGCGGCCGTGCGTCCCTGCCACCAGATCATGATCCCGCGGGTGGATGATCAGATCGTGGAAGGCGACTGTGGGCATGTCGTTCATGAAGCGGCTCCAGTTCCTGCCCCCGTCAATACTCACAAAACAGGCAAACTCGGAGCCCACAAACAACAGCTTCGGATTCACCGGATCTTCACACACAACATAAAGGCTGTGGCCATCAGGCAGTGGCCCGGAGAGATCGGCCCAGGTCCTGCCAAAATCCGTCGTTTTAAAAACGTAAGGATGGAAGTTATCACTACGATGCCCATCAAAAGTAACATAGGCCGCACCTGACGAGTGGTGCGAAGCGTCCACCCGGCTGCACCATATTCCTGAGGGAACATGCGGTATATTCGGCCGCGTGTTCGTCCATGACGCTCCGCCATCCCGGGTGACCTGGACATTCCCATCGTCGGTTCCCACCCAGAGTACGGCAGGATCCAAGGGTGATTCTGAAATGGAAATGATGGTGCAGTGGTTTTCCGCTCCGGTCACTTCGTGAGTGAGTCCGCCCGAATCGGAGGAGTTCCGCTTTTCCGGATCGTTGGTGGTGAGGTCCGGACTGATGATCCGCCAGCTGTCACCACGGTCTACCGATCTGAACAGGTGGTTGCCCCCGAAATAGATCGTCCGGGGATTGTGCTGAGAGACAATGACCGGGCTGCTCCAGTTGTAGCGGAACTGGGGAGGGAGCAGGCTGGAGTACTGGCTGCGGCTGGGATGTCGCCAAAGCCAATGTTCCCCGGGAAAGATAGAGTAACGGATAGGCGTTTCAGGAAAATCCGGATCGAAATAGTCAGAGAAGTTGAGGATGCTTTCCGGGCGGGGAGAGATGAGTGTGTACTCCCGGGTTTCCATGTTGATCCGCCCCAGACCGCCCACATGACAAACGGTATAGACCGTGCGCCAATCCGTGGGATCGACCTGCATGTGGAATCCGTCTCCTCCGTTCACCTCGATATTGTGATCGTTGAGGATTCCATTCCGGTCACGGCTGTTGCTGGGCCCTCCAAAACCACCGATATCCTGCATGCCTCCGTAGACCCAGTAGGGATCGCGCATGTCCACACCGATCGCATAGTACTGGGCGATGGCCATGTTATTGAACGAGATGAAGGATTTGCCTCCATCGATAGTCAGGTGGGCCCCTTGATCTGAGGCCGTATAGAATACGTTCTTGTCCTGGGGCGAGATCCAGAGGTCATGGTCATCTCCCCCGGCGCCGCGCCAGGGCTTCCCCGAAAATGTCTTTCCCCCATCTTTTGAGAACCGAAAAATACGGGCAATGACATAGATCAGGTTGTCATCCAGAGGATTGATGGCGATACGCCCATGATACATCGGTCGACTGGTGTGCCGGAGCAGATACCGCCAGGTTTCGCCGCCATCATCGGAACGATATACGCCCGGCCCGGGAACGCTCATGTCGGCCGGAAGCTTGTCGCTGGCCTCTACGCTGGCAACGACCGTCTGTGGGTCGCTGCGGTAGATGTCTATCCCGATGCGGCCCAGCTCTCCTTCCGGAAGTCCTTGAGTGAGCCTCTTCCAACTCTCTCCGCCATCGTTACTTTTAAAGATGCCGCTGTTGGCTCCTCCGCTGTAGAAGGTCCAGGGTTTGCGCAGGCGATGATACATGGCGGCATAGAGCACATCCGGGTCCGTGGGATGCATCTTGATCTCCGTACAGCCGGATTTGCCGTCATCCGGAAGACCATTCGTCAATTTGACCCAGGTCTCTCCACCATCCAGAGTCCTATACAGACCTCGCGATCCGGAATAACCCCACAAGCTCCCGATAGCAGCGACATAGACGATGTCCGGATCGGAAGGATGGGTTGCGATACGGGCTATCTGGAAGGTATCTTCGAGCCCCATGCGGGTGAAAGTCTTTCCCCCATCGGTGGATTTGTAGATGCCGTCGCCCCAGCCGCTGCTGTTGCGGTTATTCGCTTCACCGGTACCGACCCAGATGATCTGCGGATCCCCTTGATAAAAAGCCACGTCCCCGATAGAGCCGGAGCCGTAATCATCAAATATAGGGGTCCAGGTTTGGCCCGCATTGAGAGATTTGAAAACTCCGCCCGAGGCACTCCCGACCAGCACGACCCGCCAATCGGTATCGAGCGCATCCAGGGCCGAAATGCGCCCCATCATGTTGGCCGGCCCGATGTTCCGCCAGCGGAAGCTTTGCAGCAGCTGGTCTCCTGAAGCCTGTGCAAAAAGCGGACTGCTTGAAACCAGGCTCAGCACGCATATCATCACTATCGCTCCCTTGGGTGTCAGCCTTCTCATATCTTCTTCTCCTTTCTTAAGCGGCAATATTGAGAATATCAAGATTCAAGGACAATTTGATATAAACGCATGTATTGTATCATCAAAGAAATACCCAAGAAACCAATGGGCTTTCAGAACATAGTATTTCACAAAGGGAACCAACATGAAACGAAGTGGAAGTGCGAGTTGGGAGGGGCGGCCCTGACAATGCCTGTGACCTTGGCGTCGATGCGGTTTTCGAACTTGAGCGTTTGACCGAGGGGATCCTGGTCCCCGAAATACTTGCGAGCCGCCTCCTCAGTAATCACGAGCGTGAACGGGTCACGGAGAGCGGTCTCAGGATCGCCGGCGAGCAGCTCGAAGGAGAATACGGCGAACAGGTTTTCCTCAGCGAAGACGATGCTTTCTTCCAGGAAATGTTTGTCTTCACGGCTGCACAGCATGCGGCCCGGCGTCTGTATGCGCACCGCTTCCTGGATATCCGGGAAGTCGTTTTGGAGGAGGGGGGCAATGGGCGGCGCCACATGGCCCAGGTGCAGGCTCGAGGTACCGTCTTCGTTGAACCACTCTCTCGTCACACGGTAGATGCGGTCGGCATTGGCATGGTAGCGGTCGAAACTCAGCTCATCCCGAACATAGAGCAGGATAAGGATGCAGCAGGCCATGCCGATGGCCAGCCCCAGCAGGTTGATGAAGGAAAAACCCTTGTATTTGCGCAGGTTGCGCAGTGCCGTTATGAGGTAATTCCTGAGCATAGGGAAGCCCTCCTGTGGTCCTATCCAAAATCACTATAGCATAAGTTAGACGAGTGATACCTGCCAAAGGTTCGACTGAGCGGACCTATTTCCAAAACCGTGTTTATTCGTTGATTGTTAGATCAGTCTGGCAAGCTGATAAGGAAGCCGTCCGGAGGCGAGCG
>CBFDBC010000216.1:0-5698 GCA_965602945.1 uncultured bacterium | reverse complement strand
ACCCTCATGGGGGTGGTTTCCACGCTGGATGAGGGCATCGTGGACAGGATACTGGCCGTTCATGGGATCGCACTCTCGACCTGGGCCAGCCGCTACACCAAGGACAAACACATCGTGGAGCTGATCTTGGCCGATCTCGGTCTGGATCCGCGCCGGATGCGGGCCGAGCCCATACACGTCGACTGGGACGGTGCCGCGGTGTTCAGCCGATCCGTCCCGCCGGAAGCCCTCGCTCTCTATGAAAGTCACAGCGACGGAGTTCGGTCTTCTGTGGTGGATACACTGCGGAGAAGTGCGCGTCCCGGCATCCGCTAGCCCTGCCTGACCCGGATCGAATATTTTACATTTTTGCTTAGAATCCCCATTTAGGGGCAAAAACCATTGGTTTAAGCCTGATTTAATGGCCTTCTAAGCATATATCTGACGTATTATCAACAGGTTGGAGTGGTCGGAGCGCCTATGTTAGAGCGCCTTTGCTCGGAGGATGCGCATGGCGCGGTCGATGTCGGAGACGTCCAGGATCACCGCGACCTTCTTCGCGTCCTTGGTCGAGGTCGCGTAGCAGGATTCGATGTTGATCCCTTTCTTTCCCAATGTGGTCGTGATCTTGGCCAGCAGGCCGGGCTGGTTCTTGAGCTCCAGCCTGAGGACCTGCCGCAGTTCCGTCGCATAATTCAACTCTTCCAGCAGCTTGGCGGCCTTCTTGTTGTCCCGGATCCACAGCTTCGCCGTGTCCTGGAACACGCCGATGGATTCGATGTTGATTTTGTTTTCGGCCAGGTGGGTGCAGAGCTCACCCAGGGTGGAGGGCCGGTTTTCGAGAACTACGAAGATTTCCGATATTCTTTCCATTTTTCTCCCTTACCGACAATTTGAGGTGTTTCAATCATAGCCAATCTTTGAGGCAATGTCTATCGCCCGGATTATCTTAATGATGCTTACACCCCGATTATTTTCGGTTGACAACGGTTCCTCTCTTTTTTAATATGAATGCGATTCAACTAATCAGCAAGAGGGGTTGGTCATCACCCTGATCTGAATCTTCGTAACAGGAGGATTCTATGGATGGACGCACGGTCCCGGTCATGGTAGACGACAGCAAAGATCTGTCCGAGTTCCAGATGACTCGTGTGACGTATTTCTATGTCGAATCGCTCGAACCGTCGGACCGCATCCTCTTCGATGCTGGCCGGCTCGAATTCCCCGTCATCTCCCTGGAGTTTACGGGGATCGTCTACAAGCCTCTGGACCTCAGCGAGTTTTTCGACACCCCCGAACTCATCGAAGACTATTTCCAGGGCGTCGAGAAAAGCGAGTCCCTCTACGTCGACTCGGACAACCTGTGGATCCCCAACCGGTTGTTCCCGAGCAAACCACACAGGGGAGAGGTCTACCGCATGAGATCCCGGCTCTTCATCCGCATCTACTCCCTGTGTCGGGACGACGCCTTCCTGGATCACCGTGCCGTGAACCTCAGCGCCTCGGCAGGGGACATCCTTTTCTCCGAAGACGAGACCAGGGCCTTCAAGCGCTGGACCGACGGGATCGTGAAGGGAGCAGTCGACGCCTATCCCAAGAACGAAAAGCTCATGGCGAGATGGGAGGAATGACATGGGGGACCTGAGCGTGACCCTGATCGATGTGGGCTGGGGGGATTCCATCTTCATCGAGCACAACGATGACGCCGGCAATTCCTACTACGGCCTGGTCGATTCCAATGATTCCAAGGAGATCCAGTCGACCCGCATCTTCATCGATCGCCTCTTCAAGTACCGCCGGCAGGACCTCCCCAAGCCACTCTTCGACTTCGTACTCTTGTCCCATCCGCATGACGATCACGGCAAGGGTCTCGAGGGGATCCTGCGGAGGTTCGGAACGCACCGGTTCTGGCATTCCAAGTCGGACCGGATGGGGCCGTCCGCCCCCCTGCTCCGTTTCTGCGGGCGGGACGCCCGGGTCGGGCAGTACGACGCCCTCAACAGCGGGAAGCGCCCCGATCCCCTGGGTGATGTCCGGTTCGAAGTGCTGTGGCCGCACTGGGACCGGATCTCCCGGGACGAAAACAACAACTCCGTGGTCCTCGTGATGCACTACAAGGATGCGTCGATCGTCCTGACCGGAGACGCGGAAGAAGACGTGTGGTACGACGTCGCGCACAGGATCCCCGATGGAACGGTCTTCTTCAAGGTGCCGCACCACGGCTCCCGCAACGGCAGCCTGAATGACAACGACCTGCCCACCTGGCTTGCTGACTGTCCGGGAGACGCCCGTCTGGGCATCAGCTGCCTGTACAGGAAAGACTACAAGCACCCCCATGACGCGGTCCTGAACACCTTCAGCAGCGGCGGCTACGAGTTCTTCCGGACGGACGAGCACTACCACGTGACGTTCACCACCGACGGCCTCAACTCCCACTCCGTCAAATACTCACACTCATAATCGCGCTCCGACCATTTTAACTATTTGATTACAAAAGAGTTGGCCCCTTAGAATGCCATTAATATACGCTTAGAAGCTATGTTTTGGGGGGCATATCGATACTCTAAGGATATTAATCTAGACTTTCTTTGTCCCTCTTATACAACCTTCGTACGCCGATTAACGTCTGAAATATTGAAGCCCACATGTCTACATTGAGAGGGAGGAGGCGAAATTGTTCGGAAACTACATAAAAGTCGCATTTAGGAATCTTCTCAAACACAGGGCCTATTCCTTCATCAATGTATTCGGGCTGGCCGTGGGCATGGCCAGCGCCGTATTGATCCTGCTCTTTGTGCGCTACGAGAAGAGCTACGACCGCTTCCACGAAAACGCCGACCGCATCCACCGCATCGCCGTGCGTGCCATGACCGGTGACACCAAGATCCGCCAGACCTTCACTCCCGCCATCCTCACGCCGACACTGCTCGAGCATTACCCCGAGGTGGAACGCTCCATCCGATTTCAGGACGCATTCGACGGCGTAGCCGTGCGCACCGGCGAAAAAGCCTTCAACGAATACCATGTGGGCTCCACCGATGCAGACATCTTCAAGGTGTTCACCCTACCTTTTGTCTCCGGCGACCCGGATACGGCCCTGGCCGAGCCCAACACCGTGGTGATCACGGAATCCACAGCCCGGAAATACTTCTCAGGACAGGCAGCCCTGGAACAGACCCTGACCATTGACGGGTCGGACTTCCGTGTGACCGGCGTCATGGCCGATTTCCCGGACAACTCTCACTTCCACTTCGACATGCTCCGCTCTCTCGTGACATACCAGGACCAGCTGGACAACACCAACTGGTTCGCCAACAACTACCGGACCTACATCCTGCTCAGGGAGGGAGCTTCGGCCGCGGTTTTCGATGCCAAGTTCCCGGACCTGGTCCGGAACTACACGGCCGCAGGTCAGAATTACGATTCCTGGTTGGAGCGGGGTAACTATTGGGAATACTACCTTCAGTCCCTGCCCTCGATCCACCTGAACTCCGACCTCAACGGCGAATTCGAGGCCAACGGCAACGCCGCCTATATGTCAGCCTCGTTCCTGATCGCACTGTTTATCCTCCTGATCGCCTCTATTAACTACATGAACCTGGCCACCGCGCGCTCCGCCAACCGGGCCCGGGAAGTGGGCATCCGTAAGGTGGTGGGATCGACCCGCGGCCCGCTGCTGCGCCAGTTTTTAGCAGAATCCCTGACCGCGTCCTTCCTGGCCCTGCTGCTGGCCGTGGCCCTGGTCCACGTGCTGCTCCCGGCCTTCCGTGCGCTCACCGGCCGCGCCCTATCCATGCCCTACCTAGAAGAACCGATGGCCGTGCCTGCCCTCCTGGGACTGGCCCTTGTCCTGGGAGTTTTCTCCGGAGCTTATCCCGCCTTTTTCCTGGCTTCGGTCCGGCCCATCACAGTGCTGCGCGGAAAGCTCCAGAGCGGCTCACGCAATTCTCTGCTGCGAAACCTGCTGGTCCTGGCGCAGTTCTCGATCTCCATATTCCTGGTCGTTGGCACCCTGGCGGTCCAGAGTCAGACTGAGTATATGCGCAGCAAAAACCTCGGATTCAGCAAGGAGCACGTTGTGGTCATCAAGACTCCCGCTCCCCTGGGGGACAGAAGCCGAGCCTTCAAGGACAGGCTGCTGGCCCTTTCCGAGATCTCGGCGGTCGCAGGTTCCGACACCACCCCCGGCCGCTCCTTCATGAACTGGGGTTGCCGGCCCGAGGGTTTCGACGAGTCGATCACCCTGAACATGACACTCTGCGACACCGGCGTCCGTGAGACCATGGGCATGGAGATGGCGGAGGGCCGCTTCTTTTCCCGGGAATTCACGACCGACGACAAAGCCCTCATCATCAACGAGGCGGCTGCCAAAATTATCGGGTGGGACGATCCCCTCGGAAAGGTCATCAGTTGGGGCCAGGATCAGGATTACACTATTGTCGGCGTCGTCAAGGACTTCCACTACGAATCCCTCCATCACTCGGTCCGGCCCGGGGCCCTGATGCTTCAGCTCGGCCCCTTTGGGAACAGTGAGAATTACGTTTCCGCGCGCATCCGGCCCGGAGACATCCCAAAGACACTGGCCGGCATCCGTGAAGTATGGAAGGATTTCTCCAACGGGATCCCCCTTGAGTATTCGTTCCTGGACACGGACTATGACCGGCTCTATCAGAACGAGCAGAGGACCGGTAGGATATTCATGGTGTTCTCAGCTCTCGCCATCGGTATCGGCTGCCTGGGACTCCTGGGTCTGGCCGCCTTCGCGGCCGAGCAGAAAACCCGCGAGATCGGGATCCGGCGCGTGCTGGGGGCCTCGGTGCCTGGGATCATGGCGCTGATCTCCAAGGACCTCACCCGATGGGTGGCGCTGGCCAACCTCGTAGCCTGGCCGGTGGCCTACCTGGTCATGAATGCCTGGCTGCAGAACTTCGCCTACAGGGTCGGCCTGAGCTGGCTTTTCTTTGCGGTCGCCGGGACGATCACGTTGGCAATCGCGTGGCTCAGCATGAGCTTCCAGGCCTACAAGGCCGCCAACACCGATCCTGTGAAGGCCCTGAAATACGAATAATAGCCGCGCTCAGACCATCTCAACTACTTGATTAAAAAAGAGTTATCCCCTTAGAATGCCATTAATATGAGCTTAGAAGCCATGTTTTGGGGGCTTAATCGATAGTTTAAGGAATTCTGTCCATTTACTTCGCACCGATTCGACCTTGCCGACTACTCCAGATAATGCTTTATCTTCTTCCGGACCGCGGCCTCACACACCTTGCAGAACGGTTTGCTTCCCTTTGTGAACATGATGCAGTCAACCATGGGACGGTAGAGCCCCTGCGAGGAGTAGCCGGCGCCCTCATACGCCCCGACCTTGCCCTTGAATCGGCTCCGGTTGAGATACTTGTCCACCCAATCCGAGTGCTCCCGGTCCGCGCGCTCATATCCCTTTTCGGCCGCATCGACCTCTGTGGCCGGCGCTCCGGTGCGCTTGAGCTCCGCGATCCGGTCGTTCATGGCTCGGCGGCGCTTCTGCCACGCCAGGTCCTTCTCGTCGAACTCCGCCTTCTCCCAGGGCGTGGGCAGGGCTGAGTCCTTGTCCACCAGATCCCTCCACTTGAGGTTCCCTGGATCCAGCAGGGCCGTGATGTTGGCTTCCAGGGGCTCGATCCCCTTGGGATAGAAGTCGTTGTAGGACACGGAGGATGTGTAGTACTCGTCCGCT
>CBFDBC010000215.1:0-5763 GCA_965602945.1 uncultured bacterium | reverse complement strand
CCCGGAGCCGGTAGCGGTCCCGGACCCCGGGGTCAGCAAACAGGAGGAGAAGAACCTCGCCACCATGGCTGTCAAAAGCATCAACGACCACTGGTCCGTCGGCGGCTGGGTGGAGGCCGAGCAGAACACCTACAGCAACACGGACCTGTACTTCACCTTCGCGCCGGCCGTGGAATTCAACGTGTTCCCCTATTCCGAATCGACCCGCCGCCAGTTCCGCTTCCTCTACAAGCTCGGCATCAACCGGGTCAAGTACGTCGAGGAGACCATCTACGACAAGACCGAAGAGACCCTCTACAACCAGTCCCTGACCGCGACCCTGGAGTACCGCCAGCCCTGGGGGAATGTTTCCACTACCCTGGAGGGTTCACACTATTTCCACGACCCCAGTTTCTACCGCATCTCGCTGAGGGGCTCCCTCTCCGTGCGCATATTCCGGGGATTTTCCTTTAACGCCCGCGGTCGCTACGAACGGATCCATGACCAGCTCGCACTTCCCAAAGGGGACGCATCGCTAGATGAGGTCCTGCTGCGCCGGAGGGAGCTGGCCACGGATTACGACTACTCCTTCTCGGTCGGCTTCCGCTTCACGTTCGGCTCGGTCTACAGCAACGTTGTGAATCCACGCTTCGAGGGAACCCGCTACCGCGGTTTCTGATAAATGACTCGGGGTTTGAATCCGTGTCGGAGTGACCTATAATAGTATGAGCGACATGCGGCTACTAATCGTCGAGGACGACAAGAAGGTCGGGGCCTTCCTGGAGCGCGGCCTGAAGGAAGAGAACTATGCCGTCGATGTGTGCCGCAACGGCGCCGACTCCCTGTACCTGGCCCAGGTCAATCCCTATGATGTCATCATCCTGGACATAATGCTCCCGGGGAAGGACGGATTCTCCGTGTGCCGGGAGCTGCGGGAGAAGGGGATTTTGACCCCCATCATCATGCTGACCGCGAAGGACACCCTGGACGACAAGATCCTGGGCCTGACCGAGGGGGCCGACGATTACCTGACCAAGCCTTTTTCCTTCGAGGAGCTTCTGGCCCGGATCCAGGCCCTCCTGAGGAGGAGCCAGGATTACAAGACCAAGACGCTCCGGGTCGGTGACCTGGAGATGGACCCGGTCCGACGCCTGGTTACCCGGGGGGACAAAAAGGTCGTGCTCACCGGCAAAGAATATGCCCTGCTCGAGTATCTGATGCGCAACCAGGGGCGCGTGCTGTCCCAGTCCATGATCATCGAGCATGTCTGGGACATGGATTACGAGGGTGCCAGCAACATAGTCAACGTGTATATCAACCACCTGCGCCGGAAGATCGACAGGGACTTTTCTGTCAAGCTCATCAAGACCGAGCGCGGCCACGGCTATCAGATCGATGAGGATTAAACGGTTCCAATCGCTCTCCTTCAAGCTGACGGTGTGGTATATCGTCATCCTGGGAGTGATCGTGGCCGTGGCGGGGATCTTCCTCTACCAGGGTTTCAAGGACAGCCTCATCCAGGAGTTGGACAGTGTGCTGCTCGAGATCGCGGATGAGACCAGCGAGGACTATTCGCGAACCCGGGGCGTGGACTGGGAGGAGGCCATCGAACGGGCCGAGGCCCGGTTCCTCACCCACCGGCCCTTCATCCAGCTGGTCGCGCTGGCCGAGGAGGGAGAGCGCCGCGTCGAATCGATCATCCACACGGACCGCATCCCGGAGGGTGCCTTCCGCCTGGATACCCGGCTCTATTACAATGCGGACAAATCCGACATCGACACACTGATCTTCGATACGGTCGAGGAGGAGCAGATCAGCACGTTCCCCCTGCGTGTCTTCCTGCTGCCTGTCCGGGGTCCCAACGTGCTCCAGGTCGGGATCGCGCTGGACAGTACCATGCGGGACCTCAACCGCCTGCTGATCGTCATGGTCCTGTCCGGGGTCGGCCTGCTGCTCTTCGCCTCACTGGGGGGAAGCTTCATCATCAACCGCGCGCTTCACCCGGTCAAGAGCGTCGTGAACACAGCCCAGCAGATCACCGCCGACGACCTGTCCCTGCGCATCGAAGCCAAACACCGCAAGGACGAGGTCGGAGCCCTGGTCGCAACACTGAACGAAATGATCGCCCGGCTGGAAAAGTCGGTGAACAAGATCCGTCAGTTCTCGGGTGATGTCTCCCACGAGCTGCGTACGCCGCTCACCATCATCCGCGGGGAGGTCGAGGTCCTGCTGCGCAAGGACCGGGAGGCCTCCGAGTACATCAACACGCTGAAGAGCGTTCTGGAAGAGTCGCACCGGATGGAAAAGATCATCGACGACCTGCTGTTCCTGTCCCGCATCGAGGCGCTGGACAGGGCCAAGCTCAATCAGCCCGTCCATCTGGATGAGATACTGACCACGGTGGTCGAAAGCCGTGAGACCGTGATCCGAAACCAGGGCCTGAAGTGTGAGGCCGGTGAGATCGAAGATATACGGATCAAAGGAAGCGGCGACCTGCTGGAGCGCCTGATCGCCAATGTCCTGGACAACGCCCTCCGCTACACGCCAAAAGGGGGGAGGATCTTCTACAGCCTGAATAAGAGTGGAAACACCGCTCAACTGGAGGTCAGCGACACCGGGATCGGCATCGCCGGCGAAGCGCTTCCCTTCATCTTCGACCGCTTCTATGTCGTGGATAAATCCCGCTCCAAAGAGACCGGCGGTTCCGGCCTGGGGCTGTCCATCGTAAAATGGATCGTCGACAGCCACGGCGCCCGGATCGAGGTACAGAGCGAAGAGGGGAAGGGGACGGCCGTGCGGATCTTCTTCAGCCTGTGAAACGGCGCATAAAAAGAATCTCCTGTCCCGGCAGTGCTCAGGGAAATTCGGGATTCCTTCGGTGAGATTCAGCTTCAGAGAAGAAGATTTTTACTTGGTGGCCGGCGGTCCGACCAACCAGACATATTCCGCCACGTCATCAACCTCGAGTGTGAGTGAATCGACCAGCAAATTGTCGGGGGCTCGGGCTGCGGCCAGTTCGTGCGTGCCGAAGGCCACATTGGGGATGACCGCGCCTTCTTGGTCCGGCACTCCGCCGATGAGGACTCCGTTCATGTAGAAATTCAGAGTCTCCCCGTACTCATTCGCGAACACGATGAGGGAAGGGCCTTCGATGACCACAATGTAGTTGAGGCTTTGGGTAATCTCGATCGTTTCCGAATAGACCAGGATCTCCTCCCCCTTCTTTTTGGCCTGCAGGTTATAATTCCCGATAGGCAAGTCGTAAATGGTTTCGTCCGCCGCAAATTCCACAGAAAACTGGTAGACACCACCCAAGAAAATATCCAGTGCCGCACCACAGAGGTTCTGGGCGACTATGTTGGCAAGGAGATCCGGCTCGCCCGGGCCTTTGCATGAGTAGGACACCAGAAGTGCCAGGCATAGCACGACAAAAATCCCGATCTTCCACGGTTCCCGGTGTGACACATGTTTCGTCATCTTGACCTCATGTCCATTATACAGCCAATTAGACAATCTGGCTAGAGGAGATATTCCCGGCTTCTCCGGGCGTCAGATAATGCTGCGCAGTGTGGAGACGAATGCCTCCATCTCTTCCCGGGTCCCGATGCTCACGCGGATCCATTCTTTCTGCTTGATCTTGAACGGACGGACAAGGACGCCTCGATCTCCCAGCTCGGCCTGCATCTCACGAGCATTCCGGGGTACCTCGAACAGCACGAAATTGGTATGCGATGGCAAATAGGCCAGGCCGAGCTTGTTCAGTTCCCCGAAAAGATAGGATTTGGCGGCCTGGTTCTTTTCCCGGACTCCGCGCACAAAGGCTGAATCCCCCAGGGCGGCCCGGGCCGCCGACAGGCTGGTGCAGGCGATGGAGGCGAAGTTCATCCGGAAGCGATCCAGGGTCTCGATGACACGGGCTGGGCCGATCCCGGATCCCACGCGCAGGCCCGCCATCCCGAAGATCTTGGAAAAAGTGCGGGTGACGACAACATTCCGCCCCTCCTGGACCAGGCCTGCCATGGATCCGTAGGACGGGTCGTCCACATACTCATGATAGGCTTCGTCCACCACCACGAGTGTCTTCCGGGAGGCGGCTTCACAGAATGCACGCAGCGCCTCCCGGGAGACGATGGTTCCCGTGGGATTCAGTGGATTGCATATGTAGACCAGCGAGATGTCCGGTCCGATCCGCGCGGCCATCCCGTCCAGGTCATGCACGAAGCTCTCAGTCACAGGGACAGAGTGGAGGGGACACCGGGCCGCTTCGGCATAGGACACGAAATCGAAGTAGGTCGGGTCGGCGGCCAAAGCTTCTCCACGTTCCGCAGCCATGTGGATGAGCATGGTCATAACCTCGGTGGATCCGGCGCCCAGTACGATGTTCTCGTCGGTGGTGCCCTCGCTCTCCGCGATCGCCGCCCTGAAACCGGGGTAGCTCCTGTGCGGGTAGAGCTGGGACCGCTCCACGGCCCGTACCAGCGCCTCCCGTGAACCCGGCGGCAGGCCGTAGGGGCTTTCGTTGCTGTTGAGCTTGAGTCCCGCGACCTCCGCGGCCCGCAGTTCCTCCTCCCTCGGCTGATTCCTGCAGGCGGTGGTTTCCAGGCCCAGCGCCAGTCCCGCGGCGGACCAGGCGGAAGCCCTGAGCCATTCCCTTCGATTCATTCCTGTAGGCATCTCGAACTCCTTGTTCCAGGGGTCTCGATTTTCCGGTACGGCTATACCTTAAATCAAACGGGCCGCAGTCTCAAGGCTCATGTCGATTGACCGCCTTGAAACCCTGTGGTATAGATTAAGTCCGGTGGTCGGTCCGGTCAAGGACGGGCAAAGCGGATGAAAAATAGATCAGGGAGGGAAAATCCATGAGCGAAGAGGACAAGAAACCTGACAGGGACATCTTCGCCGAGATCGGAGATGCCTTTCAGCAGCTGGGTGAGGAGATCAAACCCCATCTCCTGAAAGCGGAGGAAAAGCTGCGGGACCTGGACGATGCCGTACGACCGACCCTTTCGGACCTGGGGAACAGGCTGAGGGAACTGGGCGATGCGGTCGAGGGCCCTATGGAAGATCTGTCTGTACGGCTCAAGAAGTGGAGCGAAACCGTTAAACCCGTGGTCAAGGACATAGGCGATCGCGTCAAGACCTGGAAGAAAACCGACGCCGGCGAACCGGAAGCACCACCGGCCGATCTCACCAAAGACGAGTAGCACCAACACGGTGCCGCCGCACGGCCCGGACAAACGTGGAACCGGACGCCGGCACACCTTCCCTTCTGACCTCTCATGGAAAAACTCAAGACGGACGCTTCCATGCGCGCCCTCATCAACCGGGTGCGGTCTCAACTCCCTCATGCCATGCTCAGGGACCGGTCTTTTGTGCGCCGCAGGCTGGGCCGGCTGCAGCAGACGGGAAGAAGCAGATCCGGGGAAGACATCCTCGGAGAATTGGCCGCATTGGAGGCCCGGCTGTCCGGATCCGTCAAGGAGCGCGAGGCCCGCGCGCGGCGGATCCCCAGGGTCACGTTCCCCAAAGAACTGCCGATCAGCGGCCGCGCGGGAGAGATCGTCCGGGCCATCCGGAACCATCCTGTGGTCATCATCTCCGGAGAGACGGGAAGCGGTAAAAGCACCCAGCTCCCCAAGATGTGCCTCAGAGCTGGCCGCGGTGTCTCCGGCCGGATCGCCTGCACCCAGCCTCGCCGGATCGCCGCCATCACCATCGCCCATCGCATTGCTTCCGAGCTCAAGGAAAACCTGGGCCTTTCCGTGGGCTACAAGATCCGATTCC
>CBFDBC010000214.1:0-5773 GCA_965602945.1 uncultured bacterium | reverse complement strand
TCCTCGGAAAGCTTGAGGGATGACTTGAAGTTTCCCTCGGCCCGCTTGATCCAGATGACGCCTTTCCCGCCCAGTTCCCGGGCCTTGTCGTTCAGCTTGTCCAGACGGCCGCGGGACAGGCCCCCGGCACCGGATACCTTGAGCGCCTTGAGCGTGCTGCCTGCCGCCAGGGCCTTCTGCAGGAGCTCGGAGCCGCTCCCGGCACCCGCCTCGCTCAGGTCCTGGAGCTCGAGGCCGAAGCGCATGTCAGGCTTGTCCGACCCGAACCTGGACATGGCCTCCTCATAGGTGAGGCGGGGGAAGGGCCGCTCCACCTCGACTCCGATCAGGTCGAAGATCTCAGCCAGCATGGCCTCGTTGATCTCGAACAGCTCGTCCCGCCGGACGAAGCTCATCTCGATGTCGATCTGAGTGAATTCGGGCTGGCGGTCCGCCCTCAGATCTTCGTCCCGGAAGCAGCGCACGATCTGGAAATAGCGGTCGAATCCCGAGACCATCAGGAGCTGCTTGAACATCTGGGGCGACTGCGGGAGCGCGAAAAACCGCCCCTTGTACACCCTGCTGGGCACCAGATAGTCACGGGCGCCTTCGGGTGTCGACTTGGTGAGGAAGGGGGTCTCGATCTCCATGAAACCCTGCCCGCTCAGGAAGTTGCGCACGGCCAACGATGCCTGGTGGCGGAGCTTGAAGTTCCTCTGCATGCGGGCCCGCCGCAGGTCGAGATAGCGGTATTTGAACCGCAGGTCTTCCGAGGCCTGCGTGGGGTCGACGACCATGAAGGGAGGTACTGCGGAGGCGTTCAGGACCTCAAGGGCCTGCGCCTCGACCTCGACCGCTCCCGTGGGCATCACCGGATTCTCGAGGCCCTCGCCGCGCGCACGGACCCTGCCGCGCACGGCCACCACATATTCCATCTTGAGCGTCTTGGCAAGTTCCAGCAGTTCCGGGGCGTCCGGGGAGATCGTGACCTGGGCCAGGCCCTGCCGGTCGCGCAGGTCGATGAACACCAGGTTCCCCATGTCCCGCTGGCGGTTGACCCATCCGCACAGGACGACCTCCAGGCCGATGTGGTCCTTCCTCAGGTCGCCGCAGTAGTGTGTGCGTTTCCAGGTTGTCATGGTGGATGGCATGTTTCCCTTCCTTTACTGCTGTCCTCGGGGGCTTAGTCGGAGTTCTGCAGGCTTGTGAGGAGCTCCTCCAGGGCCTTTTCCTGCTGTTCCCCGGTGGCCATGTTCTTCAGCTGAAAGGATCCCTTGCCGGCCTCGTCTTCACCGATGATGAGACACCAGGCGGCGCCCAGCTTGCTGGCCCGGCTCAGCTGATTCCTGAAGTTTCGTTCCTTGTATTCGATCCAGACCTCGAAGCCGTGCCTGCGCAGGAACCGGGCTGCGGTCATGCCGGCCCTCCGGGCCTCCTCTCCCATCCAGACCACGTAGAGGAAAGGTTCCGTGGTCTCCTCGTCCGGGACCAGGAGCAGCAGCCGCTCCATGCCCAGTGCGAATCCGATGCCGCATATGTCGGGTCCGCCGAAGTCCCGCATCATGTCGTCGTAGCGGCCCCCCCCCAGCACGGCATCCTGGGCCCCGAGCCGTGAAGATGTGAATTCGAAGGTGGTCTTGGTGTAGTAATCCAGGCCGCGAACCAGGAGAGGCTCAACGGTGTAGGGCAGGGCATAGAGGTCGAGGTAGCCTTTGAAGCGGCCAAAATGATCTTCGCATTCCCCGCAGAGAAAATCCGTGATCTTGGGCAGCCCGGCGGCGATCTCGCGGCATGCCTCCACCTTGCAGTCGAAGATGCGGAGGGGGTTGGTGTCGATCTTGCGTTGGCAGTCCGGGCAGAGGCCGGAACGGGATTTCTCCGCCGCCCGGCTCAGCTCGCAGTGGTAGCCGGGACGGCAGGCCCGGCAGCCCACCGAGTTGACCAGGATCTCGCTCCCGGTCACGCCCACGCTCTCCAGCAGGGTGGCCGCCATCTCCACGATCTCGGCATCCACGGCCGGGTCCTTCTCGTTGAAGACCTCGACGTCCATCTGGTGGAACTGGCGAAAGCGGCCCTTCTGGGGCTTGTCATAACGGAACATGGGCCCGATGAAATAATACCGCATGGGATCGGACAGGAGATTAAGCCGGTGTTCGATGATGGCCCGCGCGATCGAGGGTGTGTACTCGGGCCTCAGGGTCAGCAAGCGGCCCCCCTTGTCCGTGAAGGTGTACATCTCCTTCATCACGATGTCCGAGGTCTCGCCCGTTCCCTTCTCGAAGAGCTCCGTGGCCTCGAATACCGGTGTGCGGATCTCCCGGTAGCCGTAGAGCTCGAACAGGCCCTTGGCCGTCCTCTCCACGCGCTGCCACTTCCGGGCCTGGCTGGGGAGGATGTCGTGCGTGCCCTTGATGGCCGCCACACGTTTCTTCCGGGGTGTGTCACTCATCTTCGGCAAAGACCCCGATCTTGCGGAATTTCTGGTAACGGGCCTCCAACAGCTCCTCCGCAGACTTTTCCTCCAGCTTCCTCAAGGTCTGGTTGAGCTGCTTGTCCACATTCTTGAAAGTCAGGTCCCAGTCGATGTGGGCCCCGCCCGGAGGCTCGGCGATGATCTTGTCGACGATCCTCAATCCCTTCAGGTCCTTGGCCATGAAGCGGAGGTTCTCGGCGGCCTGCTTTACGGCCCCCTGGTCTTTCCAGAGGATGGCGGCGCAGCCTTCCGGAGAGATGACCGAATAGAAGGAGTTCTCCAGCATCAGGAGGACATCGCCCACGCCCACGGCCAGGGCCCCCCCGCTGCCGCCCTCGCCGATCACGAGATTGACCACCGGCACCTTGAGTTGTGCGATCTCCTTGAGGTTGAAGGCGATGGCCTCCGCCTGCCCGCGCTCCTCGGCCTCGATGCCGGGGTAAGCGCCCTGCGTATCGATCAGGGTTACCACCGGGTAACCGAATTTTTCCGCCAGCTTCATGATGCGCAGCGCCTTGCGGAAGCCCTCCGGGATGGGCTGCCCGAAGTTGCGCTCGATGCGCTCGCGCGTGGTCCGGCCCTTCTGATGGCCGATGAAGACAACGCTCCGGCCACGGTAGGAACCGAAGCCCGTGACCATGGCGGGATCATCCCCGGCCCGGCGGTCGCCGTGGAACTCCAGGAAGTCGTCCGTGAGGAATTCGATATAGTCCAGGGTGTAGGGCCGCTGGGGATGGCGGGCGATCTGAACCAGGTGGAGGGCGTTCAGCTTGGGCTGCAGCTTCTCCCAGTCCCTGGCGATGAGGGCCCGCAGGCTGCCGACCTTATCTTTATCGACGGTTTCCCCTGCCAGGAGGGCCTCGATCTTGTTCTTATGCTGGAGGATGGGCTTTTCCAGCTCATAGTAGCTCTTTTCGGCTTGTTTGCTCATGGAGGCGCTGTCCCAAATATCCGCGATTTTACCCGCCTATTCTATAGAAAAACCCCTCATGCCGCAAGCTAACTCAAGCTGTGCCTCCGGCTATTCCTTGTGGAACAGGACCGCGGGCGGCACGACCTGATGCTCGACACCAGGGCCGCGGAAGGCCACCTCCAGGTCCACGCCGCCGGTCCGCTGGAAGAATCCTACGGCTATGGGGTGTAGTCCCCAGGCCAGGGCGATGCGTCCGGATTTTGTCTGGGAGCCGTGCAGCCCGTCGTTATCCACCACCAGGATGTCGCCGATCCAGAGGCGGCTCCCGTCGTCGGATGCCACAAAAAAGGTATAGACCCCGTCCTCCGGCACCAGGATGTAACCCGAGTAGCGGACGGCAAAGTCCTCAGGCCTCTGCTGCAGCCCGAGATCGAATGTGGGGCTGTTCCCCGACTGCACGGGAGTGAGGGCTGCGAATTCGGGTAACGTCTCCCATTCTCCCTGGAAATAAGTGTAGTTGAGGCCGGGAGCAGGGCCGGAAAGCTCCTGTGAGGGCCGGGGCTTCACCTTATAGAAATTGCGGCTCACGACAGAACTCACGCGCCGGCTCTCCTGGAAATACGCACACCGGACCATGGTTCCCGTTTCCAGAGAGAGGGCTCCCGTGTACTCCGCGGCGTCCTCGTCCGGCTCGCTCTCGTCCAGAGTGTAACGGATGCGGGCGTTGCTCACACCGGGCCCTAGAGCCACCTCGTGTCTCGCTACGAATATATCGCCGTCTGCCTGGATCGTGGGCGAGTTGATGACCTCGGGCTCCTCCACGAATTCCAGGACCACGACCGAGGCCACGGTATCGGGAGCGGCACCAGGCAGTGATATTACCGCAGTGCCGGGTTGGTAGGACACCTCGAGTTTCGCCTTGTCATCTGCCATGAGATAGGCCCTGTCCGCGCGGCTCAGGAGCCCCGGGACCTCCAGGCGGCCGTCAGCCGGCCAGTCGAAAACATGCAGGTACAGAGTTTTGGATTTGGTGGTGGACCGCCCCCAGGGCAGGCTCTCGAACAGGCTCGCTCCGGTCCCGTAGATGCTCTCGCCGTTGGTTTCCATCCAGCGGCCCATGTCCGCCAGCCGGTCGATGCTCTCCCTGGGGAAGAGCCCCTCGGCCGTGGGCCCCACGTTGAGCAGGAAGTTCCCGCCCTTGCTGGCGATGTCCACCAGCATACGGACGAGACGCTCGCTGGATTTCCAGTTCGCATCGTTCTTGTTGTAGCCCCAGTGGTCGTTCATGGTCATGCAGGTTTCCCAGTCGTAGCCCAGGCCCGTGGCCGGGATCTCCTGCTCCGGGGTCCCAAAATCACCGGATGCGGTGGTGGGATCATAGGTGCCGGCCATACCGGCCCGGCCCTTGCCCACGCGGTTGTTTATGATGATGTCGCTGTCGAGCGAGCGCACAAAATCATAGAGGTCGCGTCCCCGGGCCGGCGTCCAGGTCCGCTCCCATTCCCCGTCGAACCAGAGGACCCCGATGTCCTGGTAGTTGGTCACGATCTCCTTGACCTGGTCCTTCATGTAGTCGACATAGCGGTCGAATTCGGCCCCCTCGGCGGGCCTCTCTTCCCAGCCGCGGCGCGGAAGGTAATCGGGGTGGTGCCAGTCCATGATCGAGTAATAGAAGCACAGCCGGATCTCCTGCTTGAGACATTCCTCTTCCAGCTCCCTGAGTATGTCCCGCCCGAAGGGGGTGGCATCGATCACGTCGTAGTCCGAGACCGGGGAATCGAACAGGCTGAAACCATCGTGATGCTTGCTGGTGATCACGATGTAACGCATGCCCGCGTCTTTGGCCATGCGGACCCAGGCTGCGGCATCGAACCGGACGGGATTGAACTGCGGGGCGAATTTCTCGTACTCGGGCACAGGGATCTGGGCCGTGGTCAGGATCCACTCCGCGTGGTGGGTCTCGTCCTTCCACTCTCCTGCCGGTACGGCATAGAGCCCCCAGTGGATGAAGAGCCCGAAGCGGGCCTCGCGCCACCAGGCCATGCGCGCGTCCCTCTGCTCCAGAGTTTCAGAAACCACTCCTCGCTCACTAGCAGCCGGAATGCCATCAGTGACTCCACCTTCGCATGCGGTGGACACCAAAATTGAACTCAGCACGAAAACCAGAATTCCCAAACGGAAAAAACGATTTAAGTTCCCCATTATCTTCCCTCCTCTCTTATGTCCCGTGGGAAACTCCCTAAGGACAGCGGCTCACACTCCGAGCCGGATCCAGGACCTTACGCCCGACTTCCATGGGGCGATATGCTCCTCTCCTCCCTGGGACTCCTGCCGGCATTTATGTCTCCTGATTCAATCCTGCTTAGAAGAGAAGTGCCGGAAAAGATACAGCGTCAGGCCGAAGGAGA
>CBFDBC010000213.1:0-5826 GCA_965602945.1 uncultured bacterium | reverse complement strand
CTTTTTTTCGGGGCTCCAGGTGCCGGACGAGCCGTCTTCGGCCTGCCACTCGCCTTCCATGGCGGACCCGGCCACTTTCATTGAGAACTCAACGATCAGATCGCCCACGGGGGTCACGGCCGTGGCCTTGAATTTCAAGACGTCGTCTTCCAGGGTGGCGTCTTCAACCTTGCAGTCGAGGTAGCCCATGTCGTCTTTGATGGTCCCGGATATGTTGTCACCCTCATGTTTCAAGACCAGGGTCATGACCAGCTCGGCCCCTGCGCTTTCGGCGTAGGTGGGTCCTTCCCAGGTCCCGTTCAGATCGGCAGCCCCATTTGCATACAGCAAGCTGAAACCGCAAGAAAGGATCATTGTCAGTAGAATAATGGACATTTTTTTCATGTGTGTCTCCGTTTCTGATTTACCATTAAATACGCATACAGGGACAAAATAGTTCGGCCTAGTGACGCATTGCAGCACCCATCCTGGTATAATGCTGGGAATTATCTGATTATATGACCGAGGCACTGATAGAATGTACAGAAGGCTGCGCAACATCCCCGCCCGGATCCCTTTCCGGATCTTCGCACAAAACCTGCGCCTGCGCGGCCTCTGGGGTAACATCCGCGAGGCCATCGCCGGATCGGATCAGGACTTCACCACCGTCAGGCTGAACAAGGCCATATTCCTCCTGGCCCTGCCCATGGTACTCGAGCTGGTCATGGAGTCCGTATTCGCCGTGGTGGATATCTTCTTCGTGTCCAGGCTGGGGGCGGGAGCGGTTGCCACCGTGGGCATCACAGAGTCGCTCCTCACCATCGTCTACTCGCTTGCGATCGGGTTGTCCACCGCCACCACCGCCCTGATCTCCCGCCGGATCGGAGAGAAAAATCCGGATGGTGCGGCCGTCGCCGCGGTCCAGGCGATCCTGACCGGAGTCCTCATCTCGTTCCTCATATCCGTGCCGGGGATCCTGTTCGCCGGAGACATCCTCAGGCTGATGGGATCATCCCCCGAGATCATCCGGGCTTTTTCCGGGTACACGGCGATCATGCTGGGATCCAATGTCATCATCATGCTGCTGTTTATCATCAACGCCGTGTTCCGGAGCTCGGGAGACGCCGCGGTGTCCATGCGGGTCCTGTGGCTGGCCAACAGCATCAACATCGTTCTGGATCCCTGCCTCATTTTCGGCCTGGGGCCCTTCCCGGAGCTGGGAGTCCAGGGTGCGGCCATCGCCACCAATATCGGCAGGGGATTGGCTGTGATTTACCAGTTCTACCTCCTGTTTCGGGGGGGGAAGCGGGTGCCGGTACGGCGAAGGCACTTGAGGGTCGACTTCGGGGTTATGAAGCGGCTGCTCCGGCTGGCTGTTGGGGGAATCGGCCAATCCTTGATCGCCACCTCCAGCTGGATAGGCATGGTGCGGATCGTTGCGGTGTTCGGCAGCGCCGTCATGGCAGGGTACACCATCGCCATCCGGATCGTCATCTTCTCGATCCTGCCGGCGTGGGGCCTGAGCAATGCCGCCGCGACCCTGGTGGGGCAAAACCTGGGCGCCAAAAAACCGGAGCGGGCCGAGCGGGCGGCCTGGCAGACCGGCGCCCTCAACATGCTGCTCATGGGAACGATCGCGGTCTTTTTCATAGCCTGGCCCGGCTTTTTCATCCGTCTGTTCATCCGGGATCCGGCAGTCGTAGCATCCGGGGTCCTCTGCCTGCGTTGGCTGGCTTACGGCTTTGTGTCCTACGGCCTGGGAATGGTCGTGGTCCACTCTTTTAACGGCGCAGGAGACACGGCCACTCCCACATTCATCAACCTCTTCTGTTTCTGGATGCTGGAAATCCCCCTTGCCTATGTCCTGGCTCTCCCTCTGGGCCTGGAAGAGCAGGGCGTTTACATCGCCATCCTGGCCGCCGAGACCATGATGACCGTGGCTGCTGTCGTGCTTTTCCGCCGTGGGCGCTGGAAATCCCGCGTAGTGTAGTCTTACTCTTTCCACAGATAGCGGTGGTTGCAGATGTTTTCTTTTATTTCTTATTTGTTTAAAAAAATGAAACTCATCCGGAAAATCGTCGTATATATGTTTAGAACTCTTAAACAAATGAAAATGATGGAGCGCGGATGAAACTTTTGACCCGTTCGGAGGAATATGTCCTGCTGTCGGTCTGGCGGCTTCATGGCAACGCCTACACTCTGTCCATCCTGAAGCAGGTCTCTGAGGTGACGGGGTATGAATGGCAGCTGGGAGCCATCTACATCCCCCTGGAAAAGCTCACCAGGAAGGGATACCTGCGCAGGCACAGGGGGGAGCCCTCGCGTGAGCGGGGGGGACGAAGCAAATTCCTGTATGATCTGACAACCGCGGGCAGGAAGGCCTTGCGAGAGATCCGGGAGGTCCAGGAGACTGCCTGGGCCGGTGTCTCGAAGATCGCCCTGGACTAGGTAGGCAGCTTGTGACCATACCCGAGTGTGCGCCTCCCAGGACCGGCGAAATGCTGCTCAAACGCCTGTTTTCAGGAGAGGACCTGCTCGAACAGCTGGGAGACCTCGAGGAGCTCTTCCGTCTTGACTGCCGGGACCGGGGGAGGCGCCGTGCCGTTTTGAGATACCAGCGCCGGCTTCTCCGGGTTCTGGCGTCCCGGTCGCTGCTGGCCGTGTACTGGAGAATCGCCATGTTGAAGAACTACCTGGTCATAGCCTGGAGGCACATGAAGAGAGAGAAGGGCTATGCCGCGATAAACATCACAGGCCTGGCCATCGGGCTGGCGGCATTCTGTGTTACCGCCCTGTGGCTGCAGCACGAATTCAGTTTCGACCGCTTCCATGAGAGGGCGTCCCGGATCTACCGGGTGATCGAGCGGCGGCATTTTCCTGACCATGTCCGCACCAGCTACCGCACGCCGGGCCCCTTGTCGGAGGTACTCCGGCAGAGTTTCCCCGAGTTCGCCCGGACCGCCCGTGTGGCCTGGACCGGGGAGCGGGTGATTCGAAGTGGGGACAGTATCCATTACGAGCGTGAGATCCTCACGGTGGATCCCGAGTTCTTCGACCTGTTCACGTTTCCGTTTCTCAAGGGGAGCTCGATCGAGGCGCTGCGGGCCCCCGATTCCATGGTCATCACCGAGAGCACGGCCCGGAAGTACTTCGGGGAGGAAGACCCGGTGGGCAGGACACTCAACCTTGACGACCGCTTCGACTTCACGGTGACCGGAGTGGTGCGTGACGTACCCTCCAACTCGCACCTCCAGTTCGATATGGCGGTGCCGTTCGAGATCGTGGAGAAGCTGGGGTGGATCACGGAAGCCTGGGATTTCAGCATGGCGCTCACCTATGTCGAGCTGCGCGAGGGAGTCGACACGGGAGATCTGGAGGAACGGATCGCCGGTATTGTCCGGTCCCATGACCCGGACAGCAATATCGAACTGTTCCTACAGCCGCTGACACGCATCCGCCTCTTCACGAATTTCGACAATCCCGGGTCTTCGGGACGTATTCAGTACATCACCATCTTTTCACTGGTCGGGATCCTGGTCCTGGGGATGGCCTGTATCAATTTCGTGAACCTGACTACCTCCCGGTCTGAATCCCGGGGCAGAGAGATCGGCCTGCGCAAGGTCGTGGGAGCGCGGAGGGCTCACATCGTCCGCCAGTTCCTGAGCGAGGCTGTGTTTCTGGCGTTTCTCGCCCTGGCGGTATCCCCGCTCCTGGCCCAACTGCTGCTGCCTCTGGTGAACATGGTCACGGAGGAAACCTTCGCGCTGTCCGATCTCGCCGACGGGAGTCTCGCCTTGCTGTTCGTCGGGGTGACATTCCTGACAGGGATCCTCTCCGGAGCATACCCGGCCCTTTTTCTCTCCAGATTCCAACCGGTACAGACCCTGAAGAAGAGGTCCTCGGAGATGCTGCGTGGCGCTGCGATGAGAAAGACCCTGGTAGTCGTCCAGATGAGCATCTCACTGGCCCTGATCATCGTATCGGTCGTCATCCTAAACCAGATAGGCTTCTTGAAGAGCAAGGACCTGGGCTTCAACCAGGAGCATGTAGTCTCCATTCCTCTTGGGATCAGCAACCAGGAGAATCCCGAGCTGCTCGAACGGATCAAGGCTGAGCTGGGGGCCACTCCCCGCATTCAGCTCGTGTCAGGCGCGTTCACCCATCCCACCATGTTCGGGTCCCAGGCCCAGGACGTGGTCCACAATGGCCGCCGGCTGGATGAGGATCTGCCCGTCAATATCACCTCTGTGACCCACGATTTTATCGAGACGCTGCAGATCAAGATGCTCCAGGGGAGAAGCTTTTCCCGGGACTACGGGATCGAGCGCGGGAACCTGATCGTCAACCAAAGCTTCGAACAGATCCTCGGGGTCGATTCGGCCCTGGGACAGACCATCCACCTCGGCGAGGATTACCAGGGGACGATCGTCGGCGTCATGCAGGATTTTCACATGGAATCGGTGAGCGGTCGGATGATCGGCCCCTTGATCCTGTTCCAAAATCCTGACGTGAATTACATCTTCGCCCGGATATCTCCGGGGGACCTTGCCGGGGCTCTGGGGTCTTTGGAGCAGGCCTGGAAAAAGGCGGCGCCTCACCTGCCCTTCGCCTACACGTTCCTGGACCAGGAGTTCGATGAGCTCTACTCGGATGTGGAGGGCCTGGGCACAGCGCTTAAATTCATGACGCTGCTGGCGGTATTTATCGCCTGCCTGGGCCTGTTGGGATTGGCCTCCTTCTCCACACGGAAACGGACCAAGGAGATCGGAATGCGTAAGGTGTTGGGCGCATCCATGACCGACATCGTCTCGCTGTTGAGCCGGGATTTCGTAAAACTGGTGCTGACGGCCAATCTCCTGACCTGGCCGGTGGCCTGGTGGCTGATGCACAGCTGGCTGCAGAGCTTCCCCTATCGGGTTTCATTGAATATCTGGATTTTCATTTTGGCAGGCGCCTCAGTGTTGGGAGCCACACTGCTCACCGTGAGCTATCAAACTCTGAAGACGGCGCTGGCCGATCCTGTTGACTCCCTCCGCTACGAATAAGGGGGAAAGGCGTCGTCCTTTTGAATCGGAAGACCCGCCCAACCACCCCATGCGATTCAAAAGGACGACGCCTTTCTAGGCAGCAGGGACCATGCGACTCGCATGGACACGGACTCCCCCCTAAAAAGGAAGAAATTCGATTGAAATTGCTTTTTCTCCGGAATTGGTTTAAGAAATAGACAGGAGGGTGCAATCATGAGATCCAAACTTCATCCCAAAATTTTGATCCTGGGGCTGGCGCTGGCTATCCTGCCCATGCAGTCTCAGGAACAGCCCCCGATCTCCATCGAAAAGGTGGCGGGCGACGTGTACTGCCTGTACGGCCAGGGAGGCAACATCGGCATCCTGGAAGCCGAAGACGCGCTGCTGGTCGTGGATTCCCAGTATGCGCGCAATGCCGCGGCCGTGATGAAGGCTATACAGGATATGAGCCCCAAACCCATCAAGTTCCTGTTAAACACCCATTACCATGGTGACCACACGGGCGGGAATCCCATCATCGGCCAAGGGGCCGAGATTGTGAGCCAGGCGGCCTGCAAGGCCTCGTTCCTGAAAGGCCTGAAGCCGGAGCAATCCCCGGAAACCATGGGCGCGCCGGGGAAAACCTATGACGCCGAGATGTCCATGCAGGTTGGCGCCGAGACGGTCGGCCTGATCCATCCCGGGCCCGCCCACACGTCCGGTGATACGATCGTTGTGTTCGAGAAGTCCAAGGTCATCCACACGGGCGACCTGTTCTTCCACGGGCTGCCTCCCTACATCGATGTCGCCGACGGGGCCGACACCCACAACTGGTTCCGCA
>CBFDBC010000212.1:0-5873 GCA_965602945.1 uncultured bacterium | reverse complement strand
AGATGTATCGTTCGACCGTCTTCATGGGTGTTTCTGAAAATCGTATAAACAGTAGCGCACGTCCCCCCCAATTACAAGGCCATCCAGTCCCGCCCCCACCAAGGTATCCCACCCTCCTATGGGCTTGAAGCAACCGGCATTTCGCCCGCCCCCACCAAGGTATCCTACCCTCCTGTGAGCTTGATGCAACCGGCATTTCGCCCACCCCCACCAGGGTATCCCACCCTCCTGTGAGCTTGATGCATCGGGTTTTTCACTTCACTCACTTGGAAGGTGGGTGGAAATGCGTCCGTCTCATGACTTTTGGAGGACAAGTGTGCTAACATAACCGCATATGGATCGCCCCTGAACATGAAGATCTCCGTCGTTCTGATTACCTTCAACGAAGCCGATCGGCTCGAGGCGGCTTTGAAAAGTGTGGAAGGGATTGCCGACGAGATCGTGATCGTGGACAGTCACAGCACAGACGAAACAGAGAAGATCGCCCTGAAACACACCGACCGTTTCTTCCGCCGGGAGTGGACGAACTACGCCGACCAGAAAAACTATGCCAACTCCAAGGCCGCCTTCCCCTGGATCCTCTCTCTGGATGCCGACGAACGGCTCTCCCCGGGGCTGAGACAGGAGATCCTCAGCCTCAAGGAGGAGGATCCGGCCGCCTCTGCTTTTTCCGTACCCCGCCAGGCATATTACCTGGGCCGCTGGATCCGGCATTCCGGATGGTATCCGGACCGAAAGGTCAGGCTGTTCCGGAACAATAACGCGTCCTGGGAAGGGGAGTTCGTGCACGAAAGCCTGGAGGTCGAGGGTGAGGTGAAGAAACTGCAGGGGATCCTGCAGCATTTCACCTACCGCGACCTCAGCGACCAGCTTCTCCGTGTCGACACCTACTCCAGCCTTGGGGCCCAGAAGCTCTATGCCGATCAGAAACGGTGCCGTTGGCACCACCTCTGGGCCCTGCCCTTTTTCAGTTTCCTGCGGACCTATGTCTGGAAGGCAGGATTCCTGGACGGGCAGGCCGGGTTTATCATCGCCGTGATGCAGGGGTATGGAGTGTTCGCCCGGTACGCCAAGCTGCGCGAGATATGGAAAAAAGGAGAGAGGATTGAGCCTTTTCCTCATTGACGCGGGCCAGGAACAGTCCGGGCTCCGCGCTCCTTCCTACTATCTGGCCAAGGAGCTGAAGCTGCTGGGCATGCCGTTCCGGTACTTTCTTACTGAGGATTCCCAGCTTCATTCCCGGGCATGGATCGCAGAGCTTCCCGTCGAACCTCTGAGCGCCAGGAGCGAGAAGGACGTGCTGGGAAGGTGGCGGCTGGCACGCACCATGAAGCGCTCAGACTGCCGTCTCGTGCATGCCCACGACCTGTCGTCTCTACCGGTGGCAGCGGCGGCAGCGGCGCGGGCCAGGGTTCCTCTCCAGGTGGTCACCTGGCCCGGTCCCGGTGCAGAGGACCTGGCCCTGTCTTCCGTGCACAAATCTCTCACTGCCATCGACCTGGTTGTCGTACGGAAGGAGGTGACCAAAGATGAGCTTGCGGGACACGGAGTCGCTCCCGAAGCGATCAAGGTCATTCCCTTGGGGCGGGATTTCGCTCCCTTTACTCGCCCGGAGGAACGCGATTTCCTGCGCCGGGAACTCCGCCTGGAGCCGGATTTCCGTTTGATCGGTGTGAAGACTCGCTTCGCCGGCGGCAGGACATGGCTCATCCTGAAACGGTTGAAGCGGATCCTCGAGTCGAGCACTTCCCCCACTCGGGTGATCATATTGGGAGAGGGGGACCTGGAAATAGGGAGCAGAGGAACCGTCCCTCCTGAGGGATTCCTCTACTATATGGGCTGGCGCGAGCATTTCCCTCAGGTCATCGCTTCGCTCGACCTCTTGGTGGTCTTGTCCTCGGCCCCTGGAGACAGGGAAATGCTCCAGGCTGCCATGGCTGCGGGAGTGCCCCTGGTCGCGGGCGCGAAGGGGGGGCTGCCCCGGGAGCTCATGCATCAAAAGACCGGCCTGCGGTTTCCACCTGACGAATCATCGGCCCTGGTTCGGTCCTTGTCTGAGATCTTGAGAAACCGCGAGCTGGGTGCCCGACTGGGGAAAGACGGGCAAGACGCAGTGCTGACGAAGCATTCGGTGCAGGCCATGGCCCGGCGCTTGATCAAGGAGTATGAACGGATCGCCCGGAGAAAGGGCGTGCCGCTCTTCAAGACGGTTCAATCCAACGAAACATCGTAGAGGAGAGACGGGACCTATGGGAGTGGAACGGATCGAACTGATTCAGCTGGAGATCCCGTATGTGCATTTTTTCGAGACAAGCTTCGGACGGGACTACAACAAGTCCTGCCTGCTGGTAAAGGCCTTCTCGGAAGGGCTGTGCGGGTACGGCGAGGTGGTCGCGGAGAGGGCTCCCCTCTACAGCTATGAGACCACGGCCACAGCCTGGTTGATGCTCAAAGAGGTATTCATACCGGATGTCCTGGCAGCAGACTCGGAGAACCCGGCCGATTTCTATGACCGCACGCGCCGCTTCAAGGGGCACTCCATGGCCCGGGCCGGGTTGGAGCTGGCGCTCTGGGATCTGGCGGCCAAAAAGCGGGAGATCAGCCTGTCCCGCCTGTATGGAGGAGACAAACAGGAGGTCCTGTCGGGGGTCAGCGTCGGCATCCAGGATTCTCCGGAACAGCTGCTGGACCGGATCCAGGATTTTCTGGGACAGGGGTATCCGCGCATCAAGATCAAGATCAAGCCCGAGTGGGATGTCCGGATCTGCGAAGCGGTGAGGTCCAGGTTTCCCGACATCCTCCTTCAGGCGGATGCCAACGCCTCCTACACGCTCGCGTCCATGTCTCTTTTGAAAGAGCTGGACCGGTTCCAGCTTCAGATGCTGGAACAGCCTTTCTCCGGCCAGGACCTGTGGGACCACAGCCTCCTTCAGCAGGAGATACAGACCCCGCTCTGCCTGGACGAGAGCGCCAAATCTCTGGATTGGGTCAGGCAGGCCCGGACCATGGGGAGCTGCCGGATCATCAACATCAAGGTCGGCCGTGTGGGTGGGATCGTAGAGGCCCGGAAGATCCACGATTTCTGCCTGGATCAGGGCATGCCGGTCTGGTGCGGCGGCATGCTGGAGACCGGGGTCGGGAGGGCCCACAACGTCCACCTCGCCTCTCTTCCCGGATTTACTTTGTCCAATGACCTCTCCGCCAGTTCCCGGTACTTCCATCAGGACCTGGTGGAGCCGGGCTTCACGCTCACGGAGGAGGGAACCATCCGGGTTCCCCGGGGGCCGGGAATCGGAGTTGAGCCCCGTGAGGACCGCATCGAAAGCTGTACCCTCAAGCGCGAAATTTTTTCGGCCTAAAAATCGGATTCCTGTTGTTTAGATAACAATACTATTATATAATGGAATTCATATATAGAGTATTTAGATCCCTTTAACTTTTCATCTCAACTCGAGGAGTATACAGATGGCAAGACTCAGTGCAAAGGATAGGATTTGGCTGGAGGAGAGATTCGGCGACAGGGCCAATTTCAGCCCCACGGAAAGGCTGCTCTACAGCCATGATATAGCGGCCATGCCCAGCCTTTTCAAGCCCCTGGTCGGCAAGACCATCCCCGATGCGGTGGTCCAACCTGAAAGCGAAGAGGAGCTCGTTGAGCTCATCCGCTGGGCTGGACAGAACAGCATTCCGATGGTTCCGAGGGGCAAGGGCTCCTCCGGCTACGGCGGCATCATCCCTACACGGAAAGGACTGGTGATTGATTTCTACCGCATGAAAGATGTCATCGAGATAAATAAAGAAAAAGAAACGGTCACGGTCCAACCCGGGATCACATGGGAACAGCTGGACAAAAAACTCAAGCCCCACGACCTGGTCATCCGCCTCTATCCCACGAGTTATCCATCCTCTTCGGCCGGGGGCTGGCTGGCCCAGGGCGGAGCCGGGATCGGCTCCTATGAGTACGGCTGGTTCTCTGAGAATGTCGTAAGCGCCCGCATTGTGCTGCCCAGCGGCGAAACTCAGGATCTGACCGGCGATGAGCTGCAGGTGGTTTCCGATGCCGAGGGAACGACCGGGATCATCAGCCGGATGACGATCCGGGTCCAGGTGCTCACGGATGTTGGCGTGACCGCCATCGCCTGCCCTGACCCAGCTGCGCTCAGCCGGATCTTCCAGGATCTGATCGAAAAGGACGTGCCTGTATGGTCTGTGGTGTTCATTAATCCCCGCATGGCCGAGATGAAGAACCGCGCCCCTGTCATGACCCATATGGGCCATCCCGTGGAACACAAGGTCATCCTGCCTGCCGCCTACATCGCGACACTGGCCTACAAGGCGGCAGACAGGGAGACGGTGATGGGCCAGTTGACCGAGATCGTCAAACGCTGCGAAGCTGAGATCCTGAAGCAGGAGATCGCCGACCACGAGTGGGAAAACCGGTTCAAACTGATGGTGGTGAAGCGCCTCGGACCCTCCCTGGTCCCTGCCGAGGTGGTAGTGCCTCTGGACAAGATGGCGGATGTGCTGGAAGAGATCGAGGACAAGATCAACCAGCCCGTGGTCAAGGAGGGCGTCATCATCAAGAAGGGACCGGACGGCAAACCCGAAGCTGTGCTCCTGGGCTTCATCCCCAGCGACCAACGCAAGTTTTCCTACAACTTCGTGTTCGGGCTGGTGCTCACCATCATGAAGATCGCAAAGAAACACGGCGGGCGTCCCTATTCTACCGGACTGTACTTCACAAGGGAGATCCAGAACATCCTGGGCAAGGAGCGCGCCGACCGCCTCAAAGCTTATCAGAGGAAAGTCGATCCCAGGAACGTCTTGAACCCGGACAAGGTGATGAAGACCAACCTGGTGAGCCGCGCCCTTGGCGTGGCCAAGCTGTTCGAGCCTCTGGTGCGGCCCTTCGGCAACACCGTGAGCACCCGCGTCGGTGAGCATTTCGACAAGCCCGTGCGCGGCATCCCTCCGGATGTGGCCTGGTACGCCTACAGCTGTTCCCAGTGCGGCTACTGCCTGGACGAGTGCGACCAGTTCTTCGGCCGCGGCTGGGAGAGCCAGTCCCCCCGTGGGAAATGGTACTGGCTGCGCGAGTACATGGAAGGCCGCCAGGAGTGGGACCAGTTCATGGTGGACACCTTCCTGGTGTGTACGACCTGTGAGTTCTGCAACCACCGCTGCTCCGCCGCTCTGCCCATCGAGCCCTCCTGGATGAAGCTGCGCGGCAAGCTTATCCACGAAGACAAGAAGATGACCTTTCCTCCGTTCGAGATGATGGCTGAGGCCACGAGGACAGAGGGCAACATATGGGCTGGCTATCGCAAGAATCGCAGCGAGTGGATGCTTGAGGAGTTAAAGGAGGAACACGGTCCGGGTGTCAAGAGCAAGAATGTGTACTTCGCCGGATGTACCGTGTCCTACGTGGAACACGACATCGGCCAGGCCACCACCACCCTGCTGGATGCGGCGGGAGTGGAATTCACTACACTCGGAAACGTGGAAAACTGCTGCGGAACGCCCATGCTGGTGGCGGGCAAGTGGGAGCTCTTCGAGGACATCATGCGCAAGAACATCGCGGCCGTAAAGGCTACCGGTGCGGACACCGTGATCGCATCATGCCCGGCCTGCGACATGATGTGGCGGCACACCTACCGCGAGTGGGCGGAGAAGCTGGGCATCCCGTACGGCATCACGGCCCGCCACTACAGCGAGGTGGTCGCGGAGAAAATACGGTCCGGGGAGTTTCGGTTCCCGGAGAACGGTGGAGAGCGGGAGAAGGTCACGTGGCACGATTCGTGCCATATCGGAAGGGTTTCCGGCGTCTACGACCCGCCCAGGGAGCTTATTCGGGCGATTCCCGGAGCCGAATT
>CBFDBC010000211.1:0-5889 GCA_965602945.1 uncultured bacterium | reverse complement strand
AACTGGAGGCCTTGGGCATGGAGGTGGGCAGCCACACCGTATCCCATGCCGAACTTTTCAGTGATTTCCCACTGGGGACCGGGACCGAACTGTATCCCGACTACCGGCCGTTCATTAAGAAGCGCCGCGAGGCCGTGAACGGGACCATCCTGGGGGAGCTGCGTGTCAGCAAATTCCTACTGGATCACTTCCTGCAAATGGGGCCCGTGGTGTCCTTCCGGCCCGGTTTCCTGTCCAACCCGTTCGCCCTGCCCCAGTCCCTGAAGGCCACGGGATATCTGTACACCTCGACCATCACGGCCAACAAATCCCTGACCCACCTGCCCTTCCAGCTCACTTACAACCGGGATTTTCGGGCCGAGGTCGGCGTGTATGAGTTCCCCATTACCGTGGAAGACGAACGCCTCCCCCGGATGGGGGACCGGCTGCCTCAGGCGGTGGAGCTAGCCGGAAAGATCAGCCGGTCCGGAGGCATCTTCGTGGTCTTGATCCATCCGGACGTACTGGGACACAAATTCGAATTCGAGAAAGGATTCATCGAGGCCGTCAAGGACTACGCTTGGTTCGGCTCCGTATCTGACTTCGGGGCCTGGTGGGCGGCGCGCGACCGGGTGGAGGTGGATGTGTCCTCCGACTCCCGGCAGGTCATGGTGACGCTCGAGATCCCGGAGAAGATGCGAGGCCTCACGCTTCAGATTCCGGCCGGATTCAGGTACCTTTCCAGCTTTCCCGCAGAGGTCGATGTTTCGTTTTCCGCAAACGCGGCCGTGCTCGGAGAAGCCGTGGGGCGCGTGCAGCTGACCTTCCAAAGATCGAAGTGATCCAGTCCTCTCTTTACGCGGCCGCCCCATTCTGATATAAGCTATTCTTGTGACGGATGGACTCCCCGTCCCCGGTACGATTTTTTCTTCGCCTTTGATGTGAAGGTTTCCGAATGGATCCACATATTTTTACAATCCAGGTAAATGAAGGAGGCACCTATGTCTAACAAATCTCAGGCTCTCAAGATCTTCGGTGCGGCGCTTTTGGCGGCATTGTTCGTTTCTCTCCCGGTATCCGCGTCACAGGAAGGAACAGCGAAATCGGTCTTCGCAGAGATCGTCGATGAACTTGAGATGCGCAACATCGGTCCGGCCATCATGGGCGGCCGTGTGGTGGACTTTGCCGTGGTTGAGAGCAACACATCCATCATCTACGCGGCCATAGGTCCCAGCGGTGTCTGGAAATCGGTCAATGCGGGGATAACCTGGGAGCCTTCCTTCCACCTGGAAAGCTCGGTGGCTGTGGGGGCCGTGGAGGTTTCCCAGAGCCATCCCGACATCGTCTGGGTTGGGACCGGTGAGGGCACGTCTCGCAACAGCGTGGGGATCGGTGACGGGGTGTACAAATCCGAGGACGGCGGCAGGACCTGGAAGGACATGGGGCTTGAGAACACACGGCACATCTCCCAGATCCTCATCGACCGGAACGATCCCGACATCGTATACATCGGTGCCCTGGGCCACCTATGGGGCCCCAATGAGGAGCGGGGCCTTTTCAAGACCACGGATGGGGGGAGAACCTGGGCGAAGGTCCTGTATGTGGACGAATCCACGGGTGTCTGCGACCTGGCTGTGGACCCCTCCAACGGCCGCATCCTGTATGCCGCGACCTGGGACTACCGGCGCAAGCCCTTCCACTTCCGCAGCGGAGGTCCCGGAAGCGCCATCTACAAGACCACCGACGGGGGGGACACCTGGAGGAAGATCCACGCGGGACTGCCTTCCGGAGACTACGGCCGCATCGGGCTGGATGTGTGCCGCAGCAGGCCCGAAGTGGTCTATGCGCTGGTCGAGAACGCCAACAGCGGTATCTTCCGGTCCGAGGACAAGGGAGAGACCTGGAAGCGCATGAGCGACAAGCAGACCTACGACCGTGTCAACTTCCGGCCGTTCTACTACAGCAAGATCACACTGGACCCCAACAACGACCTGGTGGTGTATGTTTATTCCGGATCTTCTTACGTCTCGAGGGATGGGGGCAAGACTTTTTCCGGCATCTCGGGAGGAACCCACCCCGACCACCACATGTTCTGGGTCGATCCTCACAATTCCCAACACCTGCTGGACGGCAACGACGGCGGGATCGACATTTCCTATGACGGCGGCAAGTCCTGGCACAGCGTGCGGGCCGGCGCCTGGTCCGAGGTCTATCAGGTGGGCTTTGACATGCGGGATCCCTACTATGTTTATGTAGGGCTGCAGGACAACGGAAGCTGGGGCGCTCCGGTCAACTCCCTCGATCCCGGGGGGATCATGAACTTCCACTGGTATGCGATCGGTGGAGGCGATGGCTTCTACATCCAGCCGGATCCGGAGAACTACTCCACGGTCTTCCGCAACGCCCACATGGGCGGGATCACGCGCTTCGATGTCAAGACGGGAGATTCCCAGGATATCAAGCCCGTGGCCCCCCTGGATGAGCCCCCCTACCGCTTCAATTGGAACTCGCCCATCCTGCTGTCTTCCCATGACCGGCGCGTTGTCTATTTCGGAAGTAACATCCTGTTCAAGACCACGGACGGCGGCCGTTCCTGGGAGAAAATCAGCCCAGATCTCAGCTCCAACGACCTGGAGAAACAGAAAGATTCCGGGGGGGTGACTCCCGACAACACAGGTGCCGAGATCCACTGCACCATCTACACGATCTCCGAATCCCCGCTCAAACAAGGCCTGATCTGGGTCGGGACGGACGACGGCCTGGTGCAGCTGACACAGGACGGAGGAGGCACATGGACAGACCTCACCGGGAACATCAAAGGCCTGCCCCAAGCGAGTTGGGTGACACGCATCGAGGCGTCCCATTTCGCGGAGGGGACCGCCTACGCCTGCTTCGACCATCACCGCTGGGACGACTATAGGCCTTATGTCTACAAGACGGAGGATTTCGGCCGGACCTGGACCTCATTAGCCGGCGGTCTTCCCAAGGTGGGCTATCTGCACGTGGTGCGGGAGGATCCCGTCAACCCGAGCCTTCTTTATGCGGGCACCGAATTCGGGCTCTTCCTGAGTAACGACGGGGGGAAGGAGTGGGTTCCATTCCGGAACGGTTTTCCGACCGTGGCGGTGCGCGACATTCAGATCCATCCCCGCGACCATGACCTGCTGGTGGGCACGCACGGCCGGGGGCTGTGGGTATTGGACGACATATCCTCCCTGCAGCGCCTGACGGCGGAGACGCTGGCATCCGACTGCACGCTCTTCGACATACGATCCGTCACCCTCTATTCCATGCGGGGCAACTCCATGTATTCAGGACCGCACCAGTTCACCGCCCCCAATCCGAGGCCCGGAGCCAAGGTCAGCTACTATCTCAAGGAAAAGCCCGCTTCCGGGACGCGGTTTTCGCTGACGGTGGTAGACAGCGCTGGGAGCAGCGTTCAGACCCTGAGGGGCTCGCGCAACAAGGGTCTCAACGCCGTCACCTGGAACCTCCGTGTCCAGGGCGAGGCGCCTGCAGCCTCCGCACCTTCACAGGGTCGCCGACGGAGATCGTTCGGAGGATCCTACTGCTATCCGGGGGATTATACGGTCGTCCTGGAGCTGGGTGATGACCGCTTCGAGCAGGCCCTCACCGTCAAGGCCGACCCGCGCCACACCTTCACGCTGTCGGACCGCAGGCGGAACCGGGAGTTCGTGGAGGAGATCGGTACCTTCAACCAGCGCGGGAGCAGCCTGATCAGGGACATGGAGGCGCTCGACACCCAACTCAAGGATGTGGAAGGGCGTCTCAGGTCGGCCCGGATCACGGACCAGGCATTAACGGAGAAAATCCAGGCCGTCAAGAAAAAGGTGGCTGCGATCCGGGAGGCGTACTCCTACAGCGTGGAGGGCCGGACAGGATACCGCCGACCCGTGATGGTGGCGCTGCGCGGCGGAACGCTCCCCGAGCAGCTGTCCCGCCTCAGGGGCTCGGTGAGCCGCTACCAGGGAGCGCCCACACAGACTCAGATCGACCATTTCAGCAATATTAAAGGTGTGGTCGAGCCGATGCTGCAGGCCGCGGCCGAGATCAGGCAAAAGGATATCCCCGAGATCAACCGGATGCTCAATGCCCTCAATTTCCCGGTGATCAAATAGGCTGGGGTGATCCGGATCCGCTCTTAGAATGCCGCGCAAAGCATTCGAGACCCTGCTGCAGGAAAAGGCGGTCAGCCTCCTGTTCGCGTTCAACTGCGTCCTGCTGGTGGCTTCCTGGGTGATGTCGATCGCCGCCTACCCCAACCTCCCTTCCACCATGCCCAGGTTGATAGACCTTCTGGGCCGTCCGTTGGTTGAGGGGGACAGGTCCCTGCTTTTCTTTCTGTCTCCGGTCCTGCAGACCGGCCTGTTCCTGGCCTGCGTGTGGGTCTCGCAGAGGCTCTCCGGCCGCGAAAAAGACACAAAATTCAAGGGCCCGCTCATCCACGAAGCAGGGCTCCTAATGTACATATTCGTGCAGCTCATCTTCATCCATGTCCAGCGCACTGTCATCTACCTGGCCCACGGTGTTGAAAAAGGATTCAATCCGCCCTACTTCTACGCGCTGTTCGTGATCATCCTGGCTCTGGTTCCCTATTTCCGGCTCCGCATGAAGCTCCGTGATTAGGTTCTCCCGGGCAGCATTTCGATCGGTGATGGGATGAGCACCGAGGGAAATGCAAACTTGTCTTAGAATTCCGTGCATTTTGCAGTGGAATTTGATAAGAATGGGGGCTTAAGGAGTCCGTAATGAGAAAGGTTTTCACCATCTCGGTGTTATTGTTTTTCGCGCTGCTGGCGTCTTCGGCCCAGGCGCAGTGGGCCAAGGCCTATGCAGGAACCCTCGATGACAATCCGACGCAGGCCCTGCTGACCGAAGAAGGCGACCTGCTGGTGGCGGGGTTCAACAAACGCTCAACCGGGCATTACGATTTTGGGGCTCCCGACACATTCCATATATATCACTCTCCGTGGCTGACACGTGTTTCCGGTAACGGGGCCGAGGCGGAGAATCGGGTTTTCGATTCCGTAAGAGAGGGGCAGGATCCCGACCGGGACCGGTCGGATGAGTGGGCTCGCTCGCTCGTGCCCACGGTAGACGGTGGATACATCCTGGCGGGACACATGGAGAAGGGCTGGTTCGATGGCGATACCAGCAAGGAATATAACTGTGCGTTCGTCGTGAAACTTTCCGCCGATCGCCAGATCGTATGGCAGCATGTCCTCGGGAATGACGAGAGGACCACGGCGGAAAAGATCCTGGCGGTCTCTCCCACAGCGGCGGGGGATTTCATCGCCGTGGGATCGACCTCCTCATTCGGGGTGGGGCAGAGTGATTTCCTGGTGATGAAGCTCGATCCTCAGGGACAGATCGTCTGGCAGAAGGCTTACGGAGGAACGGGTGATGATGTGGCCTGCCTGGTCGCGCAGGCACCGGACGGCGGCCTTTTCGTTGTGGGCCACACCACCTCGTTTCAGCCCGAGCCGGAAACCCCGCAGGAGGAAACGCCGGCCGCACGGATCTGGATCCTGCGCCTGAATCCGGAGGGCGCCGTGGTGTGGCAAAAGATGGTCGGTCGGGTCAATGATGTGGCTACCTCACTGGTCGTATCTCCCGATGGAGGCTGCTGGATCTTGGGTTCGACCGAGGAAGTAAGAGAAGAGGGAATGGAGCCCGACCGCGATATCTTCATCTTAAAGCTGAGTGATCTGGGGGATATCGCCTTTCAAAGATCTTTTCAGAATGAGGGGGAGGAGAAGATCGCACATGCGGTTTGGAGGGGAGAGAACAAGGTCCTGGCCGTCGGCACGCAATCGACGGAGGGGGACGATGACATCCTGGTCATGCAGTTCGCGGATACCGGGCATATCGATTGGATGCGGATCTTCG
>CBFDBC010000210.1:0-5904 GCA_965602945.1 uncultured bacterium | reverse complement strand
TTTCAACACCGGCCTTTATAAAGCGCTCGGCCATTTTTGTGAGAAATTCCTGTGCCTTCCTACGTTCCTATCAAGTGCCGGAGGAGTGGCCCGAGAGGCGTTCGTAATGACTTTTTCGGGACCCATTTATTTCGCCGTTTGTTACCGATTTCGCTTTACAAAATGCCCGAAAAATTGGTATAATTACCCCTGTAAAAGATGCCTTACGGGTTATGTGACAATCCACCCCTCATAACCCACAATTTTCCCTGAAAAAAAGAGACCATGACAACAAAAAAATATACCGCTGAAAGCATCAAAGTCCTCAAGGGTTTGGAAGCCGTGCGCAAGCGTCCCGCCATGTATATCGGGAGCACCAGCACGGATGGACTCCACCACCTCGTCTATGAAGTCGTCGACAACAGCATCGACGAGGCCCTGGCCGGGTTTTGCAGCCGTATCGATGTGACCATCCATGTGGACAACAGCGTCACGGTGGTCGACGATGGGCGCGGCATCCCGGTCGGTATGCACAAGACCGCCAAGAAGTCTGCTGCCGAGGTCGTAATGACCACTCTCCACGCCGGCGGTAAGTTCGACAGCAAGTCCTATCAGGTTTCCGGCGGGCTCCACGGCGTGGGCGTATCCGTCGTGAACGCGCTCGCCGAGGATCTATCCCTGGAGATCAAGCGCGAAGGCGGAGTGTATACGCAGTCCTACGTGAGAGGCAAGCCCAAGGCCAAGCTGAAGAAGATCGGAACGACCAAGAAAACCGGGACAAAGACCACCTTCAAGCCCGATCCGGAAATCTTCACAGAGCTGGAGTACAACTTCGATATATTGAGCAAGCGCTTGCGCGAGCTCTCCTTCCTGAACAAGGGCCTCAAGATCTCCATCCTGGACGAACGCACGGACAAGCGCCATGATTTCCAGTACAAGGGTGGGATCAAGGAGTTCGTTCAGTACCTCAACCAGAACAAGACCCCGCTCAATCCCAAGCCCATCTATTTCGAGCAGATCAAGGACGATGTAGTGGTGGAGATGGCTCTCCAGTACAACACTTCATATTCCGAGACCATCTTCTCTTTTGTCAACAACATAAACACCACCGAAGGCGGCACTCACCTGGTTGGATTCAAGGCGGCGCTGACACGCTCCATCAACAACTATGCCAACTCCAACAACCTGATCAAGGACCTCAAGGCCAACCTCGGGGGAGACGATACGCGTGAGGGACTGTGCATCGTCTTGAGCCTCAAGCTCCAGAACCCTCAGTTCGAAGGCCAGACCAAGACCAAGCTCGGCAACAGCGAAGTCAAGGGTATCGTGGACTCCATCGTCAACGAGCAGCTGTCGACCTACTTCGAAGAGAACCCCACGGTCTCCAAGAAGATGGTCCTCAAGATCCTGGATGCCGCCCGGGCCAGGGAAGCGGCCCGGAAGGCCCGCGAACTGGCGCGGCGCAAGGGCGTCCTGGAGTCCACATCTCTCCCGGGCAAACTGGCCGACTGCCAGGAACGGGATCCGGCCGGCAGCGAGATCTTCCTGGTCGAGGGAGATTCGGCCGGAGGCTCCGCCAAACAGGCCCGGGACCGCCGTTTCCAGGCGATCCTTCCCCTGAAGGGCAAAATCCTCAATGTGGAGAAAGCACGTTTCGACAAGATCCTCCAAAGCGAGGAGATCGGGTTCATGATCTCCGCGCTGGGGACCGGAGTGGAGCAGAATGACTTTAACCTGGACAAGCTGCGCTACCACAAGGTCATCATCATGACGGACGCGGACGTGGACGGATCTCACATCCGCACCCTGCTCTTGACATTTTTCTACCGCCAGATGCCCCGGCTCATAGAAGGGGGATTCCTGTATGTGGCCCAGCCGCCTCTTTTCAAGATCAGCAAAGGCCGGTCCTTCCAGTACATTGACAATGAACGCGAGTTTGACAAATACATGAACAAGAAGATCTCCGATGAATTCCAGCTCAAGGCCAGCGGAACTGATGAACCCCTGAGGGGGGATCAGTTCCGCCGCTTTCTACAGAAGATCATTTCCAGGAAAAACAGCCTCAGCGCCCTCGAGAGGAGGGACTATCCCTTCTTTCTCATCGACTCACTCCTCCGCCATGAGGTCGATGGTGCGGACTTCCTGCGGGATAAAGCGAAAATGCAGACGGTCCATAAATACCTGAAGGAGAGGGAGATCGACTGCACCATGTCCCGGGATGAGGAGCACGGCCTGTATGAGCTTTCCCTGACCTTCGGGATCAACGGCATGCAGGTCAGCTGCAAAGTCGACATGGACCTGATCACCTCGCCCCGTTATCAGAGCCTCTACAAGATCCACAAGGACCTGGAGGATTATCGTCCTCCTTTCCAGCTCATCACCAACGGCGATACCGTCAAGATCGAGAACGAAGCCAAGCTCCTGGATTATCTCAACCAGAACGGAAAAAAAGGGCTCGTGATCCAGCGGTACAAAGGCCTCGGCGAGATGACTCCGCATCAGCTGTGGGAAACCACCATGGATCCCGAGAAACGGTCGATGCTGCAGGTGTCCATACAGGACGCTGTGGAGGCGGATAAGATCTTCACCATCCTGATGGGGGATGAGGTGGAGCCGCGCCGGAACTTCATCGAAGAAAACGCCCTGGAAGCCCAAAACCTGGACGTCTGATTTAGGAGACCCCATGAGCAGCAAGCTGTCGATCATCAGCATAGAAGAAGAGATGCGGAAGTCCTACCTGGACTACGCCATGAGCGTCATCATCGGCCGCGCCATCCCGGACATCAAGGACGGACTCAAGCCGGTACACCGGAGGACGCTTTTCGCGATGCACGATGCCGGGAATTACTACAACAAGCCCTATAAGAAATCCGCGCGCATCGTGGGAGACGTCATCGGTAAATACCACCCACACGGCGACACGGCGGTCTACGACACCATCGTGCGCATGGTGCAGGATTTCAGCCTGCGGAACCCTCTGATCGACGGCCAGGGCAACTTCGGGTCGGTGGACGGTGATCCCCCGGCGGCCATGCGGTACACCGAGATCCGCATGAAAAAGATCGCGCACGAGCTGCTGGCGGACCTGGATAAGGACACTGTCAACTTCGTCCCCAACTACGATGAAAGCCTCCGTATGCCGGAAGTGCTGCCCGCCAAGTTCCCCAACCTGCTGGTCAACGGCGGATCGGGCATCGCCGTGGGCATGGCCACCAACATCCCGCCCCACAACCTGGGCGAGGTCATCGACGGCATCATCTATCTCATCCAGCACCCCAAGGCCTCCATGGAAAAGATGATGCAGTTCGTCCCCGGGCCGGACTTTCCCACCGGCGGCTACATCCATGGGCTCGAGGGGATCCAGAGTGCATACAAGACGGGGAGAGGGATCATCACGCTGCGGGCCCGCGCGGTCATCGAACGTGCCGCCAAAGGGGAACGCGACAAGGTCATCATCACAGAGCTCCCCTACATGGTTAACAAAGCCCGCCTGCTCGAGAACATCGCCAAACTCGTGAACGGCAAAAAGATCGAGGGCGTGGCCGACATACGTGACGAATCGGACCGGGAGGGGATGCGGGCGGTCATTGAGGTAAAACGCGGAGAACATCCCGAGGTCATCCTCAACAACCTCTTCAAACACACCCAGCTCCAGACCTCGTTTGGCATTATCCTGCTGGCCATCGTGGACAAACAGCCCAAGGTGCTGAACCTGCTGGATATAATGCGGTACTTCATATCCCACCGCCAGGATGTAATCAAGCGGCGCACGCGCTTTGAACTGAAAAAGGCCGAAAACAGGGCCCACATCCTGGAAGGGCTGACCATAGCGCTGGACAACCTGGACGCGATCATCAAGCTCATACGCGGGTCCAAATCGGTGGAAGAGGCGCGGAACGGGTTGATAAAAAATTTCCGTCTGACCAAGATCCAGTCGCAGGCCATCCTGGAGATGCAGCTGCAGAAGCTGACCCGCCTTGAAAGGGAGAAAATCCAGAAAGAATACCAGGACCTCCTGAAACTGATCCGGAAGCTGAAGCGCATCCTGGGCAGCGAAAAGCTGATCCTGGAGATCATCGTGGACGAGCTCAAGCAGATCAAGCAGGAGTACAACGACCCGCGGCGCACCGAGATCATTGCAGAAAAGATTTCCGAACTCACGATGGAAGACCTGGTGAAGGAAGAGGATGTGGCCATCACCTGCACGGATTCAGGCTACATCAAGCGCACCTCGCTCAGCAGCTATCACTTCCAAATCAGGGGCGGTAAGGGCAAGCGCGGCATCAGCATGAAGGCGGAGGACGTCGTCCAGGATCTGTTCATATGTTCCACGCACAGCTACATGCTGATATTCACCAATCAGGGCCGTCTCTACTGGCTCAAGGCTCTGTATGTCCCGGATGTAGGCGTGGCCAACCGCGGGAAATCCATCAAGAACCTGGTCGATCTGGGCCCGGATGAGTCGGTCAGTTCTGTGGTCGCGGTCCGGGATTTCCCCGAAGATCTTTATGTCGTCATGCTGGCTACAGACGGGAAGATCAAAAAGACCCGGTTGAGTGAATTCCGTCATATCCGTAAGGGGGGGATCATAGCCATCACCCTCAATCGCAAGGCCGAACTGCTCATGGCCAAGCTCACGGATGGAAAAAAGGATATCGTCATCGGAACGGAGCAGGGGAAGGCCATCAAGTTCAGCGAAAAGGAGATCCGACCCATGGGCCGGACGGCCGCCGGCGTCAAGGGCATCACATTGGGCAAAAAAGACCGCATTGTGGGGATGGTGGTGGCCAAGGATGACGAAAGTTACGTGTTCACGGCCAGTGCGAAGGGCTACGGGAAAAAGACCGCCGTGGCCGAGTATCCCCGGCATCACCGCGGCGGACAGGGTGTGATCAACCTAAAGACCAACAAGAAGATCGGAAAGGCCATCGGCATGCTCGACATCCTGGAGCACGAGATGCTGTTGATCACCGAAAAGGGAAAGGTGATCCGGGTCAAGACCGAGCCCCTGCGCTCCATCGGCAGGGCCACGCAGGGAGTGCGCATGATGAACCTGGGTGAGGGGGATACCATCTGCTCCATTGCCAAAGTCCTCGAATCGTAACGATTAATAAAGACTGTCGACAGGTCCACTTGACAGGCTCGCTCTGACTTCAATAGAATTGAGCCACTCAGGATCAAGGAGGCCATCATGGTCGAGACCATCAGTCAGCTTTTCTTGAATACCGTAAAATCCTATCCCAAGGACGCGTTGATGCTCCAAAAGAAGGGAGGGGAGTATACACCTCTCTCCACTTCCGAGTTCGAAACGTATGTAAAGGATTTTTCACTGGGCCTTCAATCCCTGGGGCTCGGGAAAGGGGACAAGCTCATCGTCTTTTCCGACAACAGTCCCTTCTGGGTGATGACAGACCTCGCGACCCTCTGTCTGGGCGGGGTAACGGTCCCGATCTACACCTCTCTCATGCCCGAACAGGTCAAGTACATCATCAACAACAGCGACGCCAAGATCGTCGTGTGCGCTGGATCCGAGCTGTGGGCCAAGGTGGCTGAGGTGAGGCCTCAGCTGGACTAGGTCGAGCACTTTATCAGTTTGGGTGGAGACGCCCCCGTTGGGACATTGACCCTTGAGGATGTGCAGGAGAAGGGGAGGGAACTCGGCCGGGAAAACCCCGAACTATTCGAACAGACGGCCGCAGCGGTCCAGCCCGGCGACATCGCCTCCATTATTTACACCTCCGGCACGACCGGCCTCCCTAAAGGCGTGATGCTGATGCACAGCAACTTCATGAGCAACATCCGGGCCATCGACGAGATCCTGGAATTCTCGCCGGCAGACACGACCCTCTCGTTTCTGCCCCTCTCGCACGTCCTGGAGCGCATGGTGAGTTTCACCTATCTCTACAAGGGCTGCACCATCGGATA
>CBFDBC010000209.1:0-5919 GCA_965602945.1 uncultured bacterium | reverse complement strand
CAAAGGATTTAAAGAGATCGTCGTCAACATCAAGGGGGGGCGGGTCTTTTCCCAGCTGAAGTATGAGAGTGGTGTGCACCGTGTGCAGAGGGTGCCCCAGACCGAGGCGTCGGGGCGCATCCACACGTCGACCGTGACGGTGGCGGTCCTGCCCGAGGCCGCCGATGTGGACATCCAGCTCGATCCCAACGAGCTTCGCATCGATGCCTTTGGGGCCTCGGGCCCGGGCGGGCAGAGTGTAAACCGCAACTACTCGGCCATACGGGTGACGCATCTTCCCACCAAAATGGTGGTTTCCTGCCAGGACGAGAAGTCGCAGCACCGGAACAAGGAAAAGGCGCTGCGGATCTTAAGGACCCGGCTGCTCGACATAGCCCAGCGGGAGCAGCAGCAGGAGATCTCACAGAACCGCAAGACCCAGGTGGGGACCGGCGAGCGGTCCGAAAAGATCCGCACCTACAACTTCCCTCAATCGCGGGTCACGGACCACCGGTTGGGATTGACGCTCCACAAGCTGGAAGGTGTGCTGGACGGCGAGCTGGATGAGCTTATAGCGCCGTTGATCCTGGATCACCAGGCGCGGTTGATCGCCGATATCCAGGGAACCGAATAACACGAGTTGGTGATGAGCACAGCGCAGGAGGTCTATCTCAAAGGTAAGGCTCTGCTCGCAACGCTGGAAGATCCTGAGCTCGAGGCCCGGATCCTGCTGTGCAGGGCGGCCTCGATCACGGACGCACAGTTCTATTCTGAGCCGGAAAGGGTCATAACCGGGGAGCAGGAGGCATTCTTCCTGGAAATGGCCGGGAAACGGCTCTCAGGCGTCCCTGCGGCCTATCTGACGGGCAAAAAGGAGTTCTGGTCGCTTGTTTTCCAGGTTGAGCCGGGGGTTTTGATCCCGCGGCCTGAAACCGAGCTGGTTGTGGAGCAAGTGCTGAAGTTGGCCGGCGGCCGGCATGGGCAAAAAACCAGGGAGCAGGGATTCAGCCGCAGCCGGTTGGATCTATTCATCGCCGACATCGGCACAGGCAGCGGGTGCATTGCGGTGTCTTTGGCCAAGGAGCTTCCGCAGTCCCGGATCCTCCAACCTCTCGTTCGAACAGGGCGATCTGTACCGGCCGCTGCTCGAAGAGGGTCTGATGGGTGCATTCGATTTTGTCGTGTCCAATCCCCCGTATGTTACGGAAGGGGAGTGGGACACGCTGGATCGAGGGATCCGGGAGCATGAGCCCCGGGGAGCCCTGGTGGCAGGGGAGACCGGGCTGGAAGTGATCGAAAAGCTTGTCCGTGGGGTGGGGAGGTATCTGAAGCCCCACGGCTATCTGGTCTTCGAGATCGGCTTCGGCCAGCAAAAGGACGTGCTGAGGATGTTCGGTGAAGGCTGGGGTAAAGTGCGCAGCCACGACGATCTGGCGGGAATTCCGCGTGTCGTGGCGGCGCAGCTGCTTTGAGCACGAAGCAAGAAATTAAAGGGGGAGTGGTTGTATTAAAGGGGTGTGGTCAAATTAATGGTATTATTTGGACCACTCCCCTTTAATTCCTCCCCTTTTTTGTGTCCCACTTTAATTTTTATACCAAATGTAGTATATATAGGCAGGAAAAGGAGGATATATGGCGGCACCCACCAAGATCCTGATATTCGACGAAGACCTGGGCCGGCGGAACAACCTGGTCCGGTTTCTAAAGCGCCATGACTTCGAGACGGACGATGCCTCCACCTTCAACGAGGCGGCCGAAAAACTCCTGAACGACGACAGCATCTCCGTCACCCTCATCCGTTTCGTGCCGTTCGACAGCCAGTCGCTCTCGATCCTGCACAGCGCCAAGTCCTTCAACCCCCAGCTGGGCATCCTCATGCTCTCCGACATGGGGAATCCCGACACCGCCATCGAATTGCTGGAAAAGGGCACGGTCGATCAGGTGGCCTCCTTTGACAATTTCGCCTCGGTTTTCTCGGCCATAAAGAACGAACTCTCGAAAAGGCAGCTCATGCGCAAGAACAAAAACTACCTCAAACGCCTCAACAAGTACCGGTCGGACCAGCAGGAGCACCTGCGCAAGACACTGGATCTGGAAGAGGCCTATGACTCGACCCTGGAGAACCTGATGACGGCGCTCGACCTGCGGGATGTCGAGACCTTCGGCCACAGCCGGTCCGTGGCCAAGTACACGACCGTCCTGGCCCAAGCCCTGGGAATCACGGACAAGGAGACCCTGGACAGCGTCAAGAAGGGCGCGCTCCTGCATGACGTGGGCAAGATCGCCATCCCGGATGCCATCCTCAAGAAGAACGGCCCGCTGACCGATATGGAGTGGGACAAGATCAAGCTTCACCCTTCGCTGGGCTACGGCCTGATCAAAGAGGTCAAGCTCGTGCGGGAGGTGGGGAACATCATCCTCTATCATCACGAGCGCTATGACGGCGGAGGCTACCCCAAGAGGTTGAGGAGCGGCTCGATACCCAGGGAGGCGCGGATCTTCGCGTTGGCGGATGCGCTGGATGCGATCACATCGCACCGTCCTTACCGGAGGCGCCGGAGTTTTGCCGCGGCGCGTAAAGAGATCGAGGACCACGCAGGAACCCAGTTCGACCCCGAGGCGGTGGAGGCTTTCTGTTCCATCGAGCTCGACACCTGGGAGAAGATCCGCTACGAGACGACGAAGATCCTGCCGCCCATGGAGGACATGATGCGGGCGAGCCGGCCGTGGGCCTCGCGGTAACAAATGGGTAAGATGTATCGGGGAGGGGTCAATTTCGCCCGCAAAATTGGACCACTCCCCTTTAATTTCCCTTTATTTATCTCACCTTTAGGGGTGAGGCAAGATGAAATTTTTTCCCCCCGGCATTCGTCCTTAGAGGCTATTGCCAAATTTTGGCCTCACTGCCATTATATGCGTCAGATGGTGAATAATTTAGGAGAGGATACTATGGCCAACAAGAAAGACCCTCAAAAGGAAGGATCGATCATCCAGGAGATCGAGAGCCAGCTGGAAGATATCCTGCAGCAGAAGAAGGAAAGCGTAGAGAAGGAACTCCAGGAGAAGATCCACTGGGAGCAGGAAGAGGCCAAGAGGCGCATGGAGGCTATCGAACAGGAGATGGCCCAGGAAAAGGATGCCCTGGTTTCGTTCCAGCAGTTTTTTGCCGCTTATGACACCAACAAGGTCGAGCTGAAGCAGAAGATCAAAGACCACCTGGACAGGGCCGTGGAACTCCAGACCGACATCGAGGCCAAGACCGCGCTGACCATGGATGAGCTGCGCAAGGTCTCAGAGCTTAACCAGCAGCTCGAAGCCCTGTTCCGCGAGACCCAGGAGAGGGCCGAGACGATGAAGGGCGATCTTGAAACCAAGTTCGGCATCGTGGCCACCGTTCCCGTGGCGGAGGAAGAAGAGGTCAAGACCCATCTGGAGAAAGAACTCGACCGCCTCGGCAAGATAAAGGAACTCCTGGAAGCCGGCGAAAGTATCGATATCTCGACCGAGAAGGAAGAGACCAAGGCGTCGTTTGCACGCCAGGAGCGTGTAGAAACAGAAGACGTACAGGCTGAGCCTGATGCCGAAACGCTGCCGGAAGAAGGAATGCCCGGAACCGATCAGATGCCCGAGACGGTAGGCTATCCAGAGGGCGATCAGATGCCGGAGGGCGAACAGCTCCCCGAAGGCGAGCAGGCCGAGACCGAACCGGTAGAAGGTGAGCAGTTCCCGGAAGGTGAGCAGGCCGAGACCGAACCGGTGGAGGGCGAGCAGCTTCCGGAGGGAGACCAGATGGAAACTGAAGCCCCTGCCGAAGGTGAATATGTCCCTGAAGGCGAGCAGGTTGAAACCGAAGCCGTGGAAGGCGAACAGGCTGAAGGACAGGCCGTAGAGCAGGCTGAAGGCATGGAAATCGGAACCGTCGGGGACGAGGAAGAGGTCCCTGAGCGCGAGACCGAGATCATCCCGTTCGAGGCTGAAGCAAAAGAAGAAGGCGAAGCAGAAGGTGAAGTGAGCGTAGAGGAACAAACCGAGGAAGCGGCCGCCGAAGAGATTCCGGAAGAGGGCGGAGAAGTGGAATACGTTGAGGAATCCGCAGAAGAGGGTGCCGAAGAGGCGGCCGAAGTCACAGGTCTCCAGGCCGAGGGTGAAGACCTCCAGCTCCTCGACACGCTCGAGCAGTACCGCGAGACCGAGGGCCGCAAGGGCGAAGGCGAGATATCCTATTTCGTGAACGAAGACAGGAAGACACTGGACGGAGAATACATCATCGCCGCCATCGGCACCTCGGTAGACGAGGCCAAGAAGCTCTATGTAAAGCTTACCGGGACCGAATCCCCCAAGGACCAGTTCTTTGTCAAGCAGGAGATTATCCGGCACCAGGAGGCCGTGCGCAAGCTCATGCTGAGCTGCCTGCGCCTGTGTGAGAAAGACCCTGAATTCCTGCCAGGCTTTACCCAGGACATCCTCAACGTGGACGTGTTCAAGAACATCCTGGAGAAAGTCAGCATGGAAAACTGGTCCAACCAGGAGGACTTCACGTCTTTCGATGAGTTCGCCCGCGGGATCAAGGACGACTTCTACGCCAGGATCACTCCGCCGGCCGAGTACCTGCAGAGCATCATCCAGGAGCTCAAGATCCAGACCGGTTGATCCCTAAAAAGAGCCCAAACTTACGCAAATATAATAGAGGGAAGCCGCTCACTCAGTGGGCGGCTTTTTTTTGTTGGAGCTCCGGCAGGGTTTCGAAATAACTCTCCAGTGACTTCCAGTCGGTGAAGGACAGATCCCGGAATTTAACCCCCGAAACAAAGTAACCGTGGTTGGTGTTGGCGGGCACACAGTAGACGACGTCCCCCTTGCATTCGAGGACATCGTCGCCCAGTATGAGCGAGAGCTCGAAGGACTGGCCGCGGTCGAAGGAGGACTGGGCCACGATTTTTACCCCGCCCAGGCTCATGTTGAGCGCGCGGACCACCTTGGTGTCGACCCCGTTCTTGTAGAGAACATACGAGGATATGTCGTGGCGCGGGAACTTGCGCTTGTCTTCTTTTTTGCTGCCGTTGGGCTTGAGCTTGTCGAGTGCGGCCTGGGGCAGGGGAGGAAGGGGGGGAGCCTGGGGCGGCTTGTGGGCTTTTTTGGCACCGTTCAGGTCTGAGATGTCCTCGGGGAAGGTCTTGTCTTCCGCGACCTTGGGCAGGTAGACCGTGATCTTGTTCTTGGCCGGGAAGTCTTCCTCATCGATCTCCTCGGGCATTGTACCAGAGCGGCGCTTGCCCTTGGCCTCGGCCAGGGCCATGTCGGCCTCGCCCGTGAGGAGGATCAGGTCGTGGCGGTCGATGTTGTCCGGGTCGCCGAAGCGGTCGCGGTGGAAGTTCGTGATGCCGAAGCTCATGGTCAGGTTCTTGCGAGGCTGGAACTCCTGGTAGTCGAAGTAGTGGTTCTCGATGTTCTTGCGGATGCGGTTGGTAAACAGCATGGACTCCTGGTCGCAGTTCTGGCATGAGAGGAAGAACAGGAACTCCTCGCCCCCGTAGCGGCACAGGATGTCGCCCTCGCGGGTGGAGGATTTCAGGATCTCGGCCAGCTCGCGCAGGAGCTTGTTGCCGGCCTCGTGGCCGTTGCGGTCGTTGTAGTTTTTGAACCAGTCCACATCGCCCATGACCATAGAGAAGGAATTCTCCTCCTGGTGCCGCTTGGTCTGATCGCGGAGCTTCTGCATGACCCTGTCTAAGAAGGGATCGGGGCGCAGGAGGCCCGTGAGGGCGTCGTACTGGATGAGGTTGAGCTTGTTTATGGCGATGGCGATGTGTTCACAGATCTGTTCCAGGACGTTTTCGTCCTCTGCCGTGAAGCCTTCGGGCCGGGTTTTGCCGTCCACGGCCTTGTTGTAGACCTCAAGGACTCCGATCACTTCACTGTCCTGTTTGATGGGCACGCACA
>CBFDBC010000208.1:0-6010 GCA_965602945.1 uncultured bacterium | reverse complement strand
GCCGCCAGCCCCCGGCCCCGCACCACTTGCTCAGCCCGCCGCTGAAGATGGTCCCTTCCGGATAGAAGGGGACGATGGATTGATGTTCACCGTCGTGATGGATCTTACCGTAGATCTCATCCGAGAGCAGCACCAAACGGTACCTGTCGGCCACCTCGGCCATCTGTTTCAGTCGTTCTGTCGACATCGTGGTGCCCGTGGGGTTGAGGGGGTAGTTCAGGATCAGAAGGCGGGGCCGGCCCGGATCGATGGTGCATCTTTCCTCCACCTCCTCCGGGACCAGGTGCCAGTCGTTCTCGAACTGAGTCGGAAGAAACTGGATGTGACGTCCGATGATCTTGGCCTGGGGCGCGTAGGACACCCAGCTGGGGGCCGGAATCACCAGGTCACCGAAATAGGTGAGCTGCAGCACGAACATCAACTCCTTGGAGCCCGGGCCGATCAGGACATCATCCGGATCTGCATCGATGCCGAAGTTGCGGCGGTGGTGTTCGGCCACAGCCTCCTGAAGCTCCCGCAGCCCCTTGACCGGAAGGTAGTCTTTCTGGTGGGCATTCTCGCGCAGTACCTCGGCCACACACTCCGGGACAGGGAAGGGCGACTGGCCCAGCCCCATTTTGAATATCTCTTTCCCCTTTTGTTTTAGCTCGTTGGACAGGTCGTTGATCGCGACCGTGGCAGACGGCTTGAGCCCGCTAACATTGGGATTGAGGTGAACATTCAGAACATGTCCTCTGTGATTTTCCATATGTACCCTCCCGTGTTTTACCGCCGCAGCATGCCCAGGCAGTGAAAGCCGGGATCATTCTTGAACACACATGTTTGGGCGTTCTTATTTTCCATCCTGGGCGTCTTGATCCGCCGATTTTAATTTTAATTGAATTCATATGGAAATTCTAGGAATTCCCGGGAGATTGCGATATATTACCTGTATATTCAGGAAAGGGAAGACATTCGGTCCCGGCGGTGCCGGAACAGGATTGTCATGAACAGGACGCGCGGGGCGAGGCGAGGGAAGGGGAGATGACTTGAGGGCTATGAAAATGCGGGATGCCGACAGTTTCAACAGCAGGGGCCGGCTGCGCGTCGGGGATTTGACCTATCGGATCGTTCGCCTCGATGCCCTCATGACAGCCGGCATTGGGGGCTTTTCCCGGCTCCCGTTCTCCATCCGTGTGCTGATCGAAAACCTGCTGCGCCACGAGGACGGCGTGCGCGTCACGCGGGGCGATATCGAAGCCTTGGCGCGCTGGCAGCCTGTCCGGGACGCTCCTCGAGAGATCGCCTTCTCGCCCGCCCGAGTTCTCATGCAGGACTTCACCGGGGTGCCGGCGCTGGTGGACCTGGCGGCCATGCGGGATGCCATGGCCGAACTGGGTGGCGATCCCAAGGCTATCAATCCGAGGATACCGGTGGACCTCGTGATCGACCACTCCATCCAGGTCGACATGTTCGGCACTCCGGATGCCGAACGCGTCAACTCCGATCTGGAATATCGGCGCAACCGGGAGCGCTATGCTTTTCTGCGCTGGGGACAGCGGTCCTTCCGGAATCTCCGGGTGGTCCCACCTTCCACCGGGATCTGCCATCAGGTCAACCTGGAGTACCTGGGCCGCGTGGTCTTCACGGGAGAGGGGGAAGACGGCATGGAAGCCTATCCCGACACCCTGGTGGGGACCGACTCCCACACCCCCATGATCAACGGCCTGGGGGTTCTGGGCTGGGGCGTGGGCGGCATCGAAGCCGAGGCCGCCCTGCTCGGGCAGCCCATCTCCATCCTCATCCCGGATGTGATCGGGTTCAGGTTCGCGGGTGAGCTGTCAGAGGGTGCGACGGCCACAGACCTGGTGCTTACCGTGACGCAGATTCTGCGGCACAAGGGCGTGGTGGGGAAATTTGTCGAGTATTTCGGCCCGGGCTTATCCAGCCTGAGCCTGGAGGATAGGGCGACCATTTCCAACATGTCTCCGGAATATGGGGCCACCATCGGATATTTTCCGGTGGATGCCCGCACACTGGAATCTCCGCAGCACCGGCCGCCCGGACGAGCAGGTGGCACTGGTGGAAGCTTACACCAAGGAACAGGGGCTCTTCCGGACGGATGCGAGCCCCGACCCTTTCTATTCGGATGTTCTGGAGCTCGACCTCACTGAGGTGGAGCCAAGCCTGGCCGGGCCCAAGAGACCGCAGGACAGGATCAGACTCAAAGAGTCCAAGGCGGCATTTACCCTGGCCTTGGGCGGGATGGACGTGGAGGCGCCCCAGGAGGCGGCCACGATCCGGCATGAGGGCAAAGAATTCCACATGCGGCACGGCTGTGTGGTCATTGCCGCGATCACCAGCTGCACCAACACCTCGAATCCGTCTGTTATGATCGGGGCCGGGCTGCTGGCCAAAAAGGCGGTGGAGCGGGGCCTGCGATCCCAGCCCTGGGTCAAGACCAGCCTGGCGCCGGGCTCCAAGGTCGTGACAGACTACCTGCAGGCTTCGGGACTCCAGCCTTATCTCGATACCTTGGGATTTTGCCTGGTCGGATATGGATGCACGACCTGCATCGGCAACAGCGGCCCCCTGCCCGAATCCCTGGCCCACGGCATCGAAAAAACCGGGATTGTGGCAGTGGCCGTGCTGAGTGGGAACCGCAACTTCGAGGGGCGTATCAACCCCCACACCCGTGCGAATTACCTGATGTCGCCCTTTCTGGTGGTGGCCTATGCGCTCGCCGGGAGGATGGACATCGACCTGATGAACGAACCCCTGGGCCGGGATCTCGAGGGGCGAGACGTTTTCCTCAAGGACATATGGCCCACCCGGGAGGAGGTCCGGTCCCTGGTAGGGAAGTCCCTGCGCCGGGAGATGTTCAGTGAGAAATATTCCGCGGTGTTTACCGGGGACGACCGTTGGTTGGCTCTCGACACCCCGGTGGGCGAAAATTACGCATGGAACCCCGCTTCGACCTATGTCAAGGCACCGCCCTTTTTTGAAGGCATGCTCCCGGATCCGACTCCCTTAAGGGACATCTCGAATGCCCGGGTTCTGGTCAAGGTGGGGGACACGCTCACCACAGACCACATCTCACCCGCTGGAGCCATCCCGGAGGACGGCCCGGCAGGAAGATATTTGATCGAACAGGGGATCGAGCCTGAGGATTTCAATTCATTTGGATCGCGGCGAGGCAGCCATGAGGTCATGATGCGCGGGACCTTCGGGAATATCCGCCTCCACAATCTGCTGACCCCGGGCAGGGAGGGAAACTGGACCCTGCATTTCCCTGACAAAACACGCATGTCGATCTATGAAGCCGCGATGCAGTATCGGGAGGAGGGAGTACCTTTGATCGTCCTGGCCGGAAAAGAGTACGGCACGGGATCATCCCGGGACTGGGCGGCCAAGGGTTCCAAACTTCTGGAGGTAGGAGCGGTCATCGCGGAAAGTTTCGAACGCATCCACCGCAGCAACCTCGTCGGGATGGGGGTGCTGCCGCTGCAGTTCCTCTCCGGACAGAGCTGTGAAACTCTGGGAATCACCGGGTCTGAAACCTTCGATATAGGTGGTATCGCCCTTGGCTTGGGCCCGGGCGGCGAGCTTCAGGTAACGGCAACCGGCGACCAGGGGGAGACAAAGACCTTTTCGGTCCTATGCCGTGTGGACACTCCGGAGGAATTGAAGTATTACCAGCACGGCGGCATCCTCCACTACGTCATCCGCCAGCTTCTCTAGGTTCGGGGACGGACCCCGAACAGACCTCGAACAGATAGAATCAATTGTTCAAGGCGCCTTGCCGGATCCAGTTCTCGATCAAGGCGATGACGTCGACCGTAAGCGGCGGTCTCCCAAAGGGCATCCGGGATCCGGAAATGTCATTCCCTTTGATCTTATGGATCAGGTAGCTGTTGTCGGGATCCAGAGGCTTGATCAGGAAAAGGGATGATCTCTGCCCGCTGCTCACGTTGACGATCCTGGAATAAGCATTCGAGCTCAGGTTCAGCCCGGAGGCGGGTGATGTTCCGGCATGGCACCCTGACAGGGCGCAGTTCGCCGTGAAGATGGGTTGCACTTCGTTTATGAAGCTAATGGGATCAGGACCGCTACCTGCCGTGGTTGTGAACGCGTCCGTGATCTCCGCGGTTTGACCATCCAGGCCCGTTACACGAACCGACACTTTCAGATCGCCCGGCAGCGCCATGTCCGGTTCCAGGCAGGCCATGATCTGTTTTTTTGTTTCATTCTCGTTCCCATCCACCATGATCCCGGCCAGGTCCACGTGAACGACGACTCCAGGGTCGAAGTTCCGCCCTTTGATCGTTACAGTGTTGCACATACCCACGTTCAACTGGGTAGGGGTGACTATATTCGCCGCCAGGGATTTTCCCTTGGTTCCGGCGGGCTGCACGGTGACCGCGCTCGAAAACGTGGCGCCGATGAAATTCCCCTTGAATTTCTGCTTCGCTTTCTTGAAGCCCACTGAGACCGCCTCTCCGGAGAGGCTGAGCACACCCGTTATGTCCGTCCCATCGAAACTTCCCAAGGTGAACTTGCCGTAATCCGTCCCCAGGAATCCGAATCCGGTCAAGGCCGAAACCGTCGTGGCCCCCGCATCGATCGCATCCTTCTGGACCAACTGGAGGAAAAGGGGAGTGTTGACCCCGTCCTTTTTCACCGTACCCTGCCACACCTTCTGCGCATGACGCTCTTCGTTCTGCCTGTACAAGAAGATCTTTCCCCGCTTCAGTGTAGGGTCCGTGGTCTTGAAATTGCCCTTCAGGAAATCGCTGGCGGCTTTGTATTTCAGGGTCAGCGTGTGAGTGAAAATCGCTGCTTCACCTCCCCCGTTTTCCGAGGTCTGGCTTTCGATCTTGACCGTAACCTTTTTCCCGGTTCGCGTGAAATCGATAAGAGGGAAAATCTCTAATTCCGAGGGTGCCAGCGTGAGGTCGTCCGGCAAAAGTGCAAACCCGATGCCGGTTGTGCCCTGGCAGTTGAGGTTCACGACCAGGGGGAATTCCCGTGTCCCGGCTGTCGTGGCCAAACGGATGCTGCCGGCCCAAGCTCCGTCAAAGGAAGACTCGTAAAACGGCTCTCCGTTCTGTGCCTGAAGCAGCATGAAGAAGGCGAGCAGCACCAGACCTGCGATCGCTGCCTTTCGCTTGATATTATTCAATTTTCCCTCCCTGTCTAGGTTGAGCTTGAGATGGATTTCAATACTTCCAACCGGTGGTGATTTAATTTCCTATTTATCCCATCAATATTATAACATATGGGCTTGCACCTAACAATACAGGGCGAGGCAGTAGTGTCTCAAAGCGGCATGAGTGTAGGGTTGTTTGAATGCGTGAATTTCGTTATTATGGATTCGCGTATCGATACGTTATTCTGGGGAGAATAATATGCAGCATCTGAAACGACATGGCCTATGCATCTCTGCATCTGTCCTTTTTGGATTCGGGCTGCTTTATGTTTTAACCGGCTGCTGCTACCCGGTCGACCCGGATGATGAGCAGCCGGGCATAGAAAATCCGTCTTTCGCACAGCATATCCAGCCCATCTTTACCGCATCCTGTGCCTTGAGCGGATGCCACAATGCCGGGGCCGCGGCCGGGCTGGACCTGAGCACGGGCATGTCCTATGCGCAGCTCGTAGGAATCACATCCAGCCAGGATCCAAGCAGGGAACGCGTCGATCCTGGTGATGCCCAGGCCAGCTACCTGGTGGTCAAGATCGAAGGCCGGCAGTCGGAAGGAAGCCGGATGCCGCTGGGGCGCTCACCCCTGTCGGCAACGGAGATCGACACCATCCGCAACTGGATCAATCTTGGTGCCGAGGACAATCGATGACCCTGCATTCGATGGGAGAGGAACATGACAAAAATCGCTGAAACCAGGTGCCTGACGGTGTTTGTCGGCTTGGGCTTCGTGTGCCTGGCGGCGGCCGGGGCCTTGGCCTCGGCCCAGGAAGACAGGGTGTCTGCAATCTTCCAGAAGAACTGCACCACCGCGGGATGCCATGCCGG
>CBFDBC010000207.1:0-6014 GCA_965602945.1 uncultured bacterium | reverse complement strand
AAGAGCACGACCCTGGCCACACTCCTGGACCAGATCAACCGGACACGCGAAGGGCACATCATCACGATCGAAGATCCCATCGAATATCTCCACCAGCGGAACAAATGCATCATCAGCCAGCGCGAGGTGCACCAGGACACGGAATCCTTCGCCTCCGCTCTGCGGGTTTCCCTGCGGCAGGACCCCGACGTGGTCATGATCGGCGAGATGCGGGACCTGGAAACCATCCAGACCGCCCTGACCGTGGCCGAGACCGGCCACCTCACGCTGACGACCCTGCACACCAACTCGGCGGCCCGGACCATCAACCGCATCATCGACGTGTTTCCCCCGGAGCAGAAATCCATCATCCGGGTACAGCTCTCGCTCGTGCTCGAGGGCGTCATAAGCCAGGTCCTGGTCCCGCGGAAGCAGGGTGGGATGGCCCTGGCCTGCGAGGTGATGGTGGCGACACCGGCGGTCCGGTCGCTGATCAGAGAGAACAAGGTCTATCAGCTGCCCGGGATCATGGAGATCAGCCGCCAGTTCGGCATGCAGAGCCTCGACGACTCCCTTGCCGAGCTGGTGAACGAAGGCAAGATCACGCAGAAGGATGCGCTTTTGCGCAGCCCGGATCCGGAGGAGCTGCTCAGGGCCCTGAAGTGATCATCCCATAATACACGGCAGAAGGCAGTCACACCTGGCAGCGAGGGCACCAGTGTGTGCCGCGCTGAGCCACCACGGATTTAAGGATCTGCCCCCCGCACCGGAAGCATGCCTCGCCCTGACGACCGTAAACATGAAGCTTCCACTGGAATGTCCCCCTGCGGTCCCGGGGATCCAGGTAGTCGGAAAGCGTGGTGCCGCCGCTGTAGACGGCCTCACGCAGGATCCTGCGGACAGAGCGGTGCAGCTTCCGGGCCTGATCCAGCGTTAGTTCTCCGGCCCGGGTCTCGGGACGGATCCCCGCCCGGAACAGGGATTCATCCGCATAGATGTTTCCCACGCCGGCCACCACCCTCTGATCGAGCAGCAGCGCCTTTATGGAAGTGCGCCGTCCCCGGGTCTTCTCGAACAACACCCTGGCTGTGAAGCGGGTGCCCAGCGGCTCGGGGCCTAGCCGGCGGAAGAGCACACGCTCCTCCTCCACGTCAATGAGCGAGTAGCGGCCGAACATACGCGCATCCCTGAAGTAGAGCCGCAGCCCGTGCGTGAGCGTCAGCTGCAGATGTGTGTGCTTATCCGGAAGTCCCGGACGGGGTGTGGGAACCCACGCGTCCCGGGCGTCGGAGCAGGCGAATATCTGGCCGGTCATCCCAAGATGGACGAGGAGGGTCTTGCGGTCGAGCCGGATGAGCAGGAACTTGCCGCGCCGCTCCACGGCTTCTACACTGCGGCCTTTTAACCCATCCTCAAAGGACTGGGGATCCTGCCCCCCCCGCAGCATCTTGGGCCTGCCGGAGCGCACGGCCGTGATACGGTGTCCGGGCAGGACATCCTGGAGGACCCTCCGGATGGTCTCGACCTCAGGAAGTTCCGGCACCGGGAGGTTCCTTTGCCAGGGAAAAACGGCATCCGCAGTAGCTCTGGCGGTAGAGCCCGAGGTCCCGGGACAGCTCGAGGCTCCGCCTGAATCCGCCTTTTTTCTTGAAGTTCTCACCCAGGAAGCTCACGCCGAACTCCAAGCCGGTCTCGCGGCCTATTTTCAATATGCGTTCCGAGTCTTTATGGGGAGATATGGTCAGGGTGGTGGTGAAGAACGGGATTCCCAGCTCCTGGGCCTTGCGGGCCGCTGCCCGCAGGTTCAAGCGGAAACAGACCGCACACCGGTCCCCTCCCTCGGGCTCCCCCTCCATCCCCATTACGGCCCGGTTCCAGGACTTGGGATCGAATGCGGTTTCGACCAGTGGGAATCCCAGCTCCCGGGCCACGCTCCGGGCCTCCGTCAGCCGCTTGCGGTATTCGTTCGCCGGATGGATGTTGGGATTGTGAAAAAATCCGAAAACCTCGAAATCAGGCGAGAGTCTTTCGTAGACGGCGGTGGAGTCCGGGGCGCAGCATATGTGCAGCAAAACGCCGGGTTTGTTCCTCTTGTTCATATTTTTATCCAGATCCGGCGCCGGTACATAAAATACAGTATAAGCCAGACCACCGAAAATCCGGCCAAACCCCGAACCAAGGCAAAGCCCGATCCCAGATACGGCTCCAGGCCGCCCACGAAAATATCGCCCAGTATCCGAAAGTCGAACAGCATGGTCGCCATATACACGGCAATGGCGTTCAAACCGATCACCTTGAATACGAAGGCCCAACGCCTCTTTCCCCAGACATCGATGATCAGGTAAAAAAAAGCCAGGAGCAGCAGGCACACTCCTCCGGAAAAAAGCACGAAGGAACTGGTCCACAGGTGTTTGATGATGGGAAACGCCAGGCCCCACAGCAAGCCGGCCAGCACACACACCACCCCGGACAGCGTCAGCCAGAAAACCTTCCGATAGGGCTTCAGCGAGGAACGCATCAGATGCCCCGCCAGGACCCCCATCAGCACCGTGGCAGCAAAACCCAGGCTGCTCAGGATCCAGGTGTAGTCGGTGCCGTCCCTGAAGGACCCCAGGATGATCCGGTCGATGTGCATGGCCAGGTTCCCCTGGGGTGTCAGGCTGCCCGCCCCGTAGCCGGGGACCGGGACCCAGGCCATAAGCGCCCAGAAGACAAGCAGGAGGCCCCCCGTCAAGGCAGCCTGGCTTTTTTTATCCAGGTACAGAAGCGCCAGCGATGCGGCCAGGTAGCCGGCTGCGATGGCCTGAAGCGTGTTGCTGAAGAGGTGAAGCCGGGACAGGTCATACTGCAGCAGATGTCCCTGGGCCGCCATACCCAGGATGAAGAGGATCCCGAACCGCTTCAAGACATGGCCGAGTATCCTGGCGTGGGAATCCCCGTGCTCGTACCGCTTGGCAAAAGAGACGGGCATGGCCGTGCCCACGATAAAAAGGAACAGCGGCATGATGATATCCCAGAACCGGAAACCCGCCCACTCCACATGGGTCATCTGGGTCCGGACCAACTCCGTGACCTGGCTCCCGAATATATCGTGCAGGGCAAGGAATATCCAGGAACCGCCGATGATCCAGAACATGTCGAAACCCCGCAGGGCATCCAGGGACTCCAGCCTCTGATCGAGGCCGTGCGTGCTGTTCAATCCCAGTTCTTCCTTTTTTTCAGATAGGCCCGCCAGGTGACGGCCCAGGTTTCGGGGTCGTCGAGCAGGTGGTTTTCCGCTCTGTGAGAAACGCTGCGGTGGGGAGCGGTCTTCACCTTTTCCGGCTCCTCATAGGCTTCCTTGACCACCTGTTCCAGTCCGGCCAGGTACTCATCCAGCTCGGCCTTGGAATAGGCTTCGGTGGGCTCGATGGTGAAGGGCTGGGGCACCACAAAGGGATGGTGACTGGACCAGAGATGGAATCCGAAATCCGCCATCCTCAGCGCCACGTCCTCGGTCGTGACGCCCGTGTCGCGGTAAAGCTGTTCCCAGGAATATCGTACCTGCTCGATGCGGTGGCGGCCCTCTGCATAGGGGGCGTCCGCTCCCCGGATCTGCTTGATCTTCTCCAGCAGGTAGTTGTTGTTCAGGACCGCGATCCGGGAAACCTCCTTCAGCCCCTCCTCACCCAGGCTCATGATCCAGGCATAGGCACGCAGGACCACCGGAAAAACTCCCTGGAAACCCCTCACCTTGCCGATGGAATGGGCCAGGTCGGAGCGCAGACGGTACCGCTCCCCGTCCTTCTCGATCACCGGGACCGGAAGGTACTCTGCCAGCTCTTCCCGCACACCCAGGGCGCCGATGGCCGGCCCGCCGCATCCGTGAGGCGAGGCGAAGGTCTTATGCAGGTTGAAGAAACAGAGGTCGAAATCCGCCTCCCTGGCCCGCGTGATCCCCAGTATGCCGTTGGCGTTGGCCTGGTCGTAACCGCAGAGCCCCCCGGCCTCGTGTACGATCTCCGTGAACCGTTTAATGTGCGGATTGAAGATCCCCGTGTCCTCGGGATTGGTTATCAGGAGCCCGGCAGTCCGTTCCGACACGGCCTCCTGGACCGCTTCCTCCTCCACGTAGCCGTCTTCATTGGTGTAAAGCGTTATGATCTTATAGCCCTTGACCGCAGCCGCGGCTGCATCCGAGGGATGGGAGAAGATCGTAGTGACGATCTCGTCTCTGGTCCCGGCTTCGCCGCGGATCTCATGATACTTGTGGATGATCGACGCCATGGCCAGGATGGCGGCCGACCCGCCTCCGGGCTGCAGCGAGAAGCGGTTCATGCCCGATATCTCGCGCAGGAAAAGATCCACCGAGTGCATGATCTCGAGTGCCCCCTGTACCGTGCTCTCATCCTGGAGCGGGTGCAGTTCGGCCACCTGGGGGGAGGCGGCCAGCACCTCGTTGATCTTGGGATTGTACTTGACGGTGCAGGTCCCCTGGCCGATATCCACGTTGAGATCCGCACCCAGGCAGTGCTGCGAGAGCCGGAGGAAGTGCTTGAGGACCCGCATCTGCCCGATCTCAGGGAGGGCCGGGGGATCCTTCCGCACCATGTGTTCCGGAAGCTCAGAGAATCCGTCCCCCACCTTGTCCACGATCTCCAGCTCGACCGGCGGCACCACGATACCCCGCTCACCCGGAGTGTGCAGCTCGAAAATCACGGGTTCATCCCACTTCGCCTGGTGGAAATTCCTGACCTTTGCCACTTTCCTATCGGCCATGATCAGTCCCTCCCCTCTTCCGCAAGAAACTCCGCCAGCGCATCCACCAGCCTGTCCAGATCCTCCCGGGTGTGAATTTCTGTTACGCAGTACAGGGCGGACTGGCCTAGGTCTGGGAACTCGCTGCTCAGGTCTTTCCCACCGAAGATATTCCTGTCCAGGAGGAAAGTGTTGATCTCTTCCACAGTCTTCCCGGTTCCGTTGAAATCTACCACCCATTCCTTGAAATGGGCATTCTGGAAACGCGGCGCCCGCACACCGGGAAGACCTGACAGGCGCTGCCTCAGGTACTGCGACCTCTGCAGGATGACCTGTCCCACCTCCCGCATGCCTTGGGGCCCCATGAGGGACAGATAGACCGCGGCCGTGATCCCCCAGAGTGCGGAGTGAGTACCCACGAACTCCCTGCCTTTTTCCCGGCCATCGAAGGACGTACGCTCATAGGCCACGTCACCGAATCCATATTCTCCCTCGACCCGTGTCCGGGTGATGCCGAAAAGGCGGGAGGGAAACTCCATGACGAACCTCGGATCGTCGTGGGTGGCAATATAACCGGCTAGTCCGCCGCCGTAACTGAGGTGCATGCCCAGGCCCTGGATCTCCCCGCACACGATGTCGGCCTCATACTGGGCCGGCGGGACCAGGACCCCCAGGGAGATCGGGTCTGCGCCCACGATCAGCAGTGCGTCGTGCTTGTGCAGGAGTCCGGCCATTTCCCGGCCCCGGCTCTCGATGAATCCCAGGTAGGAAGGATTCTCGATATATAGGCCTGCCCTCTCAGAGGAAAGCTGCTCTTCGAGGTCGTCCAGGTCGAGCAGGCCCGTGTCCGGTTCGTGACGGATCTGCCTCAAGGCCATGGCTGGTGTGCAGTAGTTTCGGATCACGGCCATCCGGTCCGGGGACACACGGTCCGAGACCAGGATTTCCCTGCGCCCGGTGATGCGCCCCGCCATGCGGATGGCGGTGCTGGCGGCCTGGGCCCAGTCGTAGGTGGGAACGTTGACCACATCCATGTCCAGCAGTTCCCCCATCAGGCTCTCATACTCGAAGAGCGACTGGAAGCGGCCGTGGTCTTCGTATGGCTCGCCGGCATAAGCAGTCAGGAATTCCGACCTGTGGTTGATCTCGTCACAGATGGCTGGCACATAGTGCTGCCAGCAGCCTCCCCCTAGGAAACTCAGGTTTTCCGAACACGAGAGGTTCCTGGCCAGGATGCTTTCCACATGCCGCTTGAGCGCATATTCCGAATGCAGCGGCGCCGGCAGATCCAGGCGGCC
>CBFDBC010000206.1:0-6022 GCA_965602945.1 uncultured bacterium | reverse complement strand
AGGCGGAGGCGTTTGTCGAGTATCTGAAGGCTGCGTACGGGGAGCGGGTGGCAGATGTCCGGGTATCGCAACGGCTGGTGGACAGCCCCTGTCTCCTGGTGGATCCCTCGGGCGGGCCCTCCGTACATGTGGAGAGGCTCCTCAAGATGGCCCACAAAGAATACCAGTTCACCCGCAAGGTCTTCGAGATCAATCCCGACAATCCCCTGATCGGCGAGATGGTCCGGATTCACGCCGCCAAGCCCGCCTCTCCCCTGCTCAAGGAGCTGGCTCTCCAGCTTCTGGACAACATGCTGCTGCGGGAGGGGGTGGTCGAGGATATCGAGGCCGTGGTTCCACGCGTACAGCAGATCATGCTGCAGGCGGCCAAGGCTGTCCGTACACCCGCCCGTAAAAAATCCTCCGGAGCCAAGGACTGAGCGCCATGCGCACGGCCGCCGTCATCGTTTCCGCCGGGCTGGGGAGGCGGTTCGGTGCGGCCAAACACGAGGCTCTGCTGGCCGGCCGGCCGGTGCTGGAGTGGTCTCTCGAGGCCTTCCAATCGATCCCCGATATCGGCGGTATCGTCCTGGTTCTGCGGGATACTGCCAGAGGCGAGGCGCTCAGGCTGCGCTTTCCCAAGATCGTCTCGGTCGCACCGGGGGGAGCGGAACGGCAGGATTCGGTACGGTCGGGATTTCAAGAACTGATCCCGGGGGACTGGGATGTCGTGCTGATCCACGATGGGGTCCGGCCTCTGGCCGATGGGCGGTTGATCCGGCGAGTGATCGAGGCGGCCTCCGCCTCCGGGGCCGCGGTCCCGGTTATCCCGGTGGAAGACACATTGAAGGAAGTGGCTGGGGGGATGGTGCGCGCCACCCTGGATCGGACCCGGATCTTCCGCAGCCAGACGCCCCAGGGATTTCAATACGCAGTGCTTAAGGAAGCGCTGGGCGAAGCCGAAAAGACCGGATTTTCCGGGCCGGATGAGGCCGCCCTGCTGGAAAGCATGGGCCGGGGAGTTGCGGCCGTGCCCGGGGCACGCTCGAACATCAAGATCACGACTCCGGATGATCTCAAGATAGCGGAGGTCTACCTTGACGCGATATAGGACGGGAATCGGTTACGACATCCACAGGCTGGAGGAGGGCCGCAGGCTGGTCCTGGGCGGCGTGGAGGTCCCTCACACCAAGGGCCTCCTGGGCCATTCGGATGGAGACGTCCTGATCCATGCCGTCATCGATGCCCTTCTGGGGGCCATGGGAGATAAGGACATCGGGCAGTGTTTCCCCGACACCAATCCCGCCTACGAGAACATCCAGAGCACCGAGCTGCTGGTATCGGTAGCGATCCAGCTGAAGCAGAGGGATTACGAGGTGGTGAACGTCGACAGCATCATCATCGCCGAGGAGCCCAAGCTCAATCCCCACATCCCCGGCATGAAGAGCATCCTGTGTCCCATCCTGGGGCTGAGCCTCAAGGACCTGGGCATCAAGGCCAAGACCCGTGAGGGCTTGGGGGATATCGGAAAGGGCCTTGCCATCGAGGCCTGGGCCACCGTCACGATCGCTGCGCGCCCCTGATCCGGACGTTGGGACAAGGCGGGCCGGAGAGGTCACTCAGGAAGTCAGCCGGGAAGTTTCTTCCGCCGTCGATGCGGGCGAAAGGGTGGAGGAGTAGGGATCGGGATTGGCTGAGCCTTTAGGGTCGATCCGCCCTTGAAGAAAGAGAGGAGAACGCTCTCAAGAGCATCTATGGTCAGCCAATCCCGAAGAATTTTATTGAATGTGCCTGTTCTTTCTTTCAAGAGCCTCATGGGTTTTCTCTCATCTTAACGTTCCATATATATAGACGTCACAAACCAGAGAAAGGTTTCCCTAGTGAATCGGTCAGCCAAGCTGAAACGTCGGCCCGGTGAATTTCCCCAGCGAGAAAATTCACCTTATTCCTCGGCTCGCTCTCCTCTTCGAGGAACCGTGCCCACTCGCCTCCGGATGACCTCCTCATCATCTTGCCTGACCGATTTCCCTGCGGACGCAGCTTGATGAAGGGCTTGTGCCAGGGTGAAGCACTGCGGGCTATCTGGTATACTAGGGCTTCAGGAGATACCGAATGAATGAAGACCGAGTACGTGTGCGGTTCGCGCCAAGTCCCACGGGGCTCCTGCACGTGGGCAACGCCCGGACCGCACTGTTCAACTGGCTGTATGCGCGGCAGCATCAGGGCGTGTTTGTCCTGCGCGTGGAAGATACCGATGTCGAACGGTCGGCCCCTGAGTACGAACGGAAGCTGATCGAAGACCTGCGCTGGCTGGGGCTGGATTGGGATGAGGGTCCGGACACGGACGGCCCCTTCGGCCCCTACCGGCAGTCGGCCCGGCTTGAAACGTATGCCGCCCACACCAAGGGCCTGTTGGAGGCCGGGAAGGCCTATTACTGCTTCTGCTCCCCGGAAGATCTGGAAAAGGAGCGCCGGGAGGCCCGGGCCGCAGGGAAAACTCCCGTTTACAGCGGGGCGTGCCGCTCTATCCCCCGGGAAGCGGCGCAGGAGCGGATCGCGTCCGGCGAGGCCGCATCCGTGCGGCTCAGGACTCCAGGACAGGGTGAGCTTGGCTTCAATGATCTGGTCCGGGGTGCCGTGACGTTCGACCTGGCAGTGGTGGGGGATCCGGTCCTGGTGCGCTCCAGCGGCCTGCCCGCCTACAATTATGTCGTTGTGATCGACGATGTGCTCATGCGCATCACGCACGTGATCCGTGGCGAAGACCACCTTGCGAACACCGTACGCCAGATCCTCACCTACCAGGCCCTGGACTTTCCCCTCCCGCAGTTCGCCCACCTTTCCATGGTCATGGGTGAGGACAACTCCCGCCTGAGTAAGCGGCACGGGGCCAATGCTGTCCATCAGTTTTCACAGGACGGGATCCTGGCCTCAGCCCTGTTCAACTACCTGGCCTTGCTGGGCTGGGCCCCGCCCGACGGGAATGAGGTTCTGGAGAAAGATGAGATGGTTCGCCTCTTCGACCTGGGCCGCGTGAGCCGTTCGGCGGCCATTTTTGACTACGGCAAGCTCCACTGGTTAAACCGCCGGCACATCAAGCGCCTTACTCCCCGTGCCAAGGCGGAGGAAGCCCTCCCCCACCTTCAGGGCGCCGGGTTCCTGCCCCAGGAGATGACGGAAGCTCACTGGGCCTGGCTGGAGCAGGCTGTGGAAGCTTTGAGCGACAGGGTGGACACCTTTTTCGACCTGAAGGAGAGCCTGGCCCAGGTCTTCGACTATGCCCTGGAGGAACTGGGGGAGGAGGAGCGATCCGATCTCGGGAGCGAATGTGGAGGCCGGGTCATCAGATCTTTCGCGGAGTTGCTGGCCGGGATCGACCGGTTGGATTTTGCCGCCTTTGCCGAGATGACCAAAACCATCAAGGAAGAGACCGGCTGCAAGGGCCGCGACCTCTTCCATCCCCTGCGTGTGGCCTTGACGGCGCGGGGCTCCGGCTTGGACCTGGACAAGTTCATCCCCCTGGTTGAGTCCGGTGCGGGGCTCGAATTCCCCATCCCCCTGCAGAGCTGTTCCGAGCGGATCCAAGCTGTTTTGGCCCTCCTGGATAAATAGGATATTGAAAAAACACCCCGTAGGAAGAGGGGCGGTCCTCTTTTTACGGCGCCTCGCCCTTGAACTCGAGCTCCGGCTTGAAGTTCACCCAGCGGTTGAGCAGAGAGATCAGGAAGAACACCGTCATGATCGCGAAGGAGATCCCGATGGAGGGCCACACTCCCAGCTTGCTGACCAGCATGGGAGCGAACGCCGTGATGAAGCCGCCTCCCAGGAACGGTTCGTAGATCATCTGCTTGAAGCCGAAGGCCTTGGCGGTGTCAGTCTTGTAAAGCGGATCGACCACACGCAGCAGCAGCAGGCCGATGGCCGTAACCCCGGTCTGCATCCCGAACTCCGTGATCCCCCTCTCGAACCAGAAGCGCGGGAACATGCGCGGGGCCAGAAACACGGCACAGAATATCATCCAGCCCACTCCCGTGGTCATGATGATGACAAACGGCCACAGGTAACTCACGAACACGTCCAGGTTGATGCTGGCGATGGCGGAGATGACCAGGATATCCAGCGCGAATCCCAGGATTCGGTCGAATGTACTCTTGTCATAATACTGGTTGATCTTGAGGACCATGGAGCCCCTCTGCACGATCAGCCCACCGATCATGGCCAGGGGGAAGAGGGGGAGCTTGTCGAACTCCGGGTGGATGGCCTTGAAGCCGGAGAGCATGCCCCATCCCAGGAGGATGGCCACGCCCACGACGGCGAAATGAAATGTCAGGGGCTCGATGGCTTCGGAGGCCACGGTGGCGGTGGCGATGGAGAAGCGCTGGGGCTTGGGGATGAGGCCCTTCTTCTTGTAGGAGGGGATGCCCTTCTTCTCGCTCAGGTAGGCGCAGTAGTTCCGGCGGATGGCGATGTTGATCAGTATCATGCCCACGATCACGGCGGAGAGGACCCCGACCGTGGCGGACATGAGGGACAAGTCCCCTCCGGCCGTGAATCCGTAGCCTTCGAACGCGTACTTCATGCCGGCGGCGGTCCCGTGTCCCCCTGAGAATCCGATCTCCACGATGCAGGCAAAGAGCTTGTGGACCCCGAAAAGCGGCATCAGCACCAGCACCGTGACCAGGAGGGCGATGAAATACTGCCCCATGCCTGCCACCACGCCGAAACAGAGCTGAGAGCCGCCGGTCGACCAGATCTTTTTCACGCCGGGGATCTCGACGCCCAGGAACAGCGTGGCAAAGACCACGTTTATCAAGATCCCCGCCAGGGGCCTCCAGTGGACCAGGATCCACTCCGGAATGAGGTTGAGACCGTACGGGCCCATCGCCAGGGCTATGAACCCGGCGATGATGGACGAAGGCAGGAACAGCCTCTGCAGCAGCTTGACGTTAGCCCTGAGCGCCTTACCGACCAGCAGGAATGCGGACAGAACACAGATGCTGATCAGAAATTCCATATCTTCGCCTCCTCGGCAGAAACAGGTCTTGAAATCATGGAAGCTTAACCATATCGGATTTGACCGCGATTGTCCACGGCGGGCTGGACAGGACGCTGGCCTTTTCCTCCTGTTTTCTCTATGATATGACTCGGAACCGCAGGAGGTCGTCACCCATGTCCAAGATCGGCCGCATCAACGCTGTCCGGGAGATCATCCTGGCGGCCCCGGAGCGCATCGAGCGCCTGCTCGTGCTCGAGGACAGCGGCAACCGCAAGGTCCGGGAGCTGGCGGCCTTGGCCAGAGAGCACCGGATCCCCGTGCAGGCCGTCGCCAGGAAGCAGCTGGACCGTATGCTCCCCCGGAACCAGGGGCTCCTGGCCCAGGTTTCTGCCAAGGGCTTCGCCAGCGTGGAGGCGATGCTGGATGGTGCGGACAATCCATTCCTGGTCCTCCTGGACGGCGTGGAGGATCCCCAGAACCTGGGGGCCATCATCCGTTCTGCCGAGGGGGCCGGGGCCCAGGGAGTGATCCTTCCGGCCCGGCGGGCAGCAGGCCTGACCCCTGCTGTCTATGAAGCGTCGGCCGGGGCAGCGGAACACCTGCCCGTGGCACAGGTCACCAACCTGGCCCGGACCATGGAGAGCCTCAAGCAGTCGGGGCTGTGGCTGGTAGGGGCCGAGGGCGGCAGTGAGCGCCCCTGGTTTGAGTTCGACTACACCGTTCCCGTGGGGCTCGTGCTCGGATCTGAAGGCAAGGGGCTGCGGTCCCTGGTCAGGAGCAAGTGCGATGCCGTCCTGTCCCTGCCGCTCTTCGGGGAGGTCTCTTCCCTGAACGTCTCGGCTGCGGCCGCCGTCTTCTTCTACGAGGTCGTGCGTCAACGGGAAGGGGACAGATCCCAATCCACCGATATTTAAAGGAGGCGACGATTCCTTTCATCTGGAAACCAGCAACCAAACCTGAGAAGGAGGGCGCCAACGGCCGAACCTTCGTGATCTGCAATCCCCATTCCAACCGGGACCGCCACCGACCGTTGATCCCCAGGGAGAT
>CBFDBC010000205.1:0-6030 GCA_965602945.1 uncultured bacterium | reverse complement strand
GCGCCCATGCCCAGGTCAGCTACGTGGGCATGACCTACAACCTGTCTTTCCCCACAGGTGACACCAAGAGCTTTGTCAACAGCAACAGCTACCTCGGCTTTGCCTTCGAGGCCCGCCGGATCATCCGGAAGGGCATCTCTGCCGGTTTTTCCCTGGCCTGGAACGGCTTCGAACATGAGGTGTCGGTCCCAGGCTCGGATCTCGACGAGAAGCGCGGCCTGACCAGCGTCCCGATTTTGCTCACCACTCACGCCTACTCCAGCGGTGAGCGCTTCATCCCCTTTGTCGGGGTCGGCGCAGGGACCATCTACACCCGCGCCACCACCCGGACGGATCAGCGGGACCTGGACGAAACACGCTGGCATCTGGCCTTCATGCCCGAAGCGGGCTGCATCATCCGCTTCAGCGAGAATGCCGGCATGATCCTCAATGTCAGGTATTACTACGGGCTGGAGGCCAAGGACTTCACCGTCTCCTACTGGGCGGCGGGTATCGGCATCATCTGGACGGGAGGATGACATCCGGGTACAATAGTGCAGGAGGTCGTTAATGAAAAAACTCGCACTCGTATTGGTTTTGATCCTCGTTTTGAGCGGGATGAGTTTCGGCCAGAAATGGCTGGCCGGGGCATATTACAAGGTTTCCTTCCCGGGCGGCAATACCAAGTCCTTCATCGACAAGACCAGCTTCCTGGGCGGCGGAGCCGAGGTCCGGCGTTTCATGAGCGAGATCTGGTCACTCGGTGTGTCCGTGGACTACAGCTATTTCAAGCAGAACAATGCCGGTGAAGACGGCACGGAGACCCGCACACAGAAGTCCCTTCCGGTCATGGCCACGATCCATTTTTACGTGCATAACAATTCCGCGTATACGCCCTTCGCCGGAGTACGCGTGGGGGGATTCCGGATGAGCCGTGCCACCGAGTCGCCGGCGGGGACGGTCTCTAGTGACAAGTGGTACCTGGGTTTTATCCCCGAGGTCGGCGCGATCTTTCCTCTGGGGGACAGCGTCAACCTGATCGGAGCCTTCCAGTTCAACTATGCGGTCGCCGGAGGGGTCAGGCAGGACCAGGCCTACTATGCGCTGACACTGGGCCTGTCCTGGGGTTCTCGATAGGGCTCGACTCCCTATAATATCCTCTCTTATTGGCGGCATGACCGGATCGCGTGTGGTCAGCCGTTTAGGGACTCCGAATCGATATGGCTGAGAAGAAAGACCTGACCGGTCAAGGCTCAATGGCCAAAAAGGCGCTTGAGGATACCTCCTCGGAAGAGATCCGGAAACTCTACCTGGCAGTGGAGCACAGCCCGGCCACGGTCGTCATCACCGATGCCGAGGGCGCCATCCAGTATGTCAATCCCAAATTCACGGAACTGACGGGTTACACAGCCGAGGAAGCGCTCGGCAAAACACCCAATATCCTGAAATCGGGAAAGCATCCATCTGAGTTCTATCGCCGCATGTGGGAGACCCTCTCACAGGGCAAGGAGTGGCGGGGGGAGTTCTGCAACCTGAAGAAAAACGGTGATCTCTACTGGGAGCATGCCTCCATCTCCTCTGTGCGGGATGAGGGGGGGAACATCACCCATTTCGTGGCCGTGAAAGAGGACATAACCCAGCGGAAAATGGATGAGGAGGAGCTCCAGCGGATGCGGGATGAGCTGGAGAGACGGGTTGCGGAGCGGACGGAAGAATTGAGCGAGGCCATCAGCCGGCTGCGCGGGGAGATCAAGGAGCGGGAACAGGTCCAGGCCCGGCTGCGGGAGGCTGAGATCAACTACAGGACGGTCGCGGATTTTACCTACGACTGGGAATTATGGATCGATCCGGACAGGACGTTTCGCTATGTCTCCCCCTCCTGCCGCCGCATCACGGGATACGCGGCCGAGGAATTCCTCCGGGATCCCGGACTGTTCTCTGGGATCGTGGAGCCGGAGGATCGGAAGGTCTGGGAAGAGCACTGCCTGAGAACCCATCAGCAGCAGGGTCCTGGAGAAGTACAGTACCGGATCAGGACCAAGGCAGGAGAGGTCCGCTGGATCGAGCATGCCTGCCAGCCCGTCCGCGGTGAGAAGGGAGAATTCCTGGGGATCCGGGCCAGCAACCGCGACATCACGGCCCGGAAACAGGCGCAGGAGGCGCTATCCCGGAGCGAGTCGAGCCTGGCCGAGGCCCAGCGCATCGCCCACCTGGGCAACTGGGATTGGGATATCCGGGCCAATTCCCTGTACTGGTCCGATGAGATCTACCGGATATTCGGGCTGAAGCCCCGAGAGTTCGGGGCCACCTACGAGGCCTTCCTCAAGACCGTTCATCCCGATGACCGGGAATCGGTGCAGGAGGCGGTCAACCGGGCCCTCCGGGCGGATGAGCCCTACAGTGTCGACCACCGCATCACACTGCCCGGCGGCGCTGTCCGCATCGTACACGAACAGGCGGAAGTCCTGTACGACGATTCCGGGCAGGCTACCCGGATGGTGGGGACCGTCCAGGATATCACAGAACGAACACAGATCGAGAAGGAACGCGAGGAGCGGCTGCGTTTCGAACAGCTGATCTCGGAGCTGTCCGCCATGTTCGTGAACATCCCGATCGAGCAGGTCGACGTGGAGATCGAGGGGGGGCTGCAGAAGACCGGAGAATTCCTGGATGTGGACATGGTAGCTCTGTACGAGTTCACGGAAGGAGGATCCGCGCTGCAGCCCATCGCTTCTTTCACAGCCTCCGGCTGCGAGCCCTACTGGTCTGCCGAACTGCCCAACTCGACACCATGGATCGTCTCACGGATCGCCGAAGATGAGCAGGTGGTATTGAACCTTATCCAGGAGGAGCTTCCTCCTGAAGCCTCCAACGACAAAGCATATCTGAAGAGCATCGGGCTTCGATCCATGGTCATCATGCCCATCAAAGTGGGGGGTAACGTAGAATTCGTTATCTCCTTGAGCTCGTTCCGCCGGGAAAGGAGCTGGCCGGACGAGCTGGTGAAAAGGATGCGCCTGCTGGGGGAGATCTTTGTCAACATCCTCATCCGGAAAAGAGCAACCATCAGGGCCCGGTCCCTGGGGGAGGAGATTGCGCATATGGCCCGTGTCACGACTCTGGGTGAACTGGCCGGTGCTCTGGCGCACGAGATCAATCAGCCCCTTGCCGCCATCCTGAGCAACGCGCAGGCAGCCAGGCGATTCCTGACGGCGGGGGAGCCCGACATGGATGAGCTGGCCGAAATCCTGAAGGACATCGCGGAAGACACGGAACGGGCCTCCTCCGTGATCAAGAACCTGCGGCGCATGATGAAAAAGGAGGAAAGGGAGTTCCTGCCCGTTCACATCAACGAGGTGGTCCGGGAAGTGGTATCCCTGGTGAAGCGTGATCCCGTTGGCCACAGGGCGGAGATCTCGCTGCGGCTGGAGGATGATCTACCCCCGGTCCTGGGCGACCGCGTGCAGCTGCAGCAGGTCCTGATGAACCTGATCCGGAACGGCTTCGAGGCCATGATGTACCAGGAGGAGGGGTCGCGGGAGATGGTCATCCACAGCAGCCGGCAGGATGAACGGCACGTCCGGGTTGAGGTGCTGGACGCGGGGATCGGGATCGAGGAGGCCAAACTGGACAGGATCTTCGATCCCTTCTTCACAACCAAGTCCGAAGGGATGGGGATGGGTTTGAGTGTCAACCGCACCATCATCGAAACCCACGGGGGGAGGATGTGGGCACGAAACAACCCGGAATACGGGATGACGTTCAGCTTCACACTGCCCGTTTCAGAGGGTGAGAAGACATGACCGAGGGAAGGCCGACCGTACTCGTGGTGGACGACGACGCCTCCCTGCGCAAGGCCCTTCAGAGGTTGATCAGGTCGGCCGGCTATGATGCTGGTGTGTTCTCCACGGCCCAGGCTTTCCTGGACTCGGAGAAGCCCACCTCCCCATGCTGCCTGGTCCTGGATGTTCAGATGCCCGGGCTCAGCGGCCTGGACCTGCAGAAAGAAATGATCAACCGGGACCTCTTCATGCCGGTGGTCTTTTTGACCGGACACGGCACGATCCCCATGAGCGTGCAGGCCATGAAGTCCGGGGCCGTGGACTTCCTGATAAAGCCCGTGGACGAGACGCGCCTGTTCGGCGCCATCGAGACGGCCATTCAGAGAGATGTCCAGGAACGGGCCGCGCGTGCCGAACGGGAGGACATCCAGCGCCGCCTTGACACCCTGACCCCCAGGGAGTTTGAGGTCCTGGGCTGGGTGATCACCGGGATGCTCAACAAACAGATCGCCTCCGAGCTGGGCACCAGCGAGAAGACCGTGAAGGTCCACAGGGCACGCGTCATGCACAAGATGGAGGCCGGTTCGCTGGCAGAGCTTGTACGCCTGGCCGAACATGCGGGAATTACGTCCGGACAAAAAAGCCAGGAACACGAATAATAGTCGCGGCTTTCTTGACTGAGACGGATTCAGTTGGTATTTTAGAGGGCACCGAATTCTTGGGAAATGATATGTGTTCGGTATGGGAAATATACGAATGAACAGCCTTAAGCGGTTTTGTTTTGCGTCCCTCTTGCTCTTTAGTTTTGGGGGTCTGACAGCCCTTTGCGTCCTCAGAACCGATGTCATCTACCTGCACAACGGGGACCGGATCACGGGAGAGATCAGAAAGCTGGAGCGCGGGAGGCTGGAGTACAAGACCGATGACATGAGGACACTGGAGGTCGAATGGCTCAAGGTCGACTTCATCCAGAGCATCCATGTGTTCGATGTGGAATCCGTGTCAGGCCGCCGGTATCAGGGCATGCTCGACAGGGCCGAGGAAAAGGGGCGGGTGATCGTCACCACCGAGAGTGCCCGTGTCACCCTCTCTCTCAGGGACATCGTCCGGATCGACCGCCTGCGCGCCACCTTCTTTAAGCGGATCCGTGGATACCTGGATGCCGGCCTCAGCTATGAAAAGGCCACCGACCAGTGGACGTGGACGCTGGGAGGCGAGGCCAACTACCGGACGGCAAAGTGGTCCACCGGGCTGATGGTCAGCTCCTATTTCCGGAACCAGCAGGCGGTCCAGGACACGCGCCGAAACAACCTGAATTTCTCGGTTGAGCGGATCTTCCAGAACCGGTGGCTGGGCCTGGCATATGGGCAGCTGGAGCAGAACGACGAGCTGAGCCTGGCCCTGCGGGAACTGCTGGGTGTCGCCACCGGCCGGTATATCATCCAGACCAACAGCATGCTGCTTTCGTGGCTGGGAGGCGTGACCTACACTCGGGAAAAGTCCACGGGCGAAACCGAATTCACCAGCGGCGCCGAGCTCCTGCTGGGCGGGCGGTTCGAGGCCTTCCGGTTCGTCCATCCCGAGCTGGACTTCAGTATCCAGCTGTCTGCCTTCCCCAGCCTGGTCGAGAGGGGACGCGTCCGGATCAACCTGGATACGCGCCTCCGCTACGAGATCCTGAAAGATTTCTATTTCACCGTGAGGTTGTTCGATAAGTTCGACGGGATTCTCAGGTCTGATGGGATTAAAAACAACGACTTCGGCTTCGACACCACGATCTCCTGGTCCTTCCGTTAATTGGGGACGGACCATGAAATCCCATTGATTCCAAACGAGTTAGACCCTTAGGCGGCCCATTTAAAAGGCTTAAATGCACGGTTTTGGGGCCAAAACCGGCGTTTTAAGAATTTGGGTGGGATCCAGAAAGCGAGGCGCCGGTTACTTATCGGGTCTGGCCGGGGCCTTGATGACCACGCGCTGCCAGCCCCGGATGAAGGACACGAGATCCTGCCTCTCCTGAATGGATAAAGCCGGGCGATCCTCCAATCCGATCCCCCATGAAGGCATCTCCGTGCTGCTGCGCCCCAGCGAGATGGTGGCGAACAGATAGCCGTTGGTGGCGGCGTTGAGCAGCTCCTGGCTGTTCAGGGCCGGCGCTTTCGATCCCTCCCCGCCGGCGCCGTGGCACTCCGAGCAGTGTGTCCGGAACAGAGGGGAACCCCGCTCGGCCGAGCCGAAATTGGGGCCCGGATATATGACATCCGGGGGG
>CBFDBC010000204.1:0-6062 GCA_965602945.1 uncultured bacterium | reverse complement strand
CCTATCAGGAAGCTGAAGGGATTCGAATTCCCTCCTCCTGGTTCAGCTCTCGGGTGGGAACCCGGGGCAGCGTGTTCGAGATCCAGGACGTGCGCCTGAATCCGGAGCTCGATCCGGGCTATTTCGAGAACGTGGACGTGAACACCGGGGATGTCGAGATCAACCCGGGAGAGCTCAAGGGCCACATCGTGGAATTCGCCTTCCAAAGAGGCCGGCTCACTCTGGGCACCAACTGGACGGCCCGCTGCGTCCAGGGCGCTGGATTCGAGCCTGAGGACACTCTGGTCCTCACCCTCCAGGACCGGGAAGTGGAGCTCATACTCTATAACGACCGTCCGCCCCAGGGAGCTATGGGGCCCGGAAAGAACGTCATGACCCCCAATTTCCGGAGCGAGAACTACAACATCTACCTCATGTCCGAGGAATACCAAGCCCTGGCGGAGACGCTGGAGGTTCTGATGCCGATACGGCTCGGCAAGAAGTGATAAACGGAATTAACGAGGAGAAACAAATGGCAAAGATCACAAGACGCGGTTTTTTTGGCGCATTGACATCGGGAGTCGTAGGCCTGGGTATCACAGGCCGAAGCAGGGCTGGTGCCCCCACCCGGCCCGTTCGAGGGATCCAGTCCGACTCTCCCAAGATCATCAAGTACAACACGCTGGGTAAAACCGGGCTCAAGGTCTCGGACGTCAGCTGTGGAGCCATCTCCTTTTTCGAGCCCAATGTGCTGCGCTATGCCCAGGAACTGGGAGTGACCTATTTCGACACGGCCGAGAGTTACATGCGCAGCCGCAGCGAAAGCCTGATCGGAGATGCCTTGAGCGAGGTTCGGGACAAGGTCATCCTGACCACCAAACACAACTATTCCCGGGGTGAGATCACCAAGGACAGCATAATCCAGCGCTTGGAAGACAGCCTGAAGCGGATGAAGACGGACTACATCGACGTGGCCCTGTGTCACGGCGTCGACGACCTCAACCTACTGGAAAACCCGGAGCTCAGGGCCGCGTATGCCCAGCTCAAGAAGGACGGCAAGATCCGTTTCACGGGGTTCTCCACCCACAACGCCAAACTTACGCTCAAGCAGGCCTTGGACAACGATTTCGTGGAAGTCGTGCTGGTGATATACAACCACCTGCAGGGACCGGAGATCGAGCCCCTGCTCAAGCCGGTACATGACAAGGGCATCGGCGTGGTGGCCATGAAGGTCTTTGCCGGAGGGAAACACGGTACTCTTCAGTCCCTGGTCAATCAGCAGGTGAGCTACCCCCAGGCGGCACTTCGCTGGGTGCTGAGCAACACGAACGTGGACACGTGTATCCCCACCATGAGCAGCTATTCCCATGTGGAAGAATATGTTTCGACCTCGGGCAAACCGCTGGACCGGGCGGACCTGGGTGTGATAGCGGAATACCGTCGCCAGGCCGGAAACCAGTACTGCCGTGTGGGATGTACGGAATGCCAGGCGGCCTGCCCGGGGAATGTCGCCGTTAACGATGTTCTGCGGTTCGCGATGTACTTCGAAGACTACCGCATGCAGAAGGATGCCATGCACTATTACTCGGAACTGGAGACGGCCCGCAAGCCCCTGTCCTGCGCCGAATGTGCGGGAGCCTGCGAGTCATCCTGCCCGCACGGGCTTAAGGTCCGGGACAAACTCATCCATGCCCATGAGATGCTCTCGGTCTGAATAGAGCCGGGCATGACCCTTCAAAATGACACAGGATTCCATCGGTCAGACGACATGGAACGGAGGTTAAAATGAAAAAGACAGCGTGGGGAGTGATTTTTTTACTCGCCTTGGTTGTGGCGGCTGTTCAAGCCGCCGACTTCGAGGAGGACGTCCTGAAAACATCCCTGGGAGATCTCAGGATGACTTTCATCGGCCACGGGACCTTGATGTTTTCCCTTGGTGACGCGGTCATCCACGTCGACCCGGTCGGCCGCTATGCTGACTACTCAACTCTGCCCAAGGCCGACCTCATCCTGATCACACATGAACACGGTGATCACCTGGACCTCAAAGTCGTTGAACTCCTCAGCAAGCAGGGAACGCAGATCTACCTGACCGAGGCCTGCCGGTCCAAACTCGGGAGAGGCTCCGTGATGAAAAACGGAGACAGCGCTGAATTCGGTTCCATCCGGATCGAAGCCGTCCCGGCCTACAACCTGGATCCCGATACCAGCTTTCACCCCCGGGGCAGAGACAATGGCTATGTCCTCTCGATCGGAGACCGGAGGATCTACGTGGCCGGAGACAGCGAAAACACGCCGGAGATGGAAGCCTTGCAGGACATCGACGTAGCCTTCCTGCCCATGAACCGCCCCTACACCATGACACCCGAGATGGCGGCGGAAGCAGCCAGGGCCTTCAAGCCCAGCTTCCTCTACCCTTATCACTACGGGAACACCGATCCTCAGAAACTGGTAGACCTGCTCAAGGATACTCCTGAAATCGAGGTGCGCGTCCGCAACCTCCGCTGATCTATTTTCCTACTCTCATCGCCCCGGCGCTTGGTGTGTTAACGGCCGGCCGGACACGGCACCGGATACTTTCATTATTGAATAAGCGGCAAAGCACGGAGTCGCAAACAGCTAGGCGTACAAAAGAAAGGGTTTACGCAGTTCAGCGAAATCTCCCAGTCCCGGCTCAAAACCGCGCACGATCTCTCCGGCCGGAATCCTGTCTTCGAGGGCCTTTCGGACCGTATCCGTACCCATGATACGGTCGAAATACTCATGGTGGAAAAGGAGCCTGCCCGGGTACATCTTGAGCACAGCCTCGGCCATGTACAGGAACACGGTCAGAGGCCGGAAGCGCGCCCGATCCGTGATGCCCAGCCGTACCCCGGAACACCTTTGATCCGCAAATTTCGATGAATCCGGGCGAAAATAGACGTCCTGGAATTCGACTCCCGGCAGGCCCAGCATGTTCAGCGGGCCGGCCAGATCCGGGCCATCGAACCAGGGGGCGCCGCACTGTTCGAATGGCAGGTCCGTACCCCGTCCTTCTGACACATTCGTCCCCTCCCAGAAAACCTGGCCGGGGTAGACCGTCACAGCCTCCAGAGTGGGCAGGTTGGGAGACGGTGCGGTCCAGGAGAGACCGGTTTGGTCATACCACCCGGCACGCTCCCAGCCCTTCATGGGTATGACCGTGAGGTCGGCTTCACGGTCTAGGAAGCGCTCGTTGAACAGCCTGGCCATCTCCCCCATCGTCAATCCGTGTCGAAAGGGAACCGGATAGAGCCCGACGAACGAGCTGAATTCCGGAAAGTCCAGGACCGGGCCTTCCATTGTCAGTCCGTTTATCGGATTGGGCCGGTCAAGCACTATGAATCGGGCGCCCTCCCCGGCACAGGCGCGCATGCAGTATGCCATTGTGGACGCATAGGTGTAGACCCGGGTCCCTACATCCTGCAGATCCAGGACCATAGCATCCAGGCCTTCGAGCATTCCCGCTTCCGGGACCTTTCCCTCTTCCCGGATGTCAAACGTCCGCATGGCCTCGTCCAGCCGGGCTCCCTGATCAGCACCCTCTGCCCGGTGCTGTCCGTAAAGGCTGTAGACGGGAAGGCCGGTGCCGGGATCGACCTCGAAGGGCACATACTCCCCTGCCTGCGCCCGGCCGCGGATCCCATGCTCTGGGCTGAACAGGGCCTTCAGGTCGACGCGGGGGTGGGAAGCAAAAACATCAACCAGAAAATTCCCGTGCCTGTCAACTCCCGCCTGGTTGGTGACTAATCCCACCTTCGCTCCGGCAACCTGGTCCAGATGCTGCTTTAGAAACACTTCAGCCCCGGGAATGACGTTTTGTGTTTTTTTATTCACTTTTGCGTATCAGATGCGACTAAACGAGTGTCCTGTTTCTGCTGGCTGAGCAGGATCCTCCCATAGCAAAGCCCCGCTAACCCCCCACAGCCAGCCCCCCTCTATTCTCCGCATTTTTCCCTCAGTGACCTGCATTTCCCAAACCGCATCGAGTGACAGATCAGCCTGGCAAGCTGATAAGGAGGCCGTCCGGAGGCGAGCCCCTGTTAGCGCAGTGTCGGAAACTCCGCCACCCGGATGTTGGTGCACCCGTATGGGATTAGCGTGAGCTCCTTTATCGGCCCATCCGCCTTCACCGGACTCATGGGAAGCTCTCCCACCGAACCGTTCACCAGTTCCCAAATATTCAGCAGCACACCCTTGACCCGCGCGGAGACGGGGGCTCCGTCCGGCGAAAAAGGCATGCTGCCTACCGTGTGTTCTAGAAATTCGACATCTCGGCCCAGCGTCTCTTCACTAAGGTCCAGGGCGTAGTTCCAGGGTGTCGTGGGATATACCTCCCAGTCCCCGTGCGGCAGTTCCCGAAGGGGCATGTCCGCGTTGACTCGTTTCCACTCCTCCCCCAGCTTCAGCGCGTAGACCAGAGGCCCCCTCTCCAGTCCGATGGCGTTATTGTAGCGCCGGGAGGATCGGACTCGCATGGGGAACCGGAGCTCGAGCCGCGTTTCTCCGGCCCATTGCTTGTCCAGTTTGAAAAACGTCCCCGCCGCAAGATTTCCCTGGGATCCGTCTCCCTGGGAGAGTGATGCCTCATCCGCCCACGCAGGGATGCGGAGATGCAGGGGGAAGCGCACGGGTTCCTCCACTCGCACATGGAGCGATATGTTCTCCCGGAAAGGATATTCTGTCGCCACCTCGATCTCGACCGTTACGCCTGCGACAGTGGTTTTGATCATGCAGGGGGCATAGGCAACCGCCGCCAGCCCGTTGTCAGCGCTCCTCATCCAGAGATGTTCCACGAACTTGGGCCAACCCTGACTGAGATTAGCGGTGCAGCAGCCGTAATTCGGCTCCAGACCATAGATGTTGGAATCCGGACCATTGGTGGTCCAGAGCCGGTCCTCCTTGATGGAGCACTCCACCTGGTTTACCTGCTGGTCATACTGATGCGACCACATGTCCGGCGAAAAAGTGGCCGGCAGGGCATTGAAGGCGATCTTTTCCAGCCGGTCTCCGAATTCCGCTTCCCCGGTCGCCGAAAGCAGGATTTCGAGCGAATAGAGATACTCCATTACAGCGCAGAGTTCAGTGCCCTGCGACGGATTCAGCCCGGCGAAACACTCGTCGCCGGTGAACATCCCGGTCACCTGCCCATGGTATCGATCCTGGAGCCGAATCATCTCCTTCACCATGGCCCGATCTCTGTCCTCGCCGCTCAGGCGCCACCACAGCGCCGGGGCTTTGATCGCCATGGCATTGTTGACGACATGGCCCTTGTAGGTCCATTTCCCCTTAGGCGTGGGCCGTGTGAGCGGCCAGCGGCGGAAGAAATCTATCCAGTTGAAGCCCTGGGCGTGGAGCTTGACGGCGAGTTCGAGGAGCCAATCCTGCCCGGTCCGTTCATACATCCAGTATATGGCGATCAGGGATTCGAACCAGCGATACTTCCCCCAGTTGAATAGAGGCCGGGCATCGATGTGGCCCTCCACCCAGCGCAGGCAGCGTTCCACGGCGCCGGGTACCCGCGCGTCTCCGGTGGCCTCATGATACAGGATCAGGGGTTTGAGGACCAGGAACACGGCCCACAGGTCATAACGCCCCACGTCTTCCCCGGGAGTGATCCGGCCCGTCTCATCCTGTGCCTTGATAATGCCGTCCATGTAGGACATGACCCGGGCCTTGAGATCGGCATCGTCCAGGAGGAAGGCCAGAGGCACGACCCCGTCCAACCAGTAGGGCGCCCGCTCCCAGGCATCCGCATCCCCACCGAACCATTCACTGTCCTTGATATCCGGCCAGAACCGATCCAGATTACCGCTCAATCCGTCCGCCTGCAGGCGAAGCTGATCCTTCAACCATCCCGCCGGTCGGATGCTCCCTAGGGGAAGCGGCTGCATGGCCGCCGGCCTCAGGATCAGCCCCCCCGTCTGTTCCTCCCCTGCAGTCATGATGCCTTCCTCCTTCCCGGCTTCTTTCTCACCCATGGCACAGCATCCCAGGCTAAATACGAGTCCCAGGACCAAAAGCGCTGTCAGGATGTGTCTCATATCCCCTCCTCCGGCCGTACT
>CBFDBC010000203.1:0-6290 GCA_965602945.1 uncultured bacterium | reverse complement strand
GTCCGCCTTTTTGGCGCTGGCGATCGCCCTGCTGACCGTCAGCTACCAGTCGATCCGCGCTGCCGTCTCGAACCCTGTGGACGCATTGAAATACGAATAAACCTGCACTTTCTTTTAGCGCGTTGGTTTTGGCTGGGGTTTTCTACCAGATGCCGGGGAAGAGGCGTCTTCGCACGCGCCGGGCGTATTCCTGATAGCCTGAGAGTTCACGCCGGAGGACGCTATCTTCCAGGGCCGTCCGGATCACGATAACCACGAAAATCGCACCCACCGGCAGGTAGGCCCAGGGCGTGCCCAGGAGCAGGGGCGTGGCCGCGGAGGTTAGGATCACGCTCAGATAGCCAGGGTGGCGCACGTACCGGTAAGGCCCGGTCGAGATCACCCTGTGCCCCCGGTCCTCCTGGATGCGGACAGTGGCTTCGAAGTGGGGATTCAAGGAAATTGCCCAAGCCGAAGGGAGAGTTCCGAGGACCAGCAGGATAAGCCCGACTGGAGACCAGGCCTGGGGCAGGGAACCCCACTCGAATCGCTTGTCGAGGCCCGCGACCACCAGCATGACAATCGGAAGTGGGACATAGATACTCAGGAGGATACGGTCGAATTTTTTGGTGTCGGCGTGCCTTTTGCTGCGGGCCGGGATTAGCTCCGGATTCTTGGTGACCATGAGGAGCAGCATGGCTGTCAGGATCACGAGCTGGAGGCAGAGATAGGCCCATGCCTGCCACCAGTCGAGAGTCCCTGCCGCAAGAAAAAGGAGGGAGCCGTAACCCGTGACGGCCAGCACGAGCGCCACAATCCGCTTGATGGACGGGAGGCGGACTTTTGTATCAGTGTCCTGTCCGGCTGCGTTGTCCACGTCGGCTCCTCCTATTCATGATGAGGCCGGTCCTGCTAGAGGAAGGCCTCCCGGAAGTCCTCGTCCATGGTGGTCGGCTTGCCATCCTTGTTCAAGAACACGGCCACCAGCTCGCCCTCGAAAAGCTTTTTCCCGGTTCTGGTATTGAATATTTCCTGCCGGAACGTCAGGCTGGTCTTGCCGGCGTTCATGCCTTCCAGTGTGATCTCCAGCTCATCCCCCAGGGTCGCGGGGCGCAGGTATTTGATGTGCGCCTCGGCGATCACGATGCCCGTGCCCTTCCGGAAATAGTCCTGGAACGGGATGCCGATCTGCTCCATTGTGGCCACTCGGGCATACTCGAGATAGCTCAGGTACACGGCATAGTTGACGTGGCCCTGGGCATCCAGCTCGTAGGAGCGCACCTTCAATCTCTGGGAAAATTTTTTCATGACACCGCCTCGAACAGGGTGATCGGAATCTGTATTTTAAATCACTTTCGCCCTTCACTCCAGGGAATAATCTCGCACGGCAAGCCAGACGTTGCCGTCTGCGTCGCTGCGCTCGAAGTACATCCGGGCTCGAGAGACGAAGAGCGGTTTTTCCGGCAGAGTTCCCGTACCCTGGAACTCTCCGCTGATGCTGAAGACGTCCACCGGGAATTCGCCTCCTTCCCGGGTGATGTCCGCCGGGATCCGGCATACGAAAACGTGCGTGGGGGAGAGCAGGATGCGGTCGAAATAGACCTTGGTGCGAGGAAGTTTTTTGATGATGTCCCGCACCACGCCCTCGGGCCAGCCGCGCATCTTCCCGAATTCCCGGAATTCGTCTTCGAAATATCGCCGCTCCTTTTGGTTAAGGACTTGTGGTTCCATGCGGCGTTCAATGATCGTGTGCGTCTTACCTTTCTGATCGATCAGCCGGATGCGGTAGGTGTCGCTCACGGCCAGCGCCGTGAACATGCCGTTCTGGGCGTACATGAGTCCCGGTGAGAAGGGTGGGCGCCCGAAATTGAACATGACTTTCCGGCCGCTCTGGTCAGGTGCGGAGACCGAGAAGCTGTCGCGGGACACGGAATGGAAGGTTTTGAGGACGTTGCCATCGCCGTCCAGCATGATCTGCTGCCGCCCGTCCGGACTCCAGCGCCAGGCATAGAAACGGTCATCGCCCATGTAGCCCGGAGTCAGGCCGCTTTCGAGCTTCACACGCCTGAGGAATGTCCCGTCCTTCTCTAGAAAGGAGACCAGGTACATCTCGTCCGCCACAGCCAGGTGTCCCACCGGGGTGAGGCTTACCCGGTTGGGCCTCTGGAAGTCTCCCGGCCCCTGTCCCTGCCGGCCGAACGAGCCGAGCAGCTTCCCATCCCGGGAGAACTTGGATACCTTGTGCTCGAGTTGGTCCACGACATATACATTTCCGGACTCATCTTCGCACACGGCCGTCACCGAGCCGAACAGGAGGTCCTCCCGGCCGATCTCAATGGAATTTCCCAGCTGGAACTCGAGGTCCTGGGCCTGCATCCGAAGCCCGGGACTCAGGAGCCAGAGCACCAGTATCGCGCCGACATATGATTTCGTTCTCATCGCAAGCCGTCCTTTCCGTGTCTAAGTTTAGGATATTTTCCCGGCCCTGCCAACTCTAGCATCGGGCTCTGCGTCTAAATCGTATGTAACCACGCCTGTGTGAAACATTGAGCGGGTACACACGTATTACCGTATAGATGGATGGTATGTTACAGGGAATCTCACAGCCAACCACCAGTCTGGCCTTCCGGATCTATGGAGAGGAACCGTCATGATCAAGAACTATATCGTTGTCACCCTGCGCAACATCTTCAAGCATAAGGGTTATGCCTTCATCAACATCGCTGGGCTGGCCATGGGTATGGCCTGCTGCCTGCTGATCAGCATCTGGGTCCTGGACGAGCTGAGCTTCGACAGGTTCCATGAGAATGCATCCACCCTGTACCGCGTGGAGGAGAACCAGCACTACTCGGGCCGGGTCTACCATGTGACGGTGACACCCTATCCCCTGGGGCCGGCTCTCAAGGATGAGACCGCCGGGATAAAAGATGCGGCCCGTGTGGTCTGGGCCGGCGGGCAGCTCCTGCGCTTCGGGGATAAGGCCTTTTTCGAGAGCAACATCCGGGCGGTGGATCCCTCTTTTTTGCAGATGTTCACGTTTCCCCTCCTCAAGGGCGACAAGGATACGGCGCTGGATGCCCCCCATTCCCTCGTCATCTCGCAAGAGATCGCGGCAAAATATTTTTCCGATGAGGATCCTCTGGGGAAGGTGATCACGGTCAACAATTCCATCGAGTTCACGGTGACAGGAGTCCTGAAGAACGTCCCCCACAACTCGTATCTCCAGTTTGACATTCTGGTCCCCTACGCATTCCTCGAAAAAGAGGGGCGGACTGACCAGAGCTTCGGATCCAATTCCATCCTCACCTTCGTGCAGCTGGAGGAGGGCGTGACCATGGCTGAGGTCAACGAGCGGATCTTCGGCTTCATACGCACACGCAACCCCCAGAGCGCCACGGACCTGGAGCTCATGCCCTACACCCGCATCCACCTGCACCAGCATTTCGGGTTCGAGAAGACCATGGGTGCTGCCGGCTATGTCTACATCTTCTCCATCATCGCGCTCTTCGTGCTGCTCATCGCCTGCATCAACTTCATGAATCTGGCAACGGCCCGCTCCGCCAACCGGGCCAAGGAGGTGGGGCTGCGCAAGGTCGTGGGGGCCCTTCGGAGCCACCTCATCCGCCAGTTCTACGGCGAGTCCGTGATCTTCGCGACCATCGCGTTGGCGCTGGCGGTGGCCATCGTGACGCTGCTGCTCCCGGCCTTCAGCTCGCTGGCGGATAAGGAGCTCTCCTGGAACGTGTCCGGGATCGGGGCGATCTTGATCGGACTCGTCGGTATCACACTCTTCACCGCGATCGTGGCCGGCAGCTACCCGGCACTCTTCCTCTCCTCCTTCCAGCCGCTCAAGGTGCTGCGGGGAGCTCTCAAATCGGGGGCAGGCGCGACCAATTTCCGCCGGGTCCTGGTCGTGTTCCAGTTCACGCTGTCCCTCCTGCTCATCATCGGTACGACCGTGGTCTTCAAGCAGCTGTCCTACATGCAAACCCGCAAGCTGGGCTGGGACAGAGAGCACCTGGTCTACATCCCGCTGCGGGCGGACATCAAGCAGTCCTATCAGGCTCTGAAAGAGGAACTAATCAAGGACCAGCATGTCCTGGGTGTGACCGGATCGTCCCATCTCCCCTCCAACATCGGCAGCAACTCCGGGGGTTCCAACTGGGATGGAAAAGATCCCGAACAAGCGGTCCTGATCGGATTCAGTTCGGTGGATTTCGATTATATCGAGACGCTCAAGATCGAGATGAAGGAGGGGCGTGCCTTTTCCAGGGAACACCAGTCCGATCTGTCCAAAACCTTCATCGTCAACGAAGAAGTGGCCGAATTGATGGGAAGGGAGTCTGTAGTGGGCGAGCGGTTCAGCTTTCTGGGGATCGACGGACAGATCGTCGGTGTCATGAAGAATTTTCATTTCCAGTCCGTCCGAGAAGTGATCGAGCCCCTGGCTATCGTGGTGGTTCCCGATCGGCTGCAGTACATGCTTATCCGCCTGGCTCCCGGTGATATCCCCGCTTCCCTGAGTGCGGTAGAGAACATCTGGGGGCGCGTGATCCCGGATTATCCCTTTGATTACAGCTTCATGGATGAAACCTTCGACCGCATGTACCGGGCCGAGTCCAGGATCGGGACCCTGCTCAACTATTTCACGGTCCTGGCTGTCCTGATCGCCTGCCTGGGGCTCTTCGGGCTGGCCTCCTTCACCGCCGAGCAGCGGACCAAGGAGATCGGGATCCGCAAGGTGCTGGGCGCCTCGGTATCGCAGGTCACCCTCCTCCTCTGCCGGGAGTTTTTCCTTTTGGTCCTCCTTGCGAACGTACTGGCCTGGCCCCTGGCGTATTTCGGGATGAAGAGCTGGCTGGAAAACTACGCCTACCGGACGGGCCTCGGTTGGGTGATCTTCGTCGCCGCCATGGTCCTGGCCTTGGCGGTTGCCCTTGCATCGGTGAGCTTCCAGGCCCTGCGCGCGGCCGTCGCCAACCCCGCCACCGCCCTGAAATACGAATAGGCATCGGCCCTCTTATTTTGTGACAGGGACCCACCCAACCACCCCATGGTCACAAAAATAAGAGAGACGATCCTTCGCCGAAGCAGACAACGCCCGGCAGGTTCTCTTTTGTTCGCGGACATGGGGTGGCTGGGCGGGTCTTCTCCGTGAGCAAAAGAGAACCGCCAGTCTACGCTTAAAAATCAGATGAAATTATGGTATCTTGATACCTCATCCTTTTTCATTCATATCTGATTTCTGGAGGATAGGCACCATGGCTGGATTCGAAGGCACCAAATGGGCCGCCAAGCAGCTCCGCTACATATTAAAGGACAAATCATTCGAGATCCTGGACGCAGACGCCAAGGTGCCTGCCGTCTCGCGATCCATCCATTACGGCCTCTTCCTGGCCTTCGAGGGGATCCGCTTTTTCTGTAAACGGAACGAGCTGGGAAGGCTGGAGGTCATCTTTCTCAATCTGGACAAGAACCTGGAGCGTTTCCACCGCGGGATCGCGTTCAACCTGAGCGGCGCCCAACAGGGACTCGTGCCGGAAGTCGATGAACTCGAGCGCATCCTCCTCCGGTTTTTCCAGGACCCGGACATGACGGCTTTCCTGGGAGAGATGGCCGATCTCAACGCCCAGGGTTATCTTCGGCCTTTCACGTTCGATGAAGACCAGTCTATCGGTGTTACCTTCCCCGGCAATCCCGCCATCCGGGCCGTGGCCTGCCGCTACGACAGCTATCTGGGAGAGCCCTTCAGCGGAGTTGTGATCCCAGATATGGTGCGCGCCGTCGGTGTCAACGGAACCGGATGCCTCAAGCTGGGGATCAACTACCTCATGAGTGTCAAGGCGGTGGACAAGGCCCGTCAGATCCTGCCCGAGGCTGGAGCGGCTCTATTCTTGGACGACCATCCCTCCGCACCGCTGGAGACCCGCAAGGTCACCGAATGGGACTCCTCCTGCTGCCTTTTCGGCCTGGAGGACGGGACCGTGATCAAGATCCCTGAGAGCTCGCTTATCCTGCCTTCGGTCACCATCCAAGGCATCTGCGGTGTCCTCGAAGAGATGAGGATAACGGTGGAGGAGAAGGACATGACCTACGGCGAGCTGATCCAGCGGGCGCAAAAAGACCAGATCGTGGCCATCTGCAGCGTGGGCACTGCGGGCATCATGAACCGGGCCCAGAAACTGGTGCTGGTGGATGAAGACTACAGCATCATCGGGACCCAGCGGGCGGACGAATCCCACCCTCTCTTTAAGTCCCTGGGTGAGGCCCGTGACACCCTGTGGGAGATCTACCAGGAGAAGGCCCCGGTC
>CBFDBC010000202.1:0-6300 GCA_965602945.1 uncultured bacterium | reverse complement strand
TTGTCCCGGCCCTCGCCCGGTCTGCCGGCCCTTTGTTTGGCCGTGTATCGCTCGCAGATATCCCCGAAAAAGATCCGGCGGTTTCCCAGGTCGATCCGGTTGACCTGACAGTGGTTGGTGCAGTGGCGACACTCAAAGCTGGAGACTCTGGACGGGCGCCGGATGCGTTCCTGCATCTGGGCCAGGTCAGGTGATACTTTCCCTTTCTGTTCTACGGTCCGGCGGGTGATCAAGGCCGCTCCGATGGCACCGGATATCCGGTTGTAGGGATGAACCGGAACCGGTCGTTCCAGGAGGCGGGCGAAAGCGTTGACCACTGCCGGATTGGAGGCGACACCTCCCTGGAACACGATGCGTTCTCCCACCGGGCGTTCTGCCACCACTTTTTCCAGATAATTGCGAGCGATGGCAAAGGCCAGCCCGGCAGTGACATCCGATACGCTCTCGCCCCGGCTCAGGGCGCTGACCAGCTCGGATTCCATGAATACCGTGCACTGGCTTCCCAGGTCGGACGGGGCCTCGGACCGGTGGGCCAGCCGTGAAAAATCCCGCTTGATATCCAGGTCCAGCAGCTCGGCCTGTTCCTCCAGGAAAGAACCGGTTCCCGCCGCGCAGATCTTGTTCATGGTGAAATCCTGGATCCTGCCGTCCTGCAGTTTGATGAATTTGGAGTCCTGTCCCCCAATTTCGAAGATCGTATCCGCTTCCGGGAAATAGGGGAGGGTTCCCGCAAGCTGGCATGTGATCTCGTTCCGGACCTCGTCCGCTTCCAGATATTCGCCTGCCAGGTGGCGGCCGCTGCCGGTGGTGCCGATGCCCAGTATCTCCAGTCCTCCGGAACATCTATCAAAGAGCTGTTCACATCCCTCCTTGATGACCTCGAGCGGCCTTCCCCTGGTCGGGAGATAAATGCCGGCCTTGACTCGCCCTTCAATGTCGACGAGCGCCAGGTTGGTGCTGACCGAACCCACGTCCACACCCAGGTAACCTCTGACTGGCTCATCCTTCCCCGGTTCAGGCTCTTCCGGCGGAGACGGAGCGGCCCCTCCCAAAGGAGGCAGGAAACAACGGAGCATGCGCTCCCCGGAAACCGTCCCGCTCAACCAGGTGTGGATCTCGTCCACGGTGAGAGGGTGCGGGGATTGCGCGGCGGTCAGGGCCGCGCCGAGGGCGGATGTGTAAGAGGGTGCCTGAGATTGGACAAAGTCGCCGTCCCACAGCAAGAGGATTTCCCGGAAAGCCCGGACCAGACCTCTGTTTAGAAACCCTCCCCCCGTGAGCAGGACCGGCGGTACGTTCTCACGTCCTTTGAGGATGGTCGCCACATAGTTCCGGGCCAGGGCCTGGCACAGTCCGTAGGCGATTTCCTCCAGGGGAGTTCCTTTCTGCTGGAGGTGGATCATGTCGCTCTTAGCGAACACGCTGCATCGTCCGGCGATGGTGGCGCCTTTTTGCGCGGCGCCGGCGGATTCAGCGAACTCTGTGATGGTCATCTTCAGCCGGGCGGCCTGCTGCTCCAGAAAAGCCCCGGAACCGGCCGCACAGCGCGTGTTCAGAGAAAAGTCCCGGATCTCGGCCGATCCCCCCTGGGAGGAAGATGTGGGATCGATGCTCAGCCAGGCGGAGGTTTGCCCGCCGATTTCGATAATGGACCGGGCCTCCGGGGATTCATGGCTCCCCCCGATGGCCAGGGCCACCAGCTCGTTGCATGCGTATATGTGGGGATGGGAGGGGCAGGCGTCCCGCCCGCAGCCGGTAATGCCAACGCGCAAATCGGAGGCCTGGAGACCTTCCAGGACGCTCCCAACGATCTCCTCCAGGGTCTCCTGCGCCTGGCCCCGGTTGAGGACTTCGCTGCGGCGCTGGGTGCCGCGTTGAGGATCCAGGAGCAGGGCCTGGCTGCTGACGGACCCCAGGTCGATCCCCAGCAGCATCACAATCCCCGTCCCGATACCAGGTGCTGCATTGGGGTACAGATTATCTCAAGTGCCGCCCCAAGTCAAAAGGACTCCCTCCGATACTATTGCAGATTTTATCTTCCCTTTTTATTTAAATGAAAGTAAATTATGACCCATGTACTTTACGGCATGCTGAAGTGCTTGAAGGGAGGCATTGTTGAATATTTCCAGACGTGATTTTATGAAGACCTCGCTGGTTTCTACCGGCGGCCTCATTCTGCCGCGTTGGGCATTCCCAACGCCGGAAGATTTGGATGACTTTATAACAAAACACATGGACTCGCGTCCCATCCCCGGATTGGGTGTCTGCATCATCAAAGAGGGCGCCGTGGCCTGGGCTAAGGGATATGGCTGGGCCGATATCGGGAACAAGATCCCCTATGACCCGGAAAAGACCCTGCAGAACATCGGGTCCGTTTCCAAGACGATCACGGCCACGGCCGTGATGCAGCTCTGGGAGCAGGGCAGGTTCAAGCTGGATGACGATGTCGACGGCTATCTGGGCTTCAAGGTGAATAACCCGAGGTTCCCGGAGGCTCCCATCACATTCAGGCAGCTCCTGACCCACAGGTCTTCCATAAAGGACGGGCCGTCCTACGGGGAGAGTTATGCCTGTGGAGATCCCCGGGTGACTCTGAAGACATGGCTCGAACAGTACTTCACTCCCGGGGGGGAGTACCACGATGCCGAAGAGAACTTCCATGTCTGGAAGCCGGGCCAGGAGGGCGAGCTTCCCGCCCAGCCCCGGCCTTACTCGAACGTGGGATTCGGCCTGCTCGGCCACCTGGTGGAAAAGATCTCGAAGACACCCTTCAGCGACTACTGCCGGGAACACATTTTTGAGCCGCTCGGTATGCCCGCTACGTCCTGGTATCTCAAGGACCTGGACCTGTCCCGGCATGCACGGCCTTACTCACACATCCCTGCGGGAGAATCCCGCCCCATCATGCAGGAAGAGGGGGGGAGGACGGAGAAGACATCGGAGGCCGGCGGATTCTATCCCCACTGCCTGTACAGCTTCCCCAACTACCCGGACGGGCTTGTCCGCACCAGCGTTCTTCAGCTGGCCCGCTTTCTCCAGGCTTATCTGAATGAGGGGGCCTTCGAGAACAAGCGCATCCTGAAACCGGCAACGGTGCGGACGATATTCTCACACGACCATTTCGGGGGAGGGCTCTGCTGGATGGAACGTGCGCTTCCGGGCGGGGATTCGATCTGGGCTCACAGCGGAGGCGATCCCGGCATCAACGCCCTCATGTGCTTCCGGAGTTCCGACCAGGCCGGAATTATCATCCTGGCCAATACGGACGACGCAGGGCTCGGTCCGCTGCTCCTGAGGCTGCTGCAGGAAGCATAAGGAGAATCATGCCAGACGATGTCGTGATCGAACCGATGTCCGAGGAGTTCATACTTTGGCGCTGCCTTCATTCCGGGCCGCTTGCCTGCGGGACCATCGAACAGTGGCCCTCCGACAGCCAGGTAGACTGGAAACGCTACCGTAAACGGAACGTCCCGATACTGAAGGCACTCACCCGAACCTACGGGGCCTGCGCCATCCTGGCACGTGACGGCGACCAGGTTGTGGGGCAGATGCGGTTCTATCCCAGGGTCGTCTGGAAGATGATGGGAGCCGGTGAGCTCTGCCTCCAGCAGGATCATCCCAACGGGCCCTCCGATGATTTTGTGCAGGCCGGGTTTCCGCCCCTTGCGCAGATCCGGGACAAGACCCTGCTCATCCACTGCCTGATGACGGGGAGTCCCCAGCGCGAGGACAATCCCTTCCAGCGAAAGGGGATAGGCTCGCGCATGGTCCGTTCCCTGATCGAGTGGGCGAAGGCCAACGGGTGGGAACGAATAGAGGTCGACGCTTTCGAGGACCTTCCACTTATATACCGGATGACCGGCAGTGCCGGGAAAACCTTCTGGGAGAGGCTGGGATTCCACACGGCGGATCGGCATCCCCATCCCCATCTCCAGGAGCGCAGCGATTTTGTCGAGGAGCTCGAAGAGGAGGCCGCGTCCGTCGGGATTCCCCCGGAAAGGGCGAGGGATAGGCTCATCATGCGCCTCTGTCTGGAATAAACCTGTCGTCCCGGCTTGAAAGTTCCCGCATTCCGAAGTACTATCGCCTTGAACATTTTATACGCTCGAGGAGATCTGGGATGACAAAAAAAACAAAGGTTTCCGGATGGGGATTCGCCTTTAAATTCGTGGTTATTGCCTGGCTGGCGGTATTGTTCCTCGGCTGCGGCGGGCCATCGGCAGCGAAACGCCCCAACATACTTTTCATCATCGTCGATGACCTGCGCCCGGAGCTGGGATGCTACGGAAACGCGGAGATCCGGACCCCGTACATCGACCGGTTCGCGCGGGAGGCGCTGGTCTTCACGCGGGCCTACTGCCAGGCAGCGGCCTGCGCACCTTCCAGGGCGAGCGTCATGCTGGGCATGCGGCCCGACACGACCCGTGTGTGGAGCCTGGGTGAGAAGTTCCGGGAGATAGATCCCGCGGCAGTGACCATGCCCCAGCATTTTTCCAGGTTCGGGTATCACACGGTCTCCATGGGCAAGATCTTCCACAACCACATGCCGGACCTGGTTTCCTTTGACGAACCTGACCTGCGTCCTGATGCGTACAACACACCCGAGCTGATCGATCGTGATCCCGAGACCTTTTATCATGATGATGAGATAAAGAAAGAGCATGCTGTTGTCCGGGCCCGGCGCATCGAGAAGAATCCCAACGCCTACGGCGGCGGCTGGGCCTACGGCCGGTCTACAGAGAGTTTCGACGCCCCCGACAATGCGTTCTATGACGGGGCCCAGACCGAGATGGCGCTCGAGACACTGAAGCGGTTGAAGGACAGGGACCAGCCGTTCTTCCTGGCCCTGGGATACTACCGGCCGCATCTGCCGTTCGTGGCTCCCAAGAAATACTGGGACCTCTACGACAGGGATAAAATCTCCCCGGCCGGGAATCCCTTCCTGCCCGAGGATTCCCCGATCATGGCAATGAATTCAATGTACGAACTGAAGGCCTGCTATGACCTGGAGTTTGTAAAACACCCATCTGCCTATCGATTACCGGAGGAAACCTCCCGGCTGCTGAAACATGGGTATTATGCCTCGGTGAGCTTCATCGACGCCTGTATCGGTAAGATCATGGACGGATTGAAGGAGCTGGAGCTGGACGAAAACACGATCGTCGTCTTCTGGGGGGACCATGGCTGGAAACTGGGGGAGCACGGCAGCTGGTGCAAGCAGACCAATTACAGCATCGACACCCGGGTACCGCTGCTGATCCGAGCGCCCGGTGTCGGTACCAAAGGACGGAAGAGCAGCCATCTCACGGAACTCGTGGACCTCTATCCCACGCTCTGTGACCTGGCCGGTATCGAGATCCCGGACACCATGGAAGGCACGAGCCTCAAGCCACTGCTCGAGCATCCCGAACAGGCACTGAAATCCGCGGCCTTCAGCCAGTATGTCCGCCGCCCCCGCAATTCTCCCGATGGGAAACGCTACATGGGGTACTCCATGGTGACTTCACGATACCATTATGTGGAATGGTATCATTGGGCTGATGAAACAAAGACCGCAGGAGAACTGGCCGGCGTCGAGCTGTATGATCTCCAGTCCGATCCGGATGAGAATATCAACATCGCCGGTCATGCAGAGAACGCGGAGACCGTTCAGGACCTGGCCGTGCAGCTCAAAGCCGGCTGGCGAGCGGCCTTACTTGAGCCCTAGGCTTTTCTCAGAACCGGCTACGCGCGAAGGCTCGAACATAGTCCGCCTCGGCCGCGATGTATCCGAACGAGGCCCATGAGTCTCTCTCCAGGATCTCTTCGAATACCGCCCTGGCTTTTTCCTTATCACCGGAGTAGAAATACCAGCAGCCCACGCCGTAGGCCACGGCATCGTTCATGATGGAGCTGAACTCCGGATCGGTGAGGTCTTCGAGCGCGAGTTCACCTTTGTAAAAGAGGCAGAGCTTGTGATAGGCGGAGTTTTCAATGATGTCCATTTCGGGTAGGATCGGCGCCAGTGACTGCTCGGCTTCATCCATCCGTCCGAGCAGCCGCAGGGACATATAGAGCCAGTGAGTCAGGGAAACTCGATTGTCATCGTTATGGGAGGCCTGGAGTCCTGCCCGGTATGCCCGGAGCGCATTGTCCAGGTCGTTCTTCAGGTAATACGCCAAGCCGAGGTGATACCAGATGTTGGAGTGCAGGGAGCTGACGGGGATATTCCGAGCGTTGGGCATGCCGTCCGGTTCGATGGCATCCTCGGTGCCCTCGATAAGAGCGGCGGCATGTTCGAAGTCTTCAATGGCCTTGTCG
>CBFDBC010000201.1:0-6305 GCA_965602945.1 uncultured bacterium | reverse complement strand
TAATGATCAGGGGAGGCGCAAAACGGATGACATGCTCGTGCGTCTCCTTGCAGAGCAGTCCTTCCTTTTCCAGGGCCTCACAGAAGCGGCGCGCGCCGCCGGCCTCGGGTTCCAGCTCGATCCCGATGAGCAGGCCCCGGCCGCGAACCGTGCGGATGTGCCGGCTCTTGAGAGACATCAGCCGGTTCATGAAATAGTCTCCCATCTGGGCGGCATTCTCGACCATCTCCTCGTCCTGCAGCACCTCGAGGGCCTCTCGCGCCACGGCGCAGGCCAGCGGATTGGCACCGAAGGTCGAGCCATGCGTTCCAGGTGTGAAGAGCCCCAGGACCTCCCGCTGCGAGAGCGCCGCGGATATGGCATAGGCACCGCCGCCCAGGGATTTTCCGATGATCATGACATCCGGCACCACCCCGTCGTGTTCGCATGCGAAAAGGCGGCCGGTCCGTCCCAGGCCTGTCTGGATCTCGTCCGCCATGAGGAGGACGTTGTTCGCCCGGCAGATATCCTGCGCACGCTTGAGGTATCCGTCGGGGGGGATCAGGATACCAGCCTCGGCCTGGATGGGCTCCACCAGGAATGCGGCCGTGTAGGGAGTGATGGCCTCTTCCAGTGCCTCCACGTTCCCATACGGGATAACCCTGAATCCCGGCGTGTAGGGCCCGAAATCTTTTCTGTAGAGAGGCTCGGTGGAGAAGCTGATGATGGTTGTGGTGCGGCCGTGGAAGTTGTCTTCGCACACGATGATCTCAGCCTTGTTCTCGGGAATCCGCTTTGTCTGGTAGCCCCACATCCGGGCTGCCTTGACCGCGGTCTCGACGGCCTCCGCCCCGGAATTCATGGGCAGTACCATCTGAAACCCGGTCAGAGTGCTGAGCTCCTTGGCCAGCAGAGGCCACTGCTCGTTGCGGAAGGCCCGGGAGGTGAGCGTCAGTTTCTTGGCCTGATCGTTCAAGGCCCGGAGGATGCGGGGATGGCAGTGGCCGTGGTTTACAGCCGAGTACGCACTGAGAAAGTCCAGGTATTTGTGGTTTTCGACATCCCACACCCAGATCCCCTTGCCCCTGGACAGCACGACATCCAGGGGATGGTAGTTGTGTGCTCCATAGATCTCTTCCATGTCTTTGAAAAACCGGGAATCACATTTTTCTGTCATGTTCGTACATCCTCCTGATGAAAATATTTATAGCAGATGCCCGCGAAAAAAACCACATAATTAGGCCGGTCTCGGTTGCGGGTATCCCGGTAATTGTGTTATAAGCTATCTTTGACAATATGACAGAGATATTGAGTAAGCATCTCCCGACGACCGGCCCCGGCCGGAACTCATCCCGCCCTCTCCCTAAGGAGCTTCGCCATGCAACAATTTTATGAGAATCTGTCTTTGTGGGTCGATTCCACCGCCAGCAACATGTGGAACTTCATGGTCCCGATCCTGTTCTTTGTCGGACTCTGGCTGACCTATAAAACCGGATTCATCCAGTTCCGCCGCCTGGGCGAAGGCATGAAGCTGATCTTCGCCGGATTCATGGGTAAAAAGATCGGCAAGAAAAAACGTGAGGGCGATGTTTCACCGTTTGCCGCGCTCTCCACGGCCCTGGCAGCAACGGTCGGCAACGGCAACATCGGGGGCGTGGCCACGGCGCTGTTTACAGGGGGGCCGGGGGCCATCTTCTGGATGTGGATGTGCGGCTTCGTAGGCATGGCCACCAAATACAGCGAGGCACTGCTGGGAGTCAAGTACAGGGAAAAGTATGAGGACGGCACCATCGCGGGCGGCCCCATGTACTACATCAAGAACGGCGTCAAAATCAAGTGGCTGGCCAAGATCCTGGCACCCGCTTTCGCCGTGTGCGGGGCATTTGCCGCGCTCTTCGGCACGGGCAACATGATGCAGGCCAACCAGATGGCCCTGGCTTTCGAGAGTGAGATCGGGGTTCCCAAGTACATCGTCGGCATCATCGTCGCCTTTGCCGTGGGCCTGGTCATCATCGGCGGGATCAAGCGCATCGGCGCCGTGGCCGAACGGCTTGTCCCCATCATGATCATCATCTACTTCATCTTCGGATTCATCGTGATCTTCGCCCACATAACCGAGATCCCGGGGGTTTTCCTGCTCATTTTTAAGCAGGCCTTCTCTCCGACCGCAGCCGCAGGGGGTTTCCTGGGGGCGGGTGTCAAGATGGCCATCCAGCACGGCTTTCGACGCGGCCTGCTCACCAACGAAGCCGGGTTGGGGAGCGCCCCCATCGCACATGCGGCAGCGCAGACACCCTCTCCGGTCCACCAGGGACTGATCGGCGTGGGCGAGGTGTTCATCGATACCATCGTTGTGTGCACCATCACGGCCCTCATCAACCTGTCGACGGGCATGTGGCAGAGCGGGCTGGACGGGACGGCGATGACCGCCGCCTCGTTCTCGAAATCCGTGCCCATCGTGGGCGGGCTGGTGGTCGCCTTTTCCTCCCTGCTGTTCGGGTATTCCACCCTGATCGGCTGGTACTATTACGGTGAGCAGTGTATGAAATACCTCTTCGGGGTCAAGGTCACATACCCCTACCGGGTCATCTTCGTGGGCCTCATCTTCACGGGCTCCGTCATCTCCATCAAGCTGGCCTTCTACATCGGAGACATTGCCAACGCGCTGATGGCCTTTCCCAACCTGGTCGGTCTGGCGCTGATGAGCGGCACCGTCGCCATGACCACACGAGAATTCTTCAAGAAATACCCTAAGGTCAAAGATTTCGACGGGTGATTGAAGGGGGGGGTGGCGGAGAGGAAGGGATTCGAACCCTTGGTACGGGAGTACCGCACACACGCTTTCCAAGCGTGCTCCTTAAGCCACTCGGACACCTCTCCTCACAGGGCTTGTGGAGGTAGACTAAATTACCAGAAATCTCCAAAAGAGTAAAGTCCTATCTGGGTACCGGGAGGTCTTGATCATGGCCCCTTATCCCGGAAAACCGCATGATTCGCATTTCACGCACCGCTGCCCTATAATAGGCGAAAACAGACCGTTGCTGAGCCTGCCGTGGTCCCCACTGGAGTCAGCCGGGGCTCACGGGCGACAGCATATCCGGAAGGGAGGGCTGCATGATCCAATCTGAGGATGTCTTAAAGCGCACCATCGAGCGCTGCCGCGAGCGCAACATCCTGATCCCCACGTACGGGCAGATGGCGGACCCGGAAACCCTCCCTGTCGGGATCAAAGACGAACTAGGCGACATCGGGCTGTGGGACCTCCATCCCCGCAACCTGTTCCGGATCACCTGGCACAACGAACCCACGGAAAAAGGCGGTGGATTCGGGACTCCCAACACTCTCGAGATCCCTCCCGAGCTGAGCGGCATCCCCGCCCGGATCGTTTTCCTCCTGGGGAAATATTTCCCCACCGGATCTCACAAGGTGGGAGCGACCTTCGGGCCTCTGGTGGAGAGGCTGGTCCGGGGCGCCTTCGATCCCACACGGCAGAAAGCACTCTGGCCGTCCACTGGGAACTACTGCCGGGGCGGTGCCTTCAACGCCAACCTGCTGGCTTGTCCCTCGGTGGCCGTGCTTCCCGAGGGCATGTCCCGGGAGCGGTTCATCTGGCTTGAAAAGATGGGATCCGAGATCCACGCCACACCAGGATCGGAGAGCAATGTCAAGGAGGTATACGACAGGAGCTTCGCCCTGAAGCGCGAACGGCCGGATGAGATCGTGATCCTCAACCAGTTCGAGGACTTCGGGAACGCCGTGTGGCACTACACATGCACCGGGCGGGCCATGCAGGAGGTCTTCCTCCGGGAAAAGGGGGACGGCCAGAGGCTGGCCGGGCTGTTCCTGACCCAGGGATCGGCAGGCACCCTGGCCGCAGGGGATTACCTCCGTGAGTCATTCCCCCATATCAAGATCGGAGCGGGAGAGGCTTGGCCCTGCCCCACCCTGCTGCACAACGGCTATGGAGAGCACCGCATCGAAGGTATCGGTGACAAACACGTTCCCTGGATCCACAACCTCAGGAACATGGACTTGGTGGCAGGGATCGACGACGAGCCCTGCATGCGGCTGATCAGGCTGTTCAACGAGGCCAAGGGAAAGGAATTCCTGATCTCCCAGGGTGTCCCCGAGGAATGCGTGCGGAGTCTCGCTCTCCTGGGCATTTCCGGGATCGCCAACCTCATCGGGGCGATCAAGTCCGCGAAATACTTCGAATGGAGCGGCCAAGACCTGGTCCTCACAGTCGCCACCGACTCCATGGAATTCTACCACTCGCGCCTGGAGGAACTGAGACGGGAACGGGGCGTATACACCGAGATGCAGGCAGGCAGGGACTACGATGCCTGCCTGATGGCCCTGACAACGGATCATGTGATGGAGCTCGGCTACTGGGACCGTAAACGGATGCACAACTTGAAATATTTCACCTGGGTAGAACAGCTGGGGAAGGAGGTTGAGGAACTGGACCGGCAGTGGTATGACGAAGGATACTGGAGAGACAAATATCTTTCTCACAGGCAGTGGGATGAACAGATCACCGCCTTTAACCACCAAACCGGGTTGCTGGACATCTACCTCTGAGTGATAGGGGCCCGATGGTGCCGCCGGGCCCCGCATCTATATAGAATCAACCGAAGAGGGTGCGTGTCCCTGCGTGCCCATCACCCTTTCTGACAAGATTTTTTAAAAAAAAACTTGACACCAGCGTGCTTGCCTCGTATACTGTGTATATTCAATATACTCACTGGAGGCCGAAGCGAAATGTTTATTCTGATTTCACCGCTTAATCCGGACCCGATGTACAAGCAGGTCACGGATCAGGTCAAGGATGCCATCGCCGACGGCACGTTGAAGCCGGAAGACAGGCTTCCTTCCATCCGGGAGATGGCCCGGGAGCTGAAGATCAGTGAGATCACCATCAAACGCGCCTATGCCGACCTGGAGACCGGGGGGTATATCCTCACCCGGTCGGGCCTGGGGTCCTTCGTGGCCGACATCAACCGGGAGAAGCTGCGCAGCGAAAAACTCTTAGAGGCAAAGGACGAGATACGCAAAATACTGAACACCGGGAAACGGTTCGGGATCGAGCCGTCTGAGCTGGTGGACATCATACACTCACTGGGAGACGAGGAATGAACAGAATACGTGGCATCATTGAGGCAAAGGTGTTGATCCTTATGGCCCTGATCTTCCTGGTTGTATTCCTGTGTTTCATGTAATCGATCGAGGAGAATGGAAATGGAACATGTTTTACGGCTGCAAAAACTCAAAAAGACCTACGAGGAATTCGTACTGGACGGGATAGATCTGGATGTCCCCAAGGGGTATGTGACAGGGCTCATCGGTCCCAACGGGGCCGGCAAGACTACCACTATCAAGATGATCATGAACCTGATCCGCCCGGATTCGGGCCGCCTGGAGGTCCTGGGGCTCGGCCATGACCGGGATGAGGCGCAGATCAAGAACCGCATCGGGTACGTGGGTGAAGAACAGTTTTTCTACGAACAGCGCAGCGCCGCCTGGACGGGGCGATTCGTTTCCCATTTTTTCACCGCCTGGGAGCCTGAGACCTTTGCCCGATTCCTGGACCGGTTCGAGCTCCCTCCCAAACAGCGGATCAAGAAATATTCCAAGGGCATGCGGGTCAAACTTTCATTGGCGATAGCCCTCTCCCATGCACCTGATCTCATCATCCTGGACGAACCCACGTCCGGCCTCGATCCGGTCGTCAGGCGTGATGTCCTCGACCTTCTGCACTCCGTCGCCGCCGAGGAAAACAAGACCGTGCTGATCTCCTCCCACATAACGGATGACATCGAGCGTATCGCTGACTACATCGTCTACATGATCCAGGGCCGCATTGCCATGTTCAGTTCCAAGGACAAGCTTCTTTCCAATTGGAAGATCATCCACTACAAGCCGGGTGCGGTTCCGGACGAGGTGCTGGGTTCCCTGGAACGGGTGGAAACCCAGATATTCGGAAGCACGGGGATCATCCGTGACTATCAGGCCCTCAAAGACGGCCTGGCTGCCGGCATTTCCAGCGGGGACGTCCGGGTGGAGAACGTGGGCCTGGACGATATCCTGATCGCTCTGGTGAACGGAGGCTGACATGCTGCGCCTGATCCAGAAGTTCTCAATCATGTTCGTGTTCTATGTGGGCCTGTATATGGTCGTCCTGTTTCCGCTGCTCAACTACGACCGGATCACAGGCCCTGACCCCGAAGATCCCTCCTACATATTCTATCAGGGAGTATTCCTCATCTGGGCGGTGCTGGGGGCGCTGTGGGCACATGAAAACCTGGAACACAAGACCAACGGCTACA